>CAZKND010000009.1:0-8816 GCA_964554215.1 Hadarchaeota archaeon (SeqCode) | reverse complement strand
CCTTCAAGAATAGCTCCAAGTTCTCGAGCTTGAGTGTCGGAAAGTTCGAACAATTCTTCACTGTGCTCCTCCCCTTTCTTCTTCATATGTACTTCTCGCTTACCCGTATTATGGATAATAACAATAACTTCTTTCTCATCGTCTTCAACGATGAACTTTTTTCCAACTCCAGGCAGGTTTATCTTTTCTACAGGCATCATAACAGAATGGGACCTGAATCTTTAAAATTATTCTGAATGGCCAAAATTAATATCTAAAAAATGAATAAGGATAATTCACATATTTGAGGGATAAAATTGGCCTTGAGAATAATTGAAATGATAATTCCAAAGGACCAGCGAGAAAAATGCGAAGAAATACTGGAAGATAATGAATTCGTTCTGGATTACTGGCCCGACACCCATCTGGACGAGACCGATTCAGTCAAAATAGTTCTGAAAGCCGAAAAAAGTCAAAACGTGATAGATTCCCTCAACGACAATTTCTCTCATTTAGAAGATTTCAAACTCATAGTCCAAAAGCTAGAAGCCATATCCCCGCAACCGGAAGAAAAAGAAACGGAAGAAGAAAGTGAAGAAAAGAAAAAAGAAGAGAAAAAAGAATCACGAAGTATAAGCAGAGAGGAACTTTACTCCACCCTCTCAACCAAAAGCGAACTCTCCGGAGACTATCTCTTGCTTATGGCACTAGCCGCTATAGTCGCATCTATTGGCGTCCTTGGAGATACAATGGCCGATATGGCGGTTATAATAGGTGCAATGGTCATCGCACCATTTGTGGGGCCAAATATGGGACTTTCTCTAGCAACGGCTCTAGCAGAACCTGTATTAGGAAAAGAATCTATAAGGACGATATTTCTCGGTACCCTGACGGCTTTTTTGATAAGCGCGGTCGTTGGATTTTTCCTCTTATCTACCCCTGAAGGGGAGTTCATAATGACCAGGTTACAACCTGGAATAGGAGACGTCGTTTTGGCACTTGCCGCAGGAACTGCTGGAGCTATATCGTTCACTAGAGATGTGGCCACGGCTTTGATCGGTGTGATGGTTTCGATTTCTTTGCTGCCCACTTTAGTCACTTCTGGACTTTTGTTCGGCGCTGGGTATTTAACTATGGCTGGAAGTTCGATGGTTCTTTTCCTGATTAATCTTACTTGCATAAACCTTGCCGGAGTTTTGACTTTCCTGGTTGAAGGGATCAAGCCTCGAACTTGGTATCAAGCGGACAAGGCAAAGTCTATGACGAGGTGGGCGATGGTGATTTGGCTCTCTCTTCTCTCGGCTTTGATTATCGTGATTTTCTTTTTCATATAGCTGATAGGCTGTATTTACTTGCTATAGCCTTGAACACACGCGTTCTTCATGCGGCTCGCAAAATCTCCTATTTTGTCCAATGTATCTTCAGGGTTGGATAAATTTTTCTCGTAGATGTTCCCTAGAGCACTGCCTGTAATCACGCCATCGGCTCCGGCGGACGTTAACGCATTTGCATGGCTTTCTTTCGAAACTCCGAACCCGGCCATTAGTGGGATTTCTGCGGACTCTCTTACCGATTCCATTAGGTCTACGGTAGATTTTGGTACGGACTCTCTAGCTCCCGTAACACCCTCCATATTAACTACATAAAGGAATCCGGAGGAAAATTTTGCAATCTCCTCCACTCTTTTTTCCGAAGTATTTGGAGTTACTTGAAGTATTATGTCTATTCCTAGCTCATCGGCGGCTTCCTTTAGAGGTTCTGCTTCTTCAAGCGGTATGTTTGGAACGATAACTCCCTGAGCCCCTACCTCCGACAACCTCTCCAAAAACTCGTTCTGACCGTAAGTATGAATTATGTTATAATAAGTTGTTACGATTATCGGTATCTCCAATCCTTCCGATCTCAACCTCTCTATTCCTTTAAGACAGTCTTCGGGAGTAACTCCGTTCTTCAGGGCTCTCTCACAAGCTTCCTGGAACGTAGCTCCATCCGCCGTCGGATCGGAGAAAGGAATCCCAAATTCTATCAAATCTGCTCCGTTCTCCGCTAACTTCTTGATCTCTTTTCTAGAGAATTCAGGAGTGGGATCCCCATAATATATATGAGGCATATAAGCCCCCTCACCTTTCTCTTTAAGTTCTTCAAATTTTTCTTCAATCTTCATCATCTAGATACCCCAAAATCGAATCCATATCTTTATCTCCACGACCCGAATAATTCAAAACTATAATCTCATCCTCACCAAATTCATCCTTATTGTTAATCATGTAAGCTATCGCATGAGAAGTCTCTAGGGCCGGGATAAGCCCCTCATTTTCCGCCATGACTTTAACCGCTTCAAAAACCTGATCATCGAAAGCATAACACGCCTTCATCCTACCGGTTTCGTAAAGGTGGGACAATTGAGGCCCCCTGGCAGGATAATTCAATCCGGCACTTCTTGTTTTGGACGGTTTTATCTGACCGTGTTCGTCTTGGAGAATGTAAGTTAGAGCTCCGTGAATCACTCCAGGAGCTCCGAGTTGAAATGCTGCAGCGCTATTGTCCGAGTCCAAATTTTCCCCACCACCCTCTACAAAGTAAAGCCTGACATTTTCTTCTATAAACGGTCTGAAAGCCCCTAGAGAATTACTTCCTCCACTACCACAAGCGACCACTGCATCGGGTAAACTTCCCTCCTTCTCAACAACCTGGTCTTTAATCTCTTCACCTATCACGCTCTGAAACGACGCCACTATTTCGGGATAAGGATGGGGCCCTACAGCTGAGCCCATTAAATAATGAGTATTCCCGGAGCAAGATGCCCATTCTCTCAACGTATCTGACACTGCATCTTTGAGAACCCCTTTTCCGATCTCTACAGGTTTAATATCAGCACCCAACAGTTTCATCCTTTCGACATTCGTAGGCTGTCTCTCTATATCTTTGACCCCCATGAATACCTCAACATCGATTCCGAGAGCGTTTCCCGCCATGGCAGAGGCCACACCGTGCATCCCGGCTGCAGTCTCGGTTATCATGCGTTCTTTTCCCATTTCTCGAGTTAGGAGGGCTTGGCCCAGTGTGTTGTTAAGTTTGTGAGATCCTCCACACACTAAATCTTCCCTCTTAAGATACACATTTGACCCAACTATATCGCTAAGATTTTCCGCGTGGTAAAGAGGAGTAGGTCTACCTCCAAAATCTTGCAGTAAATGTTCAAACTCTTTCTGAAATTCAGGCTTTGAGTAATTTTTATCAAATTCTTCTTCAAGCTCTATCAAAGAAGGCATCAACATCTCATTTACGTACTGACCACCAAACTTTCCGAACCGACCGTCTTCTCCAACCGTTACTTGAACCATTTTAGTTCCCTCCTCTTTTTATGAAGTCTTTAACTAATTCGAGACTCTTCTTTCCTGGTTCTGACTCTACACCGCTAGCTACGTCAACCGCATATGGGTCTACTTTTTCAATAGCTTCTTCCACGTTGTCAGGGGCCAAACCTCCAGCCAATATCATCGGAACATCTACAGATTCTCTGATTTTTGAACTTATATTCCAATCGTGAGTCATCCTATCACCTTCATGACCTCCTTTAGTATCCAACAGAAGTAAATCAACTTTTTCTCCTCTCCGTTTTGCTTTCGAGATTACCTCTTTAGAACTTTCAAGGTCCGGAGGAATTGAAACGATTCCTATAATACCAGCATCGATATCTTTTTCTAAGTCTCTAAGTTGAACCGTTGAAATGTCCGAATGGATTTGAATGTAATCAGGGTTAAGTTTCCTCTCTAAATTCTTTAATTCCTCTAGCTCTTCAACCATTGTAACCAATACAGTTTGAACATCTTCTGGAACAGTTTCAATTATTTCCTTTGCCTTCTCAAGGTCTATTTCTCTCGGAGTTGGTACATTGACCTGATTTATCACGCCAGCAAAATCTGCACCTGATTCACAAACCATTTTAGCATCCTTTGTTGAGGTCAGACCACACATTTTCACCTTAGCCATCAAATCCACCTAAACTTCGTACTTTTTCCTGAACATTAGAAGAGTTCATAATTGCTGACCCTACCAGAACAGCATCTGCACCTGCTTTTGCTACTTTTCTAACATCAGCCCTATCACCAATTCCGCTCTCACTCACTAAAACAAACTCATCAGAAATATTTTCAAAAACTCTCTCAGTCCTTGAAATGTCTATCTCCATCGAGTTCAAATCCCTATTGTTTACGCCTATAAGTTCAGCTCCACTAGCCTTTGCCAGTTCCGCTTGCTCTTCATTCCTTACTTCAACCAGCGGTTCCATTCCTAAATCTTGAGCAAGTTCCACAAATTTGGAAAGCTCTTCCCCTAAGATTTCTGAAATCAATAAAACAGAGTCAGTTTTCATCTCTGCAGATTGGTATAACTGGTATTCATCAACGATGAAGTCCTTTCTCAAAACAGGTATTTCAACAGAATTCAAAACTTCTACTAAATAATCGATGTCTCCTTCGAAATAAGAAGGTTCAGTCAAAACTGAAATCCCAACAGCACCCCCTCTAGAAATAGATTTCGCCAGTTGCGAAGGTTGAAAATTTTCTCGAAAAACTTCAGATGTTGGTGATGTTTTTTTCAATTCCCCTATCACGGATGTTTCAGATGCAGATCTTATTTTATCCGCCAAGCTCTTACCATCATACGAATTTATCTCCATTTCTTCGAGAGGTTTATCTCCTTTTTCTTTCTCAATCCGTAGTTGGACTGTTTCAACAATCTCATCCAATATATTCAAATTGAACCCTCCAATTGATACAATCTATTCACGTCGCCACCAGAAGACTTCACTAATTGAACCAACTTTTCGTATGCTTTTCCGGAATTTATCGACTCCCGAGCTACTTCAACCCCCTCCTCCAAATTCTCCGCTTTCCCACCCACAAATATAGCTGCTGCTGCATTTAACAAAACAATATCAGTTCTAGGACCCTTCTTTCCATTCAAAATATCAAGCATTATTCTAGCATTTTCAGTAGCATCTCCCCCTGAAATCTCTTTAACATCTGACTCAGAGATACCAACCTCTTCAGGTTCTATCACTAAGTTTTGAATATCACCATCTGAAAGTTCGGAGATTTTCGTTTTCCCCAATGTCGATATTTCGTCGAGTCCATCAAGACCATGAACTACTAAGGCTCTCTTACAATCCAATTTTTTGAGAACTCTTGCCATTTTTTCAGTTAAATTTGAATCGTATACACCCATGACTTGGGCATCTGCCCCGGCTGGATTAGTTAGTGGGCCTAAAACATTGAAAACGGTCCTTAACCCAATCTCTTTTCTGGGGCCTATAGCGTGTTTCATAGCTTTATGGAAATTAGGAGCAAACATAAAACCAATTCCTATATCCTCAATTGTCTGCTCCACTTCATTTGGAGAGGCTTCTATATTCACTCCCAATGATTCGAGAACATCGGCGCTTCCGGACTTGCTGGTAACAGATCTATTCCCATGTTTAGCAATGGGTATTCCAGCTCCGGCCGCAACGAACATAGCGGAAGTGCTGATGTTGAATGTATTTACATCGTCTCCACCGGTTCCACAAGTATCCACTACAGTTCTATCTATGTCCGGATTAATAGTAAAAGCAAAATTTCGCATTACCCTTGCAAATGAAGCTATCTCCGTTGGTGTCTCTCCTTTAATTCTGAGCGCTGTGAGGAAGGACCCTATTTGTGAAGAAGTAGCATCTCCTGACATAATCTCTCTCATAAAACCTTCTGCTTCTTCAGGACTAAAGTCACTCTTATCTACCAATTTTTGAATGCCAGATTGAATAGAATTCAAGCTTCAACCACCTCTAAGAAATTTTCCATGATTCGTTTGCCACTGGATGTGAGAATAGATTCGGGATGAAATTGAACTCCCATTATCGGATGTTCCTTATGTTCGATTCCCATAATCATTTCCTTACTACTCTCTGCTCTGGCTGTCACTTGAAGGCAATCGGGGAGAGAAGAATTATCTACAATTAAGGAATGATATCGAGTTGCTTTGAAGGGATTTGAAATATCTTGATATAATTTTCCACCTTCATGACTTATCATAGAGGTTTTACCATGCATTAGCTGACTAGCTTTGGAAATCTCCCCTCCAAATGCATAAGCAATGATTTGATGACCTAGACAAACACCTAACGTAGGGATTTCTTCACCGAATCTCCTTACAACCTCAGGAGACACTCCCGAAGTTTCTGGAACCCCTGGACCTGGAGAAATAACAATACCATCCGGATCCATTTCTTCGATTTCTTCAATATCTGAATCATTCCCCAATACAAGTGGCTCAGAACCTAACTCTCCAATATATTGGACAAGATTATAGACAAAGGAATCAATATTATCTATCACTGCTATTTTCATCTTCAACACCTGCTGCTCGAAGTAGTGAACGAGCTTTATTTTGAGTTTCAAAGAATTCTTCTTCCGGATCAGAATCAGCTACTATGCCGGCTCCCACTTGAATTTGAGCCTTTTCTTCCGTAGAAGTTAAAGTCCTGATGGTAATCGCAAAATCAGCATCTCCAGTATAACTAATTGACCCAACTGAACCGGAATATATACCTCTTTTCGTAGGTTCCAGTTCATCTATTATTTCCATAGCTCTTACTTTTGGCGCACCGGTTACCGTACCAGCTGGGAACAAAGCTTTTAATGCATCGATAGAATCAAAATCTTTTTTCAGTTCTCCGGTGACCGTACTTACAATGTGCTGGACGTCCCCATATTTTTCAATATTCATAAAATCCGGAACGCTTACGGAACCGAATTTAGATACCTTTCCAATATCGTTTCGACCTAAATCCACCAACATCACATGCTCAGCACGTTCCTTTTCATCATTAATCAACTCAGTTTCCAAATCAAAATCATCCTCTTCACTCTCACCCCGTCGTCTGGTTCCAGCTATGGGCCTAGTCATAACTTCTTCCCCTTCCACCCTCACCAGTGCTTCTGGACTGGACCCTACAATCTTTTGGTTTGAAAAGTCCAAGAAGAACATGTAAGGAGAAGGATTGATTCTTCTAAGATTCAAGTAAAAATCATCTAAGTTTGGAGAGGGTGTCAAAGTGATACTTCTTGAAAGCACTGTCTGAATTACTTCTCCAGATCTAATATATTTCTTAATCTTCTTCACATTCTCCTCAAACTCACTCTTCTCAAAATTTGTGTCAACACTGAACTCTTTATTTTCCCTCTCTGAATCTTCTCTCATAATCGAGGTCAAGTTTTTCAATCGAGAAATTGCCCTTTCATGAACAGTTTCAAAATTTGATTCCTCTAAAAATACCATCAGAGAAGCATAATAAGTCTGATTTAGTTTATGATCAAAAACTATGACGGTCTCGGGCAAAACAAATTCAAGAATAGGTTCTTCAGAATCAACCTCCCCTTCAGAGTTTGAAATAGTGTCCTCATAGACATAATCATAAGCTAGATAGCCAGTTACACCTAAAACATAGCGAGGTAAATCTAACCCAAGTATTTGCATATCTTCTATAAACATCGCCTTGCGAAGAGCTCTAAGTGGATCAAAATCATCACCTAGATTTTCTAAGCGATTCCTGGATAATCTCTTTAGATTATCACGCCCTTCAATCTCCATCTCGGACCCATTATATCTGAAGTGAAGTAAAGATCCTAAGCCTATAACTGAATATCTGGAAACATGACGATAATCTCCCATCGATTCTAGAAAATAGGATAAATCATAGTTTCTCCTTAGACTTAGAAACAACTCTGAGGGGTTTGATATATCCAACTCAGTTGCAACTAAGGGCACCAAACATGGTTTATCCATGCCTTCAGCTAATGTTTTAGCGTCTTCAATTTCGGGAAATTCTTCCATCTTATCAAAAAACAAGTAAAGTTTTGTACTATTTAAAACCCTATCGTACATTATTGTACATGTAAACTTGCCAGTCAGCGTGTTAAGAAAAGCAATCAAGTTAGTATTTTTAGTGGGAAGATAAACAAGTCCTGCTAAAATATACAGATATTAAGGCCAGAAAAGTTTAAATGAATATCCAAGGAGGTCTAATCCTGAAGCTGAAAAAGATAATCAGCGCAATTCTCATCGTCTGGCTTATCATAACTATCGCAGGAGGTTTGAGTTTAAGGAGTAATTTGGCCGGTGGATCAGAACCCGAAATGCCAGCAAAGAAAGAAAACACTTCGAGAGTAGCTTTCTTTTCAGATATCCATATACAGAATTCAAAAGGAGAAGTACAGACAGATTTTGGTGCTCCGAGTGCTGAAATTCCAAAAAATACCAAAATAGCTCTAAAAACTCTAAAGCCAGACTATATCTTCAGCACAGGAGATGCAACTAGCCACGCTGAAATTGATGAGTGGGCCGGGTATAATCACTGGACTAAAGATTTAGAAGCCCCGGTCTTCAGTATTTTCGGAAATCATGACCGAGAACACCATCCTGGAGATAATTACGGCACGGGTTACTTCACGGAATTGGAACGGTTTTCGGGTACAAAGGTTCTGAAACTGGGTAACAATGTTTTTATCCTCGTATCGGAGGAACATAATCCTGAATTTGACAATAACAATCTCGCCAGTACTATCCCTCAGAAAAGGTTCGAATTTGTCGAAAAATATCTGAAAAAATATTCGAAATCTAATAATGTTTTTATCATCAACCACACTCCACTTAGTGGAACAACCGCCTTTTCTAGAACATGGTATTATGGATTAAACAAGAACTGGATCCATTTAACGAACAAATTTTTTACCCTCTTAGAAAATTACGACGTCACAGCACAGATATCTGGACATATACACACAGATTATAGATGGAGA
>CAZKND010000008.1:0-29188 GCA_964554215.1 Hadarchaeota archaeon (SeqCode) | reverse complement strand
TAGGTTGGAGGAGAATTTCTTGGATAATCAGGTTGAGTTGATTGCTGAGAATGGTGATGTTGAGGTTGAGAACTTGTCGTCTTTGGTTGACAATGCTCAGTTTGGAATGACTGGCTTGGCGATTGAAGATAACTTCGATAATGTTGTTAGCGATGTTGAGAATGCTTTCGATGGTGTTAGTGTTGATGAGGTTGATTCGAGTGTTGATAGGTCAGAGGTTGGTGTTGATTACTTGTCGGTGTCGACTGTGGGTAGGTTGGAGGAGAATTTCTTGGATAATCAGGTTGAGTTGATTGCTGAGAATGGTTCGGTTGATGTGAATGACTTTACTAGTGTAGTTGAGAATGTGGGAGTCAGGTTTTCGAATATTTCGGTTGAAGATGATTTTGATAGTTTGATGTCTGATGTTGAGAATGCTTTTGATCGAGCTAGTGTAAGCTCTCTGGATATCGGTATTGATAAATCTGAAATGAGTGTTGATAAGTTGGTAGGTAAATCTGATAATATTGAGGAGAACTTTTTGGACAATGATGTGAGTTTGGTGGTTGACAATGCTGATGTATCGGTCGAGGAATTGTACGGGCTTGTTGAAGATGCCGAATTGTTGATGACCGATCTGCTCGTCGAGGATAACTTCAATAATATAGTTAGCGATGTTGAGGATGCTTTCGACAGTTTCAGTTTGGCTAATGCTGAAGTCTCTATTGATAAATTTACAGGTAATGTTGAAAATATGAGCGCGAAATCTGAAAACTTTGATATAGTCTCTAGAGAGCTAGATCTTACGGGCGATGATTTTTCGGTGCATGGAATAAAAATGAGTTTGGAAAGTCCGAATTTGGATAATTTGACCTTTGACTGGTCTGGTTTGAATTTAGGTGAACTGAGGTTTGGTCTGGATTACCTCGATGCATATATTGAAGGATTAAACTCTGGCTCTCAGTCGGACACTCAGTCAGGTGGATCTACCGATAATGGAATTGTTAATTCTATTTTAGATAATATGGTTTACACTTCTGAAAGGATGAGTTTGGACTTCGATAAACTATCAGCTTTTGAATTGATGACCGGTCGTTTGAGTCTAGGTGTAGACGATATGGATCTCTTGATAGATTCTGCTACTTTGGCTAAGGACAAAACTTTAGAGGAGAACCTGGTTTTCGGATGGGAAAATCAGAGGGCCTCTTTGGGTGATGCGGCGATGAGTTTCGGCGATAATGATAATCCTTTGGATGTTCAAATGAACGATATGAGTTTCAGCATGTTCGGTTCTAAGTTGGACTTTGATGAATTGTTTGAGATGATGGGATCGAGTGGTGGAGGAAGTAGTACCACGTTTGGTTTGGATAACTTTGAATATTCTGATGTAGTTTTGGATATGTCAGGATTTACGGTGGGCTCTGATAATTTTGCTATGATGCAGGACGATATAGTTTTGGAAGAAGGTAATTTAGGTTTGGACAGTTTGAGTTTGGTCTCTTCGAAATTGGTTTTGGGAATGAATGAGGTTCCGGGGTTGGGTGAGAACTCTTCGGCATTTGTTAGCACTGGAGGTCAGTCTTTGGATATTGATGATTTGGCTGTTGAAGGGTTTGAATACACGGATCAGGGGATTAGTGGTAATATCAGCGTTGACGAGCAGGCGTTTGGTTTAGATGAGGGCTCTGTTTCAGTGGAGTCGAATTCCGGTGATTTTGTGTTCGCTTCTAACGATGTCAGCCAGGTTTTGGAGAACTTTAATCTAAAAGCCGAGGAGTTATTGATGGGTAACAGTCTAGGCACGCTTTCAGCGGATATTGAACACTTTGGTATTAGTGTAGGTGGGTCTGCTTTGTCCGGTGAATTGCCTGGATTCGGAGCTTTCTCCGCTTCGTTCGGAGGTCAGGATTTAGATATAAATGATTTCTCGGTCTCTGAAGTTAGCTTTGATGAGTCGACTTTGAAGGGTAGTTTCTACTTGGCTCAGGACGCTCTTATGTTTGAAGGGATGGACTTTGAAGGCGAGGTGGCCCCTGTTGAACAGTTGAAGTTCGAGGGTGAAACGGTTGCTTTGAATATGCCGGATTCTTTAACCGGTTTAGGATTTGACGATGTTTCGGTGAAATACGGAGATGTGTCTCACAGCATGGATAATCTAGCGGTTGACTTTGAGGTCTCTATGGATGATCCTTCCTTGGGAGGAGTTGTCGTGAGATTTGGAGATGCTAGGTTCAACGTTGGCGAGTTTGTGGCTTCGACCAGGGTGCCTCTGTTCGGAGATGTTTCTCTGGACTTGGGTTCATGGGGTGGACCTAGTGTTAGTTTGAAGAACCTTTCCCTGGAGAATTTGAGCACTGACGGAGATATTTTGGACATGGTCAAGTTTGACAGAGCGGATATAAGCCAGAATGTTCCTCTGATCGGTGAAATCATGTTGAGCACTTCTGGCGTTTCTGGGAGTACGGATGCTCTTGTGATTGAAGATCCCAGTTTGCAGGTTCGTAATGAGAACCTCGGTGGTTTCTCCGTTGCTTTGACAGAGTTGGATCTTGGAGGGCCCAGTTTGGGTGGTTTGAAGGAGCTTTCGTTTACTTTTGTTGTTCCTGGCCTCGGTGAGGTTACTTGGGGTTTGGGTAAGGTGGGTTTGGTTGGCTTTTAATCAAACCTTGCAAGATGCACTAAAAACCAAATGTAGGTTCGTTCGAGGTAGTGGAAAAGATTGAATTTTTCGTCTTTTTAGAGCTATTTTAGTGGATTTACTGTTTCATATGGCTTTCAATAGCGTGATTTGGTGAAAGAGGATTATTTCTCTCTTTATTTTTTGCAAAAAGTTTATTATTCGACTGTTGGAAAATATATATGGGAGAAATATGTCTGAAGTGGAGTTGGAGAGTTTTGGTATAGTTTCGGTGCTCGTTATTTTTTCATTACTTGGAGCTATTTGGGGTGCGATTTTCGGTGCGATTACAGTTGTTCTGGGCGGTTGGCAGGTGGGAGGGATTATTGGTGGTTCGGCAGCTGGCATGGCTACTGGGCTTATAGTTTTAGGTTTTGCGATTATGGGCCTCGTGATTGGGACTCTTTCAGCTTTGTTTTACAATATTTTGGCTCATTATCTGGGTGGGATTAAGTTAAGTGTCGATTTTGAGGATGTTGAGTCGTTGAAGGAAGAATTTGAGAGTCTGCAGGTTGGGGAGGGTTCTTCGTCCGAGGAAGGTATTCCGTCGAATGAAGGGGGTTCTTCGGTGGAAACTGTTTCGTCTGAGGAAGAATGAACTTTTTCCTTATTTTTATTGTTCTTTTGTTTTTTGGGATTAGGTTAGTTATTTTTGAATTGTTTAGTTTTACCATTATCTTAAACTCATTTGTTGTATATATAACAACTCGGATGGGGTATTTTAGCTCTATTAATGGTTTTTTCAATATTTGTTGCGAAATCAGCTGTAAATTGAAACCTGATCTCTATTTGTTTTTTCTTTCTGGGTCCCGATGTGAACTGATTTTTCCCGATAATCCAGAGTTCAGATAGATAATCGTTAAAAAAGTCCAATATTCACAACATTCTTATATGAAGTTAAGTAAGAAGTCGTTGAACAGATGTCATCAAATCAGAGACCATTGGATACCTTAAATAAATCAAAAGGTTCCACCGTGCTCGTTAGGCTAAAAGGCGGGCGAGAGATAAGAGGCAAATTAGTCTCTTATGACACACATGTAAATCTTGTTATTGAGGAAGCCGAAGAGTTAGCTGAAGACGGATCTAGCAAGAGATACGGAGAGATGATTATTCGTGGCGACAATGTAGTGTTTATTTCACCCGCGAGGTGAACACGATGAGTAAAGGAACAGCAGCTAAAGGAGAGCAAAAGCATACTATTCACGTAACCTGCAGGAGATGTGGGGAAAGGTCTTACCACGTAAAAAAAGGCGTTTGTGCTAGCTGTGGATACGGTAAAACTAGTAAACGTAAAGATTAAGGTCAATTTCCTCTTGCTTTGATAGATGTTTGTGGTAATTATTATTAGTTTTTAGATTTTAGGATAGTTAATGTGGGCCGGTAGTTCAGGGGTATGAACGTCCGCTTGGCATGCGGAAGGTCGTGGGTTCAAATCCCACCCGGTCCATCCTTATGGAACTGGAATAATTTGAGAGATTATTAGATCTAGACGGTTTCGCCTGCACTATTGTTTTATTGGGGTGAGCTCTTTGAAATTTTTGACCATTTCTGCTTTAGGCCTGAAATAGAAATATTGGATTCTTAATAGGTATTTACGCTAAGGGGTGTGGATAGGGACACATATAGCTTAAAATATCTTATAAATCAAGAAAAAAGCACTAATATAATAATAGGAAAGTTGAGTTATCTTTGATTAAACTTTGTTCTACTCGAAAAGTTGAGTTTTCATGTCCGGATTCAAAAAAATTGAATATTTTTAAGCCTGTTACTGAGAAAAATAGGAGAGTTTTAGACTGCTCTTTTCGGATAATTTATTTTTCCGGGAGGATGAAAAGATCATCACTCTCTATCTCGAGTATATCTTCAGCTAACTCTTCTATGTTTTCCTCAGATATTTGACGTATCTTTTCTAGAATATTTTTCCTTAGGGCTACCGTGATCCTTTCATCTTCTTTCTCGAATATCGCTTCCGGCTTTTTCTCGTCTGTTATCTCTATATTTCCTTTTCCGAGAGTACAACCGGTAGAGAACTGAACACCGTCAACGATGCAGGAAAGCGGGGTTTCTCCTCCAGTCTTGACACGGGCTTCCGTTTCAAAAGGTGCTTTTCCCAATTTTTCTTTCGCTACTTCACCCATTCGCCACCCTACTACTAAATAGGGCCCTAGATGTCCGTGAAAATCTTCCAATTTTTTTAACAGTTCTTTTTTGTTCATGGTATCTTTTCTCTATTGATGTAAGGGTAATACGTTCCCACCTTTACCTCTTTTTCTGGAGAATAGCACTGATAACGTAAAAACTATAGCGGTCATGATGACGATGGAAGTTCCGATAGGGGTATTTAACTGTAAGGATAGCCAGGTCCCTGAAAGACTGCAAATGATTCCTATTATTGGGGATAGTATGAACATTTTCTTTATATCGTATGTGAACTGGTAAGCCGAAGCTGCTGTGTTCACTATGAGCGCATAGACTAGGAGCCCTCCGATAAATTTTAGAGAAACTGCCACTGTTAGACCTGTCAGGAAAAGTATCGAGAAGTAAAAAGGCCGAGTATTGATACCTGAAGCTTTTGCCATCTTCTTATCGAAAAGAATTGATAGAAACTCTTTTTTGAACACTGTTATTATCAGGATCATTCCGGCGGATAGTACCGACAGATAGACCAAATCGGGCACGGTTAGTGAATATAGGTTTCCCCAGAGAAGATTCAGCGCTTCACTTGTAGCGGCAGTCGGTTGGAGGTTTATGAAGATAAATGCTAACGCCATGGATATGGGGAAGGAAACTCCAATGATTACACCTGGGCTAAGTTTTGCTTTCTCCGATATTGGCCCCAAAAGTAAGGCCACTAATAGTGCGAATCCTATGGCTGTCATCGTTGGATTTACTGGTATTAGAAGGCCCAGAGCTGCTCCCGCGAACGCAGCGTGGGACATGGAGAATCCAATGGATGTGAGATCCATTTGGACTATGAATGTTCCAATCAGTGAACATGCTAAACCGGCCAAGGCAGATCCTATTATCACTGTAATTATGAAGGTTGAGGGTAGTTCAATCATTTTAATCCTCAGGTTCAATACCATAAACTGATTTCCACTTTTCCGACTCTATAACCTCTTCTGGTTTGCCTTGGAGAACTATTTCCCCCCCGTCCATTAGGACTAATTTGGACGATTCTTCAGGAACAGAATCTAGGGAATGGGTGACCATCATCAAAGTCAGGTCTTTTTCTTCATAGATCTTTTTTATCAATTTTTTGAGTTCCTTTTCCGCTCTGTAATCGAGATTCGTAAAGGGTTCATCTAATAATAAGATGTCAGGGTCTTGAGCTAAAGCTCTGGCCAACATCACTTTTTGTTGTTCTCCTCCCGATAGTTTCCCAATAGGTTTATCCGCAAACTTTTCGACCTCCACTAGTTCCATACATTCGTGAACAAAGTTCCAGTCTGAGTCTTTTATGGAGTTTAGAACGCCGATTTTACCTGTTCTGCCCATCATCACGACATCTTTCACTAAGAATGATTTCGTAGGGTTGAAGGAGAAATTTTGAAGCAAATAACCGATTTTTTTCCTAGCTTTTTCTCCATCGTTTTCTATATTTTCACCTAAAACGGTTACTTGCCCTCTGTCAGGTGCTAGAAGGCCGTTAATAGTTTCTAACAATGTTGTTTTACCGGAGCCGTTTGGCCCCATGATAGAGACAAATTCCCCTTTCTCTATATCTAAATCTATATCCTCTATTGTGGGGAATTTTTCCCCCTCATAAATTGTATTTACGTTTTTTAATTCGACGATGGACATTGAGTTCACCTTCTAAGAAAGTAGAAATGTTTTTCTTCTCCTGTCCTTATTTTTGCTTATGCATAGCAGTGAAAAGCTTTTCAGAATTATTCTCAATCATATCGAAATAAGTTTCTCCTTCCTCTCCGGATCCGGGCCAAGTCCTTAGGATTACGTGTTCAATATCTGCTTCATTAGTGACTTTTTCTCCAATTGTGGTGTCTGTTGGTTTATTGCTGACAATTATTCTTACATTTTCCTTTTTAGCTACTTTGATTAAATTGTCCATTTCTGACGGAGAGAGTTTTTCAGGAGATATATAAGTTTTTACTACCTCAAAACCGAGCCATTTAACGAAACCTACTTTGAATTTTTGAGAAATTACCTTTACGTCTTCTGTTTCTTTTTTCTCGGCCCTCTTAGTCAAGTTATCTCCGTATTGGTCGATTGAATATAGTAGATTTTCCTCATTTTTCTTGATGGAGTTTTCAAAATGGGGATATGCCTCTATTAAAGCATCGGAGGTATTTTCGACATATTTTTTTGCACCCCATGTTGGCCCCCAAGGTACGTTTGGTGATTTATTTTTCATTACCTCCTCGTTTCCGGATGAATCTATTAGGTCGCTTAACCAAGTTTCTAATCCGTTCCACAAAACTAGTTCAGCATCCTTTACGGCTTCCACATCTTTAGGCTTTGTATCAAAATGACCTGGGCATTGCCCGGCTGGGACTATTGTGCGGATTTGGATTTTTTCGCCGGCCAACTCTTCTGCGAAGTATTCTAAATTACTCGCTGTTGCGACAGTTATAAATTTGGAGTAAGCATGTAATTTTTCGTTTTCTTTTTTTATCAGATAGGTTTGGTCTTCCCCTATTATTTTCCATTCCTCGTTGTGGCCTTCCACAGAAATTTTCGGATTGGATAATGGCAGACCTTTCTCGCTGAAACTTTTTTCGATGGGTTCTGGAAGGTTTTTTTCGTTTAATTTTTCCTTCATTTCTGTATTTTCGAATGAATCAAAATTGTTCCATTGTTCTGTGTTTGTAGTTTCGGTTGAGATGATATAGTTGGCTGAGAAAGCTATCAGTATAACTGCTGTTATTAGTGCTCCTATTTTTATCGCGTTAGATATATTTAGACCTTTTTTCTCATTTGCCATTCTCTTAATCCCTTAGTAACACGAAAATTAAGTAAATTACATTATCTTATAAATCTTTTTCAGAGGATAACACGAAGGATTTATTATTGTGTTACTAACATTAGTATTTGAATGATAAAATGAAGGAAGAAAAAACTGAAAGATTCGGTATATCTCTTCCGGGTGAACTGCTGGAAAAGTTTGATAAAAAAATTGAGGAGGAGATGTATTCAAACCGGTCGGAAGCGATTAGAGATTTAATCAGAGAATCATTGGTGGAGGATAAATGGGAGGATGTGGCAGATCAGGAAGTCGTTGGTACATTGACCCTTGTATATAACCACGAAAAAAGGGGAATATCTGATAAGCTAACCGATTTGCAGCATGAAGACCATGCGAATGTTATCTCTTCCATGCATGTGCATTTAGATAAGCATCATTGCATGGAAACATTAGTTCTGAGAGGGAATGCGAAAAAAGTTAAAGAGGTATCAGATAGGCTAATCAGCACGAAAGGTGTTAAGCACGGAGATATAGTGAGAACCTCTGTTTAGATAGATTAATTCTCATAGAGTAGATTTGTGTAGGATATTTGAAGAAGTATAAATATTTTTATAACTGATTTAACATTTAATAACGCACAAAGTGAAGAAGACAACCATTAATTAAGGTAAAAAGTTCAAGAAAGGATGAGTAATAGAATGTCGATAAAAGATGTACACCCGGATGAATTAACAAAAGAATTATCTGAAAACCTAAAAGAAGTGGAGGAAATCGATCCACCTGAATGGTCGAATTTTGTTAAAACAGGTAAACATAAGGAAAGGCCTCCACAACAATCAGACTGGTGGTACTTGCGTGCAGGTTCCGTTTTACGTAAGGTTTTTGAGAGAGGGCCCATCGGTGTTTCCCGTCTAAGGTCATACTATGGTGGTAGAAAGAAAAGGGGTTCTAGCCCTGAGAAGTTTGAAAAGGGAAGTGGGAAAGTTATTCGAAGAATCTTACAACAATTGGAAGAAGCCGATTTAGTTGAAAAGGTTGAGGGGGAAGGGAGAAAAATATCTCCTCAAGGAATGTCTTTTTTAGATAATATTTCAGCTGAGATAGAAGCAAATTAGAGGGATAAGATGGCCGAAGACTTGGATGAGTTGAAGGAGAAGAAAAAAGAACAGATGAAGAGCCAAATGCAGAATCAGGAAGCCGCCGAAGAAAGAAAGAAACAGATGGAACAACAAAAACAAGCTCTGTTGAAGAAAATTTTGACCACTGAAGCCAGAAGCAGATTGTCTAACTTAAGAATGGCAAAACCCGAATTTACGAAAAATGTAGAAATGCAGTTGATTCAAGTAGCTAAGACAGGTAGGATGGATCTTCCTATAGATGATGATGAGTTAAAGAAAATTTTGAAAAAGCTTCAAAATAGTAAAGAATCTATAGATATTAAGAGGAAATAATTATGAGTAGACATAAGTCGCTTGCAACCAAGAAAAAGCTTGCTAAGGCCAATAAGCAAAGACGTAGAGTTCCTGTTTGGGTTATGGCTAAGACAGAAGGCGATGTTAGGGATAATCCTAAAAGGAGACATTGGCGCAGACAGAATATTAAACCTTAGTGACTGAAATGGAAGGAAGACAGGTCGGTTCTAAATATTTTATGAGAGCTTCAAAAGTACTTATAGGTTCTCCGGAAGGAATGGTTAAAGCTTATTCTTTAGAACGATAACAGATAATGGTCATAGTATGACAGTTGTTAGATTAGACTTCAATCGTATGCCTTATCTCGGGGCATTTGCTCTGGCTACAGATGATATTGTTTTAGTTCCATCCAGATTTGGAAAGGTTTCCGAAAGCTCTAAGGAAGCGATGGGAGTTAGGGTAGTGAGGACTTTGATTAGTAAAAGTTCTTTAATCGGCGCTTTGGCTGCGGGTAACTCAAATGGAATAATAGTTCCCGATCATGTAGATACTGATGAGGAAGTCCTAAGCGATAAGTTGGGGAAAAACGTGATTAGGGTTCCAGGTAAGTTCACAGCTCTTGGAAATCAGGTTTTAGCTAACGATAAAGGAGCTATAGTTAATCCCGATATGCCGGATGAAACTCAGGAAAAAATAGAAAAAGCTTTAGATGTTGATACGAAGCGGAGTACTATAGGTGGTTTGAAAAATGTTGGTGCTTCGGCGGTTGCGACGAACAAAGGGGCTATTCTTCATGAAGATTCTAACGAAGGGGAATTAGATATTGTAGAAGATGCTTTGGATATTACAGCTGGAATTGGGACTGTAGCTAGTGGAGTTAAGTATATTGGAACAGGAATGGTGGCAAATTCGGATGGAGCTTGGATAGGTGAGAATACTACAGGGCCTGAGTTGGGAAGGATTGAAAGGATATTAGGCTTTACATAAGATTGAGATGGTATTAATGGAAAAGATATTTCGTATAGAAGGATGGTTTGAGAAGAACAATAATAAGCTGGAGTTTGAAAAGGAAGTCCCAGCTGATTCGAAAGATAGAGCGATAGATCTTCTCTATTCCGAGTTAGGTAGCAAACACGCTGTTAAGAGGAATTTGGTTACAATTGACAATGTTGAAGAGATAGAACTTGAAGAAGTGGAAGATAGGGAAGTTAGAGAAGCTTTGGAATAGAGGGTCAAAATGGCTGAAGAGGGAAAAACACCGCAGCAAAAGCAAGAAGAGCTTCAGAAGATGATGTCGGAAATAAGGGAGTCTCAGCAGAATATAGAGGCTCTTGAAAAACAGATTGAGGTTATTAACAGTTCGATTAAAGAAGTTGAGTCGACTGAGGAAACGTTGGAAGGAATAGAAGATATTGAATCTGGATCTGAAATTTTGGTCCCCATAGGCTCCGGTTCTTACATTCCTGCAGTAATAAAGGATACGGAGAAAGTTCTTACAGAGCTTGGTGCCGACCTCGTTGCGGAAAGTCCTCCAGAAAAAGTCATCGATTTAGTGGGTAAACGGAGGAAGGATTTGGAAGAGTCCTTAGAAGAAGCTCAGGAAAGGATAGATGAGCTTAAAGACAACATTGAGAAGATGAGGCCAGAGGCTCAAAAGTTGATGACTGAAGTAGAATCAGAGGGTATGGATAATAAAAATCAATCAGGTTGATGTTTTTCTATGTTTGACAATTTGAAAAATAAATTCAAAAGGACAGCTAAGCGTATCACCAGACAGGAGCTTTCCCCTGAAGATGTAGAGGATATCATCCAAGATTTGAGAGTAGATTTACTCGAGAGTGATGTTGCGGTTTCAGTAGTCGAAGAGTTGGTAGAGGAGTTAGAACAGGAATTTGAAGGGGAGAAGATAGGGATTAGAGAAGACTCCGGAAAAAAGCTATTTGATATACTGGAAGATGCGATTAGAGATATCTTAACCCCCGAAAACGAAATAGATTTCATGGAAGCTATAGAAGAGAAGAGAAAGAATGATGAACCGGCAGTTATGCTTTTTGTAGGTGTCAATGGCTGCGGTAAAACTACAACAATTGCTAAAATTACGAAATTTTTGAAAGGGAAAGGATACGATGTTGTGTTAGCAGCTTCAGATACTTTCCGTGCCGCGGCAATTGATCAGCTTGAAAAGCATGGGGAAGATTTGGATGCTAAAGTGATAAAACATCAAAAGGAAGCAGATGCAGCTGCGGTGGCTTATGATGCCGTGGAGCATGCGAAGGCAAGTGATAAAGATGTTGTTTTGATAGATACTGCAGGAAGAATGCAAACTGATGTCAATCTGATGCAGGAAATGGAGAAGATTGATCGTGTTGCCGACCCGGACTTGACTGTTTTTGTAGGTGATGCTTTGATAGGTAATGATGCTGTAGAACAGGCTTCTAAGTTTGAAGAGTCGATAGATATCGATGGATCTATTTTGACTAAAATGGATGCTGATGCTGGTGGAGGAGCTGCTCTTTCCATAGTAAAAGAAACTGGTAGGCCCATATTGTTCTTGGGTACTGGACAAGGATATGATGATTTGATGAAGTTTGATCCGGATACTATAGTTGATAGTTTACTTCCGGAAAGCAAGGATTAATCCTTTTCTTCGTTGTCTAATTCTTTTTCCAACTGATTTATTCGCGTTTCGTATCGGGATTTAATATTTTGATAATCCGATTTTTCCAGTTCCCCGTGTTCAAATCTTTTCTCTAAATCTTCTTTCTTTTCTTTGAGGTTTGCTATGATTTTTTCCTTGTTTACTTCTTGGACCTCTTCCCCTCTAGAATTTTCTATTTTTTCCCTAAGTTTTGGAGTTAGACCTTTGCCTTCTAAAAATTGGATAACGTCATCTTCAATCTTAGAATCGACAACAATTGTGGAGGCTACTATGTCAAATATTCTCTGATTTTTGGAAGTAAATAAGATGCTGACCCCGTCAATTATGTTCAAAAAGGGAACAATTAGTCCTATTCTTCTGACTAAGGCATAGCTGAATCCTATTTTCTTTCCATCTTCCTTGTAGACTTTTATACCGAGTATTTTCTTCCCTAGGGTTTGACTGATTGAACCTTCGAGTATAGTGTAGTAGATTAGATTTGCTAGGACTATGGTTTGTGTTATGAGATTTAGGTCTCTTTGTGTAGCTGCTTCTATAGAAGTAGGAATGTCATTAGTTAGAAAATATATTAGGCTTATGACTATTGTGGATATTATTAAACTGTCAATTATCCAAGCTATCAATCTTTTCCAAAATGGTGTGAAAATAGAGTTATTGATTAGTTCCTCAGATGCTTGGATTTTTCTTTTTTTATTTGGTTCTTCTTTAGTCATGGATGGATTAGTCCCCTTGCCCTTTTAGCCGTTCTTTCAGTAATTCCATTACCTCTCTTGGATCGGCTTTTCCTTCTGTGATTTTCATAACTTGACCTGATAAATAATTCAAAGCCTCTTCCTTTCCGTTCTTAAAGTCCTCGACAGCTTCTTTATTCTCTTCGATAGCTTTATCTATGGTTTTTTCTAATTCATTTTTCTTCATCTCTTCCAGTCCGAGTTTTTCCAGAAGTTCTTCCGGATCGTCTGGATTTTTTGCCATTTCTCTGAGTATCAACTCTCCTTTCTCCGGGGTGATATTCTCAGATTCAATCATTTTCAAGAGTTTTGTAAGTTGATCAATAGAGAACGGTATTTCCTTTGGAGATATCTCCAAGTAGTTTAGAACTTTTCTTAATCTATTTTTGAGCCATTTAGAGGCAAAATTAGGATCTATTTCTCCGGCGACCTCTTCGAATAAGTCCACAAATTCTCTTTCACCCACTAGCACTTCTGCTACATCTTCTTCTATTCCGTATTCTTTTATTATCCTCTTTTTTCTCAGATGAGGTGCTTCGTACATGTCGTTTTCGATTTCACTGACCTGTCTTTGGTTTATCAGTATAGGTAACAGGTTTGGATCGGGTATGTATCTATAGTCATCCGCAACCTCTTTTGAGCGCATAGGTACAGTGGTCATTTGGCTTTCCAGGTAGGACCTAGTTTCCCTCTCGACTTTTTCGGTTCTTTTCTGTCTCATTACTTCGTATTTTAAGGCCTTGAAGGCTCCTTTGACGGAGTTTATATTCTTTATTTCGACCCTTTGCCCCCCTTCTAATGAAATATTTGTGTCAGTTCTCAAAGTACTTGGTTCCGGCCGTATTTTGTTGGTATATTCTAGGGTTCTAATTAGGGATTGTAGGAACTCTCTGGCCTCTTCTGGAGATTTAATGTCCGGTTTTGTTATTATCTCTACTAATGGGATTCCACTCCGATTAAAGTCTACTTTTCCCTGTACAGGGTCGTATTTTCCTGGGTCTTCTTCTATATGTACTTCTCTTATTCTCACGCCTGCCAATTCGCCGTTTTCTGCTATTGGTAGGCTTGTCCTTTGGTAACCGCTCGGTAAGTCAGGGTAATCGTAATGTTTTCTTTGTATATGGATTGGCTTTTGAGTTACGATATCGCAATCAAGCATCAAGGCTATTTCTATGGCGGATTCGATGGCTTTTTCATTAGGGGGGGAAGGTTTTGCCCCTGGCATACCGGTGCAAACGGGGCAGACATTGGTGTTAGGTTCTACATTCCGATAGTTGGTTGGACAATCGCAGAATAATTTGCTTTTAGTGTACAACTGTTCGTGAATTTCAAAACCTATTTTCATTCTTTTTCCTCCATCTTTTTCATCACTCTCAGAACCGAAGATTCGTCTAGAGTGGGACCTTGCACTTGTAAGCCTATAGGAACACCATTCTTCTCTCCTGCGGGAACCACCCCTCCACACAAACCTCCAAGATTGGTAGGTGTTGTTAGATAATCGTATGCGTACATCTCAGAAGGAGTAATATCCTCACCTATATCATGAGGGAGTTTTGGGACCGTAGGCCCAACCAAAACGTCTGTCTCATCCAGAGCCTCTTCCAACTCTTTTTTGATTAAGGTACGAACTTGAAGTGCTCTCTGATAATACTGATTTTTGAACTCTTTTCTACTGATATGCTTTCCTCTGACGATTCTGCGTAAGACTTCGTCACCACAAACGTCTTCTATTTTATGTCCGTATTTTCTTCCGTCAAATTTTCTTGTTGCGGAGAAAAATTCAACAGATAAAATAGTATAGTAAGTCGGCATTGCTTTTTCTAAGTTAGGTAGTTCTACAGTCACTATCTCCGCCCCCTGTTCCTCTAAGAAATCTATAGAATCATCTATAACCTCCATAATCTTTGAATCTGTGAGTTCTCTAAATTTCGGACTTACTCCTATTTTCATCCCCTCTATATCGGCTTCTATTTTGTTCATATAGTCGACGGATTCGACGTCGTACATCACTCCTTCGTTATCATTTTTCCCTGCGATTACTTCGGTTAGTAAAGCAGCTCCTTCTACATCTGGGGATAGTGGTCCTATTTGGTCAAAGCTCATTGAGAGGTCTATCAGGCCTTCTCTTGGAACTAAGCCATGGGTGGGCTTTAGACCTATTACTCCGCAATGGCTTGCAGGATTTCTTATAGAACCTCCTGTATCTGTCCCTAATGTTAGATCACATAGTCCTCCTGCAACCGCCGCCGCCGGTCCACTACTAGACCCGCCGGGGATCTTACCTTCTGCCGCCGGATTTTTCGTAGGTCCAAAAAAGCTTGTTTCTCCGGAAGCCCCGCAGGCAAACTCGTCCATATTATTCATTCCTAATATAATACCATCTTCCTGCTTTATTCTCTCTGTCACGACAGCATCATGAGTGGAAATATAATTTTCTAAAGTTTTAGAGGCGCAAGTTGCTTTAAGCCCTTCCACGTTAATGTTGGATTTGATTCCTATTCCTAATCCAGCTAATCTCCCTACTTCCTCCCCTTTCTCTATCTTTCTGTCTATCTCTTTCGCTTTTTCTATAGAATCTTGATTTATCTCTATGAAGGAGTTGATTTCGCTATCTTTTTCCCTGATTTTTTCCACTTTCTTCTCTATATGTTCAGAAGCGGTTAAGTCACCTTTTTTTATAGATTTCAATTTCTCCAAAGTGCTTACTCTGCCCATTCTGCTACCTCTACTTTTAGATTTCCTTCATTGTCCTTATCTGGCATTATTTTGAGGAAATTTTTTCTGAAATTTTTCAGTTTCTCTTCTGAAGTCTTTTTCTCATCGGATTTTAAGACGTTTAGAGAATTTTGCAAATGATATGTCTTCTTCTCTGTTGGTAGATCCTTTTCTATTTCAGAAAACTTATCGATGATTTCCTCTGCACTTTCCTTGATTTTTTCTTCTCTATCTTCTGCCAATTCTAATCACCTGAATCATGCTCTTTTTTATTTGCACTTTCATTGTTTAATAAATTGAATTATTTCCAGATGCCACTGTAATATTTTTAAATCAGCCGATAGACGTAATGATGGAGGTTAGAAAAATGAAAGTAGCATTAAATGGATTTGGAAGAATAGGCCGTTGTTTGACGAGAGCGATGTTAGAGAGAGACGAAGACTTGGATATAGTAGCTATTAACGACTTAGCACCTGGAGAAACTTTGGCCCATCTATTGAAGCATGATACAACCTTTGGTTATCTAGATGAAAACGTAGAATCCGGAGACGGATACTTGAAAATAGCTGATAAAAAGATAGACCTCGTACAAGAGAAAAATCCTGCGAATCTACCGTGGGATGACTACGATGTAGACCTAGCTATTGAAGGAACAGGAATGTTCAGAAAAAGAGAAGATGCAGCTAAACACTTGGAAGCAGGAGCGGAAAAGGTTATAATTACAGCTCCTGGTAAAGGTGAAGGCTCAGACATTACAGTTATTCGAGGAGTGAACGACGATGAATACGATCCAGAAGAGCACAATATTCTAGATATAGGTTCATGTACAACGAATTGCCTAGTGCCGACAGTGAAAGTTTTGGACGATGAATTTGGATTGGAGAAAGGACTGATGACTACGATTCATGCCTATACGAACAGTCAGCAATTGTTAGACGGAGTCCACAAAGATTTGAGAAGAGCCAGAGCTGCAGCAGAGTCTATAATACCAACTACAACCGGAGCAGCAATAGCCACCACGGAAGTTCTACCACATCTAGAAGGAAAACTTCATGGAATGGCTATGAGAGTACCGACAATCGACGCATCTGTAGTGGATCTAGTAGCAGCACTTGAAGAAGACGTAACCGAGGAAGAAGTGAACAGAGCCTATAAAGAAGCAGCAGAGAACGAACTAGAAGGCGTTTTGGGTTATTCCGAAGAACCGTTAGTATCTACGGATTATATCGGAAATCCAAACTCGGCAACTGTGGATTCAGAGTGGACAACTGTTAGAGCCGACGATATGGTAAAAGTAATTTCTTGGTATGACAATGAATGGGGCTTTTCCAACAGACTTCTAGACATGATAAAGCAAATCGAAGACATGAGATAATTCAAAAGATTATCCTTAGGGATAAAATGGAATTTAAAACAATAGATGATTTTGAAGTAGAAGATAAGACAGTGATAGTTCGAGTAGATATAAACTCTCCTATAGACCCTGAAACAGAAGAAATTATGGATGACAATCGGATTGTAAAATGCTCCGATACAATAACTGAGCTTTCAGATAAAGGAGCTAAAGTAGTAGTGATTGCTCATCAAGGAAGGCCTGGAGGAGAAGATTTCACCACGTTGGAAAAACACGCGAAGAAGATGAGTGAAGTTTTCGGAACTGAAGTACAATACATAGATGATTTATTTGGTCCTGCGGCTCGAGAAAAAATATCTGATTTAGGGTCTGGAGAAATCTTACTACTCGAGAATGCCAGATTTTATTCAGAGGAAGTTCTCAATCGAGATCCGAAAAAACAAGCTAAAACACATTTTGTTCAAAAACTAGCTCCGCTAGCTGATCTATATGTGAACGATGCTTTCGCCGCTGCTCACAGATCTCAGCCTTCCCTAGTAGGGTTCGGTGAAGTTCTACCTGCCGCAGCCGGTAGGTTGATGGAATCAGAACTTGTAGGACTTGATAAGGCTAGGAACCCTGAACATCCGTGCTTACACGTGTTGGGTGGAGCTAAAGTTGATGATTCCATAGCTTTGATAGAACACGTTTTAGAAAAAGGATTAGCGGATAAAGTGCTTACAGGTGGAATAGTAGGCCAAGTTTTCTTAGCAGCTGATTCAGTTGATATAGGAGAATCCAACTTGGAATTTATCAAAGAGGAAGGCTTTGAAGAGGAGATAGATATAGCTGAGGAATTGCTTTCTAAATTTGGTGACAGCATACATATTCCTGAGGACGTTCGAATAGAAGTTGAAGAAGGTAAGGCGAAGAATATAAGTTTGAAGGAATTACCCACTGAAAAGCCAATTTATGACATTGGCGACGAGACTGTGTCCAGTTATGACGAGGAGATAAAGAAAGCCAGTACAGTTGTTGCGAATGGACCTCTGGGAGTTTTTGAAAAGTCAGAATTTGCAAAAGGAACAAATGGAGTTCTTGATTCAATAGCGAGTTCCGATGCTTTCACAGCAATTGGAGGTGGCCATCTAGTTGCGGCTGCCAGAGAGTCGGGAATCACAGATAAGATAGATCATGTGAGCACCGGAGGAGGAGCTTGTTTGAACTTTCTTTCCGGAGAAAAGTTACCGGTTGTAGAGATTTTAAAGGAAGTAGCAGAATAGATAGAGACTTCGATGAAACAAGTGCAAATATTTGCCATTGCCGAATTTATTCGGAGAGATTAATCCAAGGTCTATTTTCCATTTTTTTTATTTTTAACAAGTTTTTGAGAGAAGATTACTTTAACCAAGGGAATTTAATGGAATTGGATTTGATAAAATGGAAAAAGTAGGTGTTATTGGAGCGGCGGGAGATGTAGGTGCCTTAGTAGCTTACAATCTAGCAACTGAGGGATTAGCAGATGAAATAGTGCTTATCGATTTGTTAGAAGAAAAAGCAAGAGCGCAAGCTAGTGATTTAAAGCATGGAGTAGCTTGGGAGCAAGATACCGAAATTTATCAAGGTGACTATGAGGATGCTGAAGGGGCTGACATTTTTGTAATCACAGCTGGAAAACCTCGGGAGCCAGGAATGTCAAGACTAGATCTAATTAAAGCAAATAAGAAGATAATGGAAGATATTTCTCAAAAAATAAACAAGGTAAGCCCAGAAGCAATTACGATTACTACTACTAATCCTCTTGATGTTATGAATTATTCTTTGTACCATTATGGAGACCGTCCTAGAGAAAAGACTCTTGGGGAAGCCGGAATGTTGGATTCTGCCAGATTCCGCTCTGTCTTAGCTGAAAAATTTGACGTAGGAATGACAGATGTAGAGGCTTATATCATAGGAGAACATGGTGACTCTCAGGTTCCTTTATTTTCTCAAATTCGCATAAATGGTGAAAAAATAACTATTGATTCTAAAGAAGAGAGAGAAGAAATTTTAGAAACCCTTCAGGGAAGTGCGATGAAAGTAATTGAAGGTAAAGGAGCGACCGTTTTCGGACCTGGTCGAGGGGTAACATTGATGATTGATTGTATTTTGAACGATGAGAAAGAGGTTTTTCCCTGTAGTATTGTTCCAAAGGGAGAATATGGTTTAGAGGATGCTTCTATTGGTTTGCCAGTTAAGCTTGGGTCTAACGGTGTAGAAAATGTTGTAGAATGGGATATTTCGAATGAGGAAAAAGAAGAATTGAAAGATAGTCACGAAAAACTGGTAGAGGTTTGCGAAAAAGAAATAACCTAAAATTTACTTTCCCAGATCTTAGATTTTAGAATTTTTCTAACCCATGACTATAAGGACTGAAAAATATTAATTAAGGTAAAAGTTTTAGAAGCGGGAGATGTTATTACTTGAAAGGTGTTCAATATGGCAAGAGAAAGAAAAGAAGTAGGTTCTGTAAAAGAAGGCCAGATAATAAATATAGATGATGAGCCTTGTAAGGTCAAGAAGGTTACATCTTCAATGCCAGGAAAACACGGACATGCTAAATATAGCATTGAAGCTAGGGGTATTTTCGATGATAAGAAGAGATATCTAAAAGAACCTTCTGATACCAAGGTTGATGTTCCCACAGTCGATATTCAGGACGGCCAAGTGCTTTCGATTTCTGGAGACAGCGTCCAGTTGATGGATTTAGAAAGCTATGATACTTTTGAGATTGCTGTTCCAGAAGAGTTGGAAGGTGAATTGGAAGAAGGGGACGAAATAAAGTATATTGAGGCTATGGGCCGAAAGAAGATTAGAACTGATTAAAATTTAGCAAAATTTAATTTTTGATTCAGTTTGGCCCCTTCTAAGGTGCTAGGTTTATTTTTTGGTAGAGAGTCTTTTATTTAGCTCTAGAAGAGTTATGGGATTGTTTAATGTTGTCCATCTTTGTGAAAATCCTATTACTCTAGAAAGATATATCTAATATTGATGTTAGACATTTTAGATCCTAAGAGTACGGATTTGGATAAGCTTTCCAGGATACAAAGGAAGGTAGCTGAAGAGGTGGTAAAAGAGGATAAGGTTGGGGATCCTGACAAGGTAGCTGGCTGTGATATTTCTTTTTCGGAGGGAGGAGTTGCCTATTCTGCGTGCGTTTCTTTTGAATTCCCTGAGATGGAGAAGGTTGAGAGCAATTGTGAAAAAGCAGAAGTAGATTTTCCTTATATCCCTACTTTTTTAGCGTTCAGAGAACTGAAACCTATGCTCAAAACGGTTAAAGGAGTTGATGCGGATGTTTATCTGGTGGATTCTCAAGGCATAGCCCATCCGAGAAGAGCTGGATTGGCTTCGCATCTAGGTGTGGTTATGGATAAACCTACAATAGGTGTAGCGAAAAGTAGATTGCATGGGGAAGTTGAGGGGGAACTTGGGTCAGAAAAAGGTTCTTTTTCTTATCTAAAAGATGAGGGAGAAGTTATAGGTGCTGCGGTTAGGACTAGAGATGATACCAACCCGGTTTATGTTAGCATAGGGCATAAGGTGAGCTTGAAAAAAGCTATAGATATAACTCTCAAATCTTCTCCCAGATATAAAATTTCCAAACCCGTAAGGGCTGCTCATAAATTGTCTTCTGAGAAGATGAGGGAATAAAATCTTTAAAAATCAGACTGATTCTACTTTTTCGACTTCGGGGAGTTCGTCTTTTAGGGCTTTTTCTATCCCTTTGGATATGGTCATGGTAGACATGGGACATCCGGCACAAGCTCCCACTAGTTTAACTTTGACAACGCCTTCGTCGGTTACTTCTTTTAATTCCACATCCCCTCCATCGGCCTGAAGTTGTGGTCTAACCTCATCTATGACTTCTTGAACTTCTTCTTCATTCACTTTAAACACCTCAATTTAGATACTTTTATCCATCTTTTTACCACTTTCTTTTTGCTTAAATTTCAGGGGGTTTGTAAGATGGGAAAACTACTAAAATTCCTAACTATTATCTAACTTGATATTCTAGAGAAAAAAGGTACAAATAATGGTAAAATGGGTGGGGCCGTGGGGTAGTCAGGACCAGCCTCCTACCGTGGGGCGGTAGAGACCCGAGTTCAAATCTCGGCGGCCCCATCATCGCCACGCTACTTTTTTAAAGATTATTTTTCTTGGAAAACTGTTTTCTGTTTGAGCTTTTGTGGATTTTATGTAAAGCTAATTATCTGTTTATAAATCACTTTCAGGATAAAGTTTCTTGAGAGGTTTTAGACGTATCTGAAACTAATGAGATAAAAATGGAGGTGTTTAGAATAATAGAGAATAAAGAATTGGAAAAGCAAACAGAATACGGGGAAAAATCAACGCTTAGAATAGTTTCAAAAAGGGAAAATAAGGATGAGCCTTTTACAGTAAATATTCCTGTAAAAGAAAATAAATTCTCTCTGGTTTTACCAAATGGCTCTATAAATTGGCCTGAAGGTCGACCTTATCCCGACCCTATTAGGGTGAGAATAGATGAAGAAAAGTCATTGTGGCTGAACTTCGGTGTTTCTAAAGAATATGGTTTTTTTGCTACCCTTAATATTAGCGAACACGAAGAAGAGTGACGTATTTCTGACTGGATGGGCTTGATTTCCATCCAGTCCTCTTTTTTCTGAAAAGGATTTATTAGTTCTACCGGAAAAGTATCGAAGGAATTAAATTAAAAAAGATGAACTTTGTTAGATAGGGATAATATGACTGAAGTCCAAATTGAAGATGTCAAAGCCAGAAAGATTTTAGATAGTAGAGGCAATCCAACTATCGAAGTAGACGTAGAATTGAGCGATTCAGATAGTGATAAAATAAGTACAGGTACTGCAGCTGCTCCAAGTGGTGCTAGTAGAGGTGTCCATGAGGTAGTTGCCTTTTCAGATCAAGATGTAGACACTTCGATAAAAGAGATGGAAAAAGTTCTTTCTGAGCTAAAAGGTTTTCATCTCTCAAGTTTCGCCGACGTTGATGAAAAAATGAGAGAACTGGATGGAACGGATAATTTACGGAATATAGGAGGAAATGCGGTAGTGGCGCTTTCCATGGCTACAGCTAAAGCTTTGGCAGATATGGAAGATCTTCCTTTATTTGAGGATTTGAAAGATGAGGACTACGAATTACCTTATCCACTAGGGAATGTTTTGGGTGGTGGAGAGCATGCAGGTTCTACAGCTCCGGATATACAAGAATTTCTTTCGCTTCCCGTTGGGGCTGAAAGTTTTGAAGAAGCTGTTTTTGCCAATGCCCTGGTTCATAAATAGTAGGTGAGATGGCGGATGAAAAAGACGAATTTTTCACAGGTGGAAAGAGTGATGAAGGTGCTTGGGCTCCTAATCTATCAGATAAAGAATCTTTGGAAATTGTAGCTAAAGCTTGTGAGGAGGTATCAGAAGAGTTAGGCTTTGAAATAAGGCCAGGGCTCGACGTTGCGGCTAGTGAATTGTATGATAAGGAGACAGGAAAGTATGTTTATGGTAGAGAAGGTAGGGAACTCGATACTGGTGATCAAATGGATCTTAGTTTAGATTATATTGATGAATACAACCTGATTTATGTAGAAGATCCTATCCAGGAGGAGGATTATGACGCATTTTCTCAGATTACTGAGGAGGCGGGTGATGATTGCTTGATTTGCGGTGATGATTTGTATGTTACCAATGTTTCTAGGATAAAACAAGGTATGGAGGTAGATGCCTCGAATTCTGTTCTTATCAAGCCCAATCAGATAGGGACTCTAGAAGCAACGAAAAAAGCAGTGGATTTGTCTAAGGAAAACGATTGTGTCCCAGTAATTTCCCATAGGTCTGGTGAAACAACTGATGAAACTATAGCTCATTTGGCTGTTGGGTGGGATTGTCCAATAATTAAAACAGGTGCGGTTGGTGGAGAAAGAATAGCGAAGCTTAATGAACTAATAAGAATTGAGGAAATACTCGGAGACAAAGCGAAAATGGGTGAGATAAGATGACATCGGAAAAGCCTGAACAAATTGAGAGGGAAGGAGAAGAATTAGAAGAACCTCTAACCGATATGGAACAATATTTAGCTAGCGGAGTTCATATTGGAACTAGACAAAAAACTGGGGATATGGACCCTCATGTTTATAGAGTTAGGTCTGATGGATTGTTTGTTTTAGATGTTCGTGAGGCTGACGATAGAATTAGAGCTGCTGCAAGTTTAATTTCAAATTACCCTCCGGAGAAAGTTTATGCTGTATCTGCTAGGCAATATGGTCAGAGACCGGTAGAGAAGTTTGGGGAAGTTACTGGAGTAAAAACAAAAGCAGGGAGATTTATTCCTGGTACTCTTACCAATCCTTCTTATGATGGATATATAGAGCCTGAATTAATCATAATGACGGATCCTGTGGCCGATGAGCAACCTCTGAGAGAGGCTGCGACGATAGGAGTTCCCGTTATAGGTATATGTGATACCGATAACGAGACTAGGAATATAGATTTGGTAATACCTGCGAATAATAGAGGTAGGAAAGCTTTAGCTTTGGTTTATTATCTTCTAGCTAAGCAAGTCCTTATAGAAAGGGGAGAACTTGAAGAGGATGAAGAGTGGGATGTCACTCTTGAAGAGTTCGAAGCTCAATTTGTTGAAGAAGAAGAGTGAAGAGTTTTTTTTAACTGGATTTGACTGTTGTTTTTAAGATGTGTAATCCTTTTTGGAAGTATTTTCTTTAAATATAGCAGACAAGTGTATAATGGTGTGATTTGTGACGGTTTTGATAAAGTTGGGGGGAAGTGCTATAACTAACAAAGGGGAGAAATATTCTTTCAAAGAGGATGTTATCCGAAAAATCTCTAATGAAATTTCTAAAATTGAGGAAAAAATTATTCTAGTGCATGGTGGCGGTTCATTTGGGCACGCTGTGGCTTTGGAACATGGTGTGAATGAGAATGGGGGTTTACAGCCTCAGGGTTTCTCTAGAGTACATAAAGCTATGAGTAAATTAAATATGGAAGTCGTTAGTTGTTTGCATAAAGCTGAAATCAATGCAATACCTGTTCAAACTTCAGCTTGTTTCATGAGAGGTTCTAATGGGGTAAAGCTAAAGAATAGACAGATTGTGAGAAAATTCTTAGATTCCAATTTTACACCCGTTTTCTATGGTGATGGTGTGATTGGTGAAGATGGGGAACTTACTATTTTATCGGGGGATCAGATAGTTGGATATTTAGCGAGGAATTTTCCTGTGGACCGAGTGATAATGGGAACGGATGTGGATGGAGTATACACAAAGGATCCAAAATCCAACGAAAAAACAGAGCTTATTCCTGAGATAAGTTCTAAAAATTGGAAAAATATTTCCTCCACTATAGAATTTTCTTCAGGAGAGGATGTCACTGGCGGAATGGAGAATAAGGTTGAAGTTTTAATTGGATTAGCTCAAGAAGGAATAGAATCCCAAATAATCAATATAGAAGGCCCTGAAAATTTATTTAAAGCTATTAAAAGCGATAAGAGAGTAGGTACAAAGATTACTGAGGGATGATTTTGAATAAAAATTCTAAGAGAAAGTTAGACCATATTGAATCTTGTATTGAGAAAGATGTGGAGGCCCAGAAGAAAAAAACAGGGTTTGAGGATATCGATTTGATTCACCGGGCTTCTCCTGAAATAGACTTTGATGATATAGATACAGGTACTGAGTTTTTGGGAAAGAAGTTAGATGCTCCGGTAATTATATCGCCTATGACCGGGGGTCATGAAAAGTCCGAGGAAGTAAATCGGATTTTAGCTAGTGCTGCGGAATCTCATAATATAGCGTTTAGTGTGGGAAGTCAAAGAGTGGCTATTGAGACAGGAGAATTTGAGGGAACTTATAAGGTTAGAGATTTTGCTCCGGACGTTTTGCTTTTTGGTAATCTCGGTGTGACCCAGCTTATTCAAGGTTATGGGATGGAAGAGGTAGAGAGGGCGATTGATATGATTGACGCCGATGGAATAGGTCTTCATCTCAACTCACTTCAAGAGATTATTCAACCGGAGGGAAATAGGGGGTTTGAAGGGGCTTTTGAAAATATTTCAAATATTGCTAGTGAACTAGATGATTTTGTCTATGTTAAGGAGACAGGTTCGGGGATGACTGGGGAAGTTGCTTCTAAATTTGAGGAGTGCAATGTAGATGCTATAGATGTAAGCGGTGCAGGCGGAACAAGTTGGGCGGGCGTTGAAGCGACCAGGGATAGTTCTAGGAAAATGGCAGGAGAGATTTTTTGGGATTGGGGCATACCTACTTCCGTATCTACTGCTGAAGTTTGTGAAAATGTTGATGTACCTGTTATTTCGAGTGGAGGTATTAGGACAGGTCTCGAAGCTGCTAAGGCTTTGACATTGGGTGCTGATTTGGTGGGGATTGGTCTTCCTTTGTTTAGAGCTTCTTTGGATGGGGAGGAGAGCGTTAAGGAATGGATTGATGAGTTTATTTTGGAATTCAAGATAGCTATGTTTCTAACCGGAAGCAGAAGTATTTCCGATCTTGAAAGTGTCTCTTTGAATATAACTGGGGTAACTAGAGAACGATTTGAATCTAGAGGGCTATGTTTGGAAGATTGGAGGTGAAGTTATGTCAGTTGAAATAACTCCTTTGGGAGGGCTTGGTGAAGTCGGAAAAAATATGACTTTGGTTTCGGCTGGCGGTGAAAATATAATAGTGGACATGGGTGTGAAGGTTGAAGGGTTGCTCAATCTTAAAAATGAGAGTCTAAGCGAGGCGGAAAGAGGGAGGTTGGTGAGCGTAGGAGGGATACCTGATGATTCAAAGTCTCGTTCTATGGATATATCCGCTATAATTTTGACTCATGGTCATCTTGATCATATAGGGGCGGTTGGCAAGTTGGCTAATGAATATGATGCTACGATTTATGCTACTCCGTTTACTATAGAGTTAGTGAGACAGGTTGTTAGGGAAGAGAGGATATTTGAAGTAAGTAATGATATGGAAGAAGTAAAACCTGGAGAAACTTTTCAAATAAACGATATAGAAGTTGAATTTATAAAAGGGGCTCATAGTATCCCCCAAAATGTTTTCCCTGCTATAAAAACTCCTTCAGGTGTTATTCTCTGTGTAGGTGGGTTTAAGGTAGATAAAAATCCTATTTTGGGCCATAAAACGGAATATAATGATTTGAAAAAGTTGAGCAATGAAGGAAAAGTTATTTCTCTAGTTTGTTCGGTAAAAGCTGATCGGTCTTCTCCGACTCCCTCTGAGGCTGTGGCTAAGAAAATGCTTGAGAAGGTTATGGTTAAGGCTTCAGGAAGTGGTGGGATAATCGTTACTACTTTTTCTTCTCATATAGCTCGATTGAGAGAGATTACTAGGTTGGCCAGAGATATTAATAGAGTTCCGGTTATACTTGGAAGGTCTCTCAAGAAGAAGTCTAAGTCGGCGGAAAAAATGGGTATAGTAAATTTTCCTCAGGAGACCAAATTTTTTGGTCATATAACTTCGGTTAGAGAGGCCTTGGAAGTTATCAACAAATCTCGGGAAGATTATGTTATTATTACTTCGGGTCATCAGGGGGAGCCTAATTCTGTTTTAGCGAGAATAGCTGAGAAGTCAGAACCCTATGAGATTGGAGGGGGGGATGATGTTATTTTTGCAGCGCCCGTCATTCCGAATCCAGTTAATATCTCTAACCGTGACTTTCTAGAGAGGAAAATTACTGATCAAGGTGCGACAATTCACAGAGACGTTCATGTTTCGGGCCATGCAGGTAAGCCTGGGACAAAAGAATTGCTTGAAGAGATCTCACCTGATCATGTAGTGCCGTTCCATGGAACTATGGATAAAATAAAGTCCGTAATAAATATTGGAAGAAAACTAGGTTTTTCAGAGGAAAGATTACATGCTCTTAGGAACGAGGAGACTTTCAAATTGGGCGATTAGATGGATATTTTAGATTATTTACAGGAGAGAAGTGAAGCAATAGACGAAGTTTTAGATGATGTCTTATCCGAGGAAATTGATTCAAGAATATTGAATGATAGCTGTAAACATCTGATAGAGGCAGGTGGGAAAAGAGTTCGACCTGTTTTAGCTTTGGCCTCTTGCGAATCTGTCGGTGGCGATTCTGAAGACGCGGTTGAAATAGCTGCCGCTTTGGAACTTTTACATACGTTTACGCTCGTACATGATGATATAATCGATGGGGATAGATTTCGTCGAGGGGAGAAAACAGTTCATGAAAGATGGAATAATCCGATAGGAATTATAACAGGAGATGCGTTGTTTTCTAAAGCGTTTGAAACAGTTGCTAGAAGTTTCGAGAATACGGGTCTAGAAAAGGATGTGATAATTCGAATTTTTGATATTTTTAGCAGAACTAGTTATCAGCTTTGTCAGGGTCAAGCTTCGGATGTAAATTTTGAAAATCAAGACGAAATAACAGAAGAAGATTACATGAGGATGGCGGAGAGAAAGACCGGTTCTTTGATGAGTGCTTCTACGAAAGTTGGTGGGATACTCGGTGATGGTTCAAGAGATGAAGTGGATGCTTTGGCGAAATATGGTAAGTTGATGGGGGTGGCTTTTCAAATTCAAGATGATATACTTGAAGTTAGAGAGATGGAAGAAGTACAGGAGAAGGATATGGATGGAGATTTTCGTAAGGGTAAATGGACTTTTTTGACTGTGAAAGCCTATGAAATGTCTTCATCTTCGGAAAAGCAGGAACTATTGAAAGCTTTACATGGCGAAACGAATAATAAAGATACAGAAAAGGTGATTGATTTTTACGAAAGATCAGGGGCTCTGGAATCAGCGGAAGAAAAGTCTAGATGGCTGATAGATGAAGCTAAAGACAAATTGAAAGTGCTTCCCGATTCGGAGTCGAAGGATTTTTTGCTTGAGTTGGCAGAGTTTTCGATAAATCGAGAGGTGTGATTTTTGGTTGATAAGGAGTTAGATGAGTTAATTCGTCAGTGGACCTTGTTAAACGCGATTGAGCATGGAGGAGAAGCTGATACTGGAGCTATAATAGGTAAAATTGTCGCAGAGAAACCTGAGTTGAAATCTGAAATACAGGAATTGAAGGGTAATGTAAATGAGATAGTTTCGGAAGTAAATGAGATCGATTTAGAGGAACAAAAATCAGAACTTGAAGAAATAGGAGCTCCTGAAAGAGAGGAAAAGGAAGAAGGTGGTTTGAAAGAGCTTCCGGAAACTGAGAGATATTCCAATATTGTCACCCGGTTTGCTCCTAATCCTAATGGTCCTTTACATCTGGGACATGTTAGGACAGCTGTTCTTTCCTATGAATATGCGAAAAGGAATGATGGCGACTTCATTTTACGATTTGAGGATACTAATCCTATAGATGCTGAAGAGATTTTCTATGATATGGTTCGTGAGGATTTGGATTGGTTAGGGTTAGATTGGTCTGAAGAGTATATTCAGTCCGATAGAATAGATATGTATTATGAACATTTGGAAAAATTGTTGGAAGATGAAAATGCTTATGTTTGTGATTGTGAACCTGAGAAGTTCAAAGGATTGAGGGATGATGGAGAACCGTGCCCCTGTAGAGCTCTGACCGCTGAGGAAAATTTTGAAAGATGGGAAAAGATGAAAAATGGGGGTTATGAGGAAGGTGAAGCGGCGGTAAGGATAAAAACTGATATTGAGCACGATAATCCCGCGTTGAGGGATTGGCCGGCGTTAAGAATTGTGGATGCTACTCATCCTAAAACGGGAGATAAATACAGGGTTTGGCCCCTCTATAATTTTTCCGTTACTATAGATGACCATAAAATGGGGGTAACTCATGTTGTTAGAGGCAAAGAGCATGAAATTAACGAAAGAAAACAGAGACAACTTTTTGAACATTTTGGTTGGGAATACCCTACGGCAATTCAGCATGGAAGATTGTCTGTTTCTGGAACTGTTTTGAGTAAGACACAGATATCTAAAGGTATTGATGAGGGAAAATTTGATGGATATGATGATGTAAGGTTGGGAACGATAAGGGCGGTTAGGAGGAGGGGTATAACTCCAGAAGCTTTAAGAGAGATTGTTTTGGATGTGGGCACTACTAAGGCCGATTCTTCTCTTAGCATGGACACTCTTTATACCAAGAATAGAAGAGTTATCGATGAGGAAGCAAATAGGTTCTTTTTCGTTAAAGACCCAGAGAAACTCTTGATATCCAATCCTCCAGAGAAGGAAGAAGTGAGTCTCCGCCTACATCCTGATGATTTGGAAAGAGGTGACAGGAATTTGCCTTTGGAGTTTGAAGATGGACTTTTGAAGGTTTGGTTGTCTAAGGGTGATTTACAGGATGCTGATGTTGGAGACATAATCCGGCTAAAAGATTTTTTCAATTTCGAATTGGTCTCAAAGGATCCTCTAAAGGCAGAATTTGAAGGTTATGAATTGAAAGATGGTCCCAAAATTCAGTGGGTTTCGAAAGATCCACAGGAAACTGAAGTTTTGAAGCCCGATGGAACAATTGAAGAAGGATATTCCGAGCCTGAAGTTTCGAATTTGAATGTGGGGGATGTAGTACAATTTGAGAGGTATGGCTTCGTTAGGATTGATGAGAAAAATTCTGTTGTTACGGCTGTTTACACACATTCCTAAAATTAACCCCTCTCTGATGGTTGTATTTTTTGGAGATACACCAGACCACTGCAAACATATAAATAAAGAACATTCCTAAATTTATCAAGCCACGCAGCGC
>CAZKND010000007.1:27823-30383 GCA_964554215.1 Hadarchaeota archaeon (SeqCode) | reverse complement strand
ACAGGATCGAGAACCATAAAAAAATAAAAGAGAGAAGCTTGGTCTGTAATTTTCAGCCAAGCTGAACGATATTTTTTCTTTTTTCATTTCCAACTTATAGCGTCTTCAGGACAGCCATCAATAGCTTGTTGAATCGTTTCTTCGTCAGCACCTTCAGGATCAACAACTTCTGAAATTCCTTCATCGTTCAATTCGAAAACATCAGGAGCAATGGCCACACATGCGGCTGCTCCAACACATACATTTTCATCTACAACTGGTTCTTTCATAAAAACCCCCAGTTAAACTTACGAGAGCATCTTCCTTAAAGAGTCCGTTAAATCAGAATCTAAAGATAATCGAAAGAACTCCCTGAAAAACCAATACTTAAAAGTTAAGTTAGTAAACACTAACTAAAAGGGGATTAGATGGGAAGAAAAACATCTGAAGAAAGAAAAAAAGATATCGTAGAAGCAACCTTAGAACTAATTGGAGAAAAAGGAATCGAATCCCTCAGGACCTCACAAATCGCCGACCAGGTAGGTTTCTCAGAAGCTGCACTCTACAAACATTTTTCTAATAAGAAAGAAGTGGTCAAGGCTACAATTCAAACCGCAGGAAATGAACTTATAAAATCATTGGAAAACTCGATAGAGAACTCCGAAACTAATGAGAATCTAGCTAAACTTCGAAAAGTCCTAGAAACCCATATGAAATTCATAAGAGACCACCCAGGGATAACAAGGCTATTATTCTCAGATGAAGTGCATTTCAACAAAAAAGAACTCCAAAAAGAACTGCACAAAATCATTACCGAATACAGAAAAATCATCCAGAGCCTGCTCAAAGATGGGATAAAAAACAACGAAGTAAGAGAAGACCTTAACCTTGACGCGGCGTTCTCACTTTACTTCGGGATGATCCAATCACAAATACTCTTCTGGTCCTTCACTGGAGGAGAAAAGTCACTCCAAGAACAAGAGGACGAACTTTGGAGACTATTCAATAGAACAATCACAGAGAACGATAACGTATGAATATTTTCGTTCTAGTACTAGTTCCTGCCGCTATCATATTACTAATCTGGTCCACTTTGAAAAATAAAGAGAAAACAAAAGAATCCCTTAAAGTCGCTAAAGGAATGGGGAAAAATGTCGGAGGGGAAATATTTGCCCTCCTACTCCTAGTTGCCTTATTATTCACTCTTATACCTGAAAGTACCATTCAATCCATTCTCGGAAGTGAAAAATTCCTTCTTAGCCTCCTAGCCGGAGTAGGACTCGGAACAATTTTGATCTTACCAAAGTTCGTCGCTATACCGATGGCCGCAGATCTAATCAAATCAGGAGCATACACCGTAGTAGCTGCAGGATTCCTAACCACTCTCACCATGGTCGGTTTCGCTACCGCTCCCGTAGAAGTCGACCATTTCGGAAAGAAGTACACACTGGTTAGAAACGCCCTTAGTTTCGTATTTGCCATAATAGTCGCTCTTGGAATGATGGTGATACTATCATACATAGGATAACTCAGAAAGCGAAGGTGGTAATATCAACATAAAGCAATACCTTAAAGACAACAAAATACTGGTCGTAACTCTAATCATCTATCTAATTGTCCTCATCGTAGACCAAAACGTATTCATGAAAACTCTCGACACAGCATGGCTATACATCAAAGAGATGTTACAAGTGCTTCCAGCCGTACTAATATTCACCGGGCTCCTAGAGGTATGGGTTCCAAGAGAGAAGATTATGAAGACTTTCGGTTCCGACTCTGGACTCCTCGGAAAATTAGCGTCCTTCGGTCTAGGAACTGTATCGGCAGGGCCAATATACGCAGGGTTCCCAATAGCACAATCCCTGCTCAGAAAAGGAGCCAGCGTCGCGAACGTTACAATCCTACTGAGCACTTGGGCCGTAGCGAAGGTCCCTATACTCCTAATCGAGCTCCAGTTCCTAGGTTGGGCCTTCGCGGTCGCCAGATGGAGTCTTACATTGCCGGCGATACTGGCAATAGGATACCTAACAGGCAAACTCGTTGATAAGGAGGAAATCCTCTCCGAGATAGGTGAAGAAAAAGTGATTGTCGAAAAGATATGGGAGATCCTCCCCGGCCATAACTGTGGGTCTTGCGGATACGACAACTGTAAGGAATGTGCAAAAGCTATAGCGGACGGAGAAGCCGAACCGAACGCATGTGATCCTGGCGGAGAAGAAACTGGAGAAAGAATAGCTGAATTGATGGAAGAAACGGATGAATAAAGAGAATCGTAGAATTTTCGGGTTCTGATCAAATTAATCTCCCGGTGCCGATTCCGCAAAGCATTCGCGAGAACATCCTATCAAGATTTCCGGCTAGAATAGACCGGAAGGTTTGACATTTCGAAAAATAAAATGATAAAGGAGGTGAAATGAATGGAAATCATAAATTTGGATTCAATCGAAACTTCGGAAAAATTCCGACCTCATAAATTGATACAGAAAGAAGAGGTCGAAGTCGTCTTACTAGCTTTCGAACCTGGACAGGGACTTCCGGTGCACGAAACACCAGTGGACGTATTTTTCCACGTTATAGAAGG
>CAZKND010000007.1:23992-27723 GCA_964554215.1 Hadarchaeota archaeon (SeqCode) | reverse complement strand
AGGGACTTCCGGTGCACGAAACACCAGTGGACGTATTTTTCCACGTTATAGAAGGGGAAGCTTCTATCAAAGTCGGCGAAGATGAAAAAAACATAGAAAAAGGCAATATCGTTCTAAGCCCTGCAGGTATCCCCCACACTGTAAAAAACGAATCCGATGAGAAAGCCAAGATACTAGTAGTCAAGACCCCCTCACCAAACAAGTAAAGATTCTGAAGGTTATCGAAAAAGCCGAGTTTTTCCCGATCTCCAAACGATAGGAAGACAAATTGGTCTATCGACGAAATTTTAGAACAGAAAGTTCCAGCCGGTTCCCAAAGCAAAGGTCAGAATAGCCGCCAGGAAAAAAGCAGATACCCATCCAAAAACGGTGAAACCGATCTTCCTATTATTCTTATTCTCTATACCCTCCACCAACCCACTACCAATAACAGCCGCAATTATAGCGAGATTGAACGAGACTGGAACACCTAACTGGATACCGACCTGAGCTATCAATCCTGAAGCGAGAAGCGCAGCCGCAGAACGCCTAGGTCCAATGTTAGAATAATCATAAGACACCGCGTGAATAATCCGTGGGGAGTACATCCAAGCACCCGCAAGAATAGAGACCCCACCAACCAGAAGGAGTAAAAATAAAGAATAATCCAAACCTGCCAAAGGACCAACCGCCAACCCCACAGAAGCAGCTCCAGCGGTGTAAGCAACATAACACCCTGCCAATAGAAGAAGGACCCATATCATTCTTTCAGAATCTTCCTTGGACAAAGCCCTCCTCAAAATACGGGCCAGTCCAAAACCCAAAATAATAGCCGCTACTGGCGTTAGAAACCAGAAAAGAACTATGGTACCTATGGAAGAAAGAACGATTTCATTACCGAAGCAAAAACTGCTCCCGAGAACGGCCCCCATTACAGTAAAAGCTGTAGGCATAGGATAATCCGTAAGAACGCTTACAATAACCAAAGACGATGCAACAATAAGTATGAAAGCGGCCTGGATAACCTGAATCTCACCGACAAGAACACCCGATCCAATGGTGTTGGCCACATTCCCCCCTTGAATCAACGCGCCCGCAAGGGCAAATACACCTGCAAGGAGGGCCAATCTCAAACTCTTAGAAGAGCTGATATTAACAGGTGCAAAAGCAGGTGCCACGCTTGAAGCTCCGATGGAAATCCCCATAAAAATCGCGCCGATAAAAGCAATAACTAGCACGATATCCATAGAAGGCTACTCCCCAACGTCGAAACTACTTCTCAATTCACGTCTGTATTCCTTTTCAGGAGAGTTGAAAACCATCTCAAATTCGCCACTCTTTTCTTTCAAGCTCACAGAAAACTTCTTAGCATTAAAATAATACGGGTTAAAACTCAGCATTATATTCGAGTAAATTAATTCCTCCGTTTGTCTAATGAACTTCAAAGAACTTGCTACAATAGGTCTGAAAAGTTTCTTACAAGTCTTAAGTATTTTTGATTTCTTCCCTTCTTTTTCACCTTCATCCAATCCATCATCTTTCTCAACTTCGCTTTCTAATTCCTCCTTGGCTTCCGAAAGATCCTCTTTTAAACCTTCACTTTCCTTCTCTACTTCTTTTTCAGATATGGATTCTAAAGAAGCAGTTCTATCTTTTATATTCTCTTTCTCATCATCTTCTTCCGGCTTCCAATAATCGAAACTTTCCACAGATTCTTCACGATCACAAACAGTATCTAAAGCATCTTTCATCTCTTCCGAAACTTCAGCTATCTCGTCTAACTCCCCTTCTGCCTTAATTCCAGTATTCGTCTTCACAACCTGGCTTTTAAGACTGCTCAATGGATTTCAACCTTTGAGTTCTAATGGTATTTGGCCACCCTTTTAAATCTTTCTCCGTAATTAGCAGAAAAAACTCCAAAATGGAACTCTAATAGCCCTAAAAACTATTACCATCAACAACCTGATTATTTTCAGTGGATTAGAGTGAAAATTTCGTTCACATGCATAGAAAACTCTTGCCGTAGCCAAATGGCAGAAGGATTCGCCAAACAGCTGACAAGTGAGGAGGTCCAAGTTTTTAGCGGAGGGTCAAAACCAGCCGAGAAAGTAGACGAAAAAGCAGTCAAAGTAATGGCAGAAAAAGGAATAGACATAAGTTCTCAAAAACCCACATCCTTCAATCCAAAAAACTTCCAGAGGCTAGATTACGCCATAACAATGGGGTGTAACTCCAATGCTTGTCCCGCTCCAATAGCAGAAGAAATCATAGAATGGAATATAGAGGACCCTGCCGGGAAGTCAATTGAAAAATTCAGAGAAACCAGAGACAAAATAGAGAAAAAAGTGAAAGATTTGATAAACGAACTTGGCCTATCCTAGAAATAACATAGGAGTAAAATCAGGATCATGAAAATCGCAAATATTACCGCATAGAGATTATTTTCTTCTCCAAAATTTTTTGTATACATGTCAGCCAGATTGGGTATTCTCAAACTGAACAGATTCAAACGGTGAAAAATAAAGAAGACTAAGAACGCCAAACTCAACAAAACCAAATCAATCAATAAACCTCCCTGAAAAAAGTATACTCCAAACATAACTGTGAAAATCGCCATCAAAAGAGATATAAATGACTCCAGTTGGTTTGATTTAGAAACCTCTCTAGGTTTTGCCAGATTATAGTTGAGTTTCATAAATAGAACTAGAGTTCCTACACCTACAGCATAAGATAGGTAACTCCAAATTCCACTTAGACCGCTTACAAGCATCTTCTTACTGACAGACCCTATAAGAGGAGAGATACCCCCGATAGCTAGACTAAATATGACAATAGAAAACAATAGCATCGGACTATTTCTATAGGTCAAATCCTCTAATTTTTTAGTATTCTGTGCATGTATCAACGCTCCAATACTAAGAAATAAACCTGATTTGAATAAAGAATGAGCCAAAACATGATATACGGATCCAAAAACATTCAGAGTAGATATACCCAATAATACATAGCCCATCTGAGAAACCGTAGAATATGCAAGCAATTTTTTAACATTTCGCTGGAACATAGCCAATGTCAAACCGAAAATCATCGAAGAAAAAGCCACTACCATAAGCGGAACTTCTAAATGGCCAATGGGGAAATAAATGGCCAATAACAACATGCCATAAGCAGCTGTTTTCACCATCAAACCAGATAATAGAGCGCTTATCGGAGAATCGGCCTTCGAATGAGCATCTGGAAGCCAGAAATATAGAGGGAATATCCCACCCTTCAAAATAAGAGCTGTGAAAGCAATCCCCAATCCAAATTTTATCTCTCTAGACATAACGAGATTAGCCTTTATCAACTCCAGGTTTAGATAACCAGTTTCCAGATAAATTATACCGATAGCAAGAAGTAAAAAGATAGATGCAAGGAAAAAGAAGATCACATATCTAAATGCTGCTTTTTTTGCCCCCTGTTCACTAGACATAAAAATTAATGCAAATACTGATACGGAAGCTAATTCGATAAATATGAAAAAATTAAACAAATCTCTACTCAAGAAAGTCCCCAAAAATCCAGCATGCATGAGCAATAATAAAATAAAAACTATGTTGACGTCTTCTCGCTCAAAATAGCTCAGAGAGTAAATAGATGTCAAAGAAAATACTATGAGCTCTGCCAAGATGAAAAATAGATTATAGTTATCCAAAGCAATTTCTATCCCTGAAATTCGGGTCCAATTACCTAAAACTATACTAAAAGGCATG
>CAZKND010000007.1:2606-23982 GCA_964554215.1 Hadarchaeota archaeon (SeqCode) | reverse complement strand
GCCTTCCAAACTAGCTAAGAAAAATATCCAAGGCGAAAGTACACCGATTAGAAACAAGACTTTTGAAAATCTCTTACTATCGCGAACAATCGAGAAAAAAGACAATAAAACCGCAAAAAGCAAAGGCAAAGCAACAGTCAAAGAAATCATTCCTTATCCCCCCTTATCCTCACTATTATCAACAAAGCAAGGGATGTGAGAGCAACCTCAACCACTAGAGAAGGAAGAATCAATGCCGCCGGCAAAGGATTTACCAAACCTTCACCCGGAGCAATTGGGATAGAACCACCTTCTACATATCCAATTCCGGCGAAAAATAGCATTACACCTACGAGCGTTATATCAATACTTAGCACTTGCTTTATGAGATTACTTTTAGTCATCAACCCATACAGACCAATAAGCATGATGATTACACCTATAGAATTCGCACTAATCATTTTCTACCTCCTTCAAGAAAATATAGAAGAGAAAAATAAAAGCCGCTCCAACTTCCAAACCTACTAATATGTTAAAGATAGGAGCAATCCCTCCGCTAAAAAGACTGCCAAATTCACCGGCTCCAATAAAATTAAAGAAGAATCCACCGAAGGCCAACCCTGTCATTGCCAAAAGAACTATTATTAAAATAGACGAACTTTCCAGAAGCCTCACCACATGAGCACTAAAAGCCTCCCTAATCTCTTTGTAACCCCTTGAGAGAATAAGAAGAATCACACTCGCCGCAAGAATTACACCCGCCTGAAAACCCCCACCCGGAGTAAGATGGCCAAAAATCATCAAATATAGAGAATAAACGACTAGAAACGGGCTCAAGAGCTTAGTAGCAGATCTAACAATCACGGACATTTTCATTTTTTACGCACCTCGGATATCAGATGAGCTCCAGAAATCGCTGCAAAAAGGATGATTGCCTCGCCCAAACTATCGTAAACTCTCCAGTCCGCCAAAATAGCTGTAACAAGATTCGGAACCTCAACCTCCGACCAATTAGAAACATAATACTCATAACTTCCAGCTAGCGTCGCAGAAAAATCTAACTGTAGAATCAAAACTCCCAAAACTATAACCAGAACTAAACCTATCAATCTCTTCTTCACTTTTCCACCTCATCAATCGCAAAAATATACACACCTGTAATGATTGCACCGACAACAATAGCAGAAAGAGCTACATCAGGAGCTCTCAACAAAAAAAGAATCAAAACAAAAATCAAGTTCAAAACCGAATACTCGATTACAGCAGCAATCAAATTCTCATGTTCTACAGCAATTACTGAGACTATGACCATAGCCACTAATAGAGCTTCAAAGAGTATCCCTAGCATAGTCATCAACTCCCACAATAGGCTCAATCCCAGAACGATAAGCCCCTTTAGCTATAGCGTGAGATATCATCGGAGTGATAAGGGATATTAGGAAAATCAATGCAAGAAATTTAAATCTCACTAACAAAGAAGCGTCAACATGAAGTGCCAGGGCAAATAGAATCGCCATCGCTCCTCCAGTATCGCACTTTGTTGACGCATGCAAGCGAGTGTAAACATCTTGGAATCTAATTACCCCAAGAGCTCCAAAAAACATCGAGGTTATTCCAAACGCTAAAAATACATATTGAATCATATTTTAACTCCTATGAAGATGTTTAGCTAGAACCAAACTGCTGATTGCATTGATCATAAGTAGTACTATTGCTAAATCTATCAAAGCGAACTCTTTCAATAAAACGGACAATATAGCGATTACGATAATTATCTTAGTTGTAATAGTATTGAGAGCCACAATCCTATCCGCAGAAGTAGGTCCAAAAATAATTCTATATACTAATAAAAAGCTCGTAAAAATTAACAGCAAAACAACCCATCCAAAAGGACTTACCAAAAGATTTTCTCCAAAGATGATTCCAAACCTCCTTTAATCTTCTCTCTTGCTTTCTCCCTCTCTAAAAGAATCCACTCCTCAAGATTCTTAGATTCCTGACCGGCCCGAGTTCCTTCCACTGTGAAAAAATCAATCCAATGTATATAGAGAAAGTTTCCGTCCGACCCTCTATCCAAATCTAAAGCAAGAGTACCTGGATTTAGAGAAACAGAGTTAGCTAGAACAGCCATTCCAGTATCCGAATTAAGATCCGTGTTTACCTTTATAATCCCGGGATCTATATCCTTCAAAATAACATGTTTGATAACCGTGTAATTACTTTTCATCAGCTTAAATATCATCAAAAACACGTACTGAGGAACATAAAAAAACAAAATGCTTACTACTCTAACTGCTAAATTTTTATCCATATGATATCTTATATCATCCGTCAGCATATTATGCATCACAACAGAAACACCCCAAGTAATTAGACCGCCAACCAATAGGCTCCGCCATTCAAAAGTTCCACTGATTATAATCCAAAAAATAAACAGAACAACCCATGTGAAAATAATCTTCCCCCAAGTGGGAAGTCTCTCCTCTTCTCCTATCTCCATGCTCATAATATACATAACTTTTTTTGTCCTTTTTTATTCTTTATTTGTTTTAGATAAAGAACAAGCTAACATCTTATTTTCCATAATAATAGAATAATGTGCCTAATTTAGAAGAATACTAGGAACTAAACTAGCTAACTTAGATAAAAGGCACATATATTTTTTTGTGAAAAACAATGGGAAAATCTAATTCAAAGGCCTGGATACTAAAATAGAGCATGGGGCCTTATGAAGAACATCTTCAGTGACACTGCCGTAAACAAACTTTTGAACTCTTCCACTCATACTTCGGTCATGTAATTTCCCAGAACCCATCACCACTATATCAACATCTTTTTCCATTGTTGTTTCCACGATTTCCTCACCGACACCCTTTTCCTTTTTTGGATCTCCCTCTTTGACGATTGTTTCGATATCAGAAATTCCTCTTTCATCACAATCCTTTTTGATCATCTCAAACTCTCTCTCCATTCTCTGTCTTTCCAACTCCAATCTTTCCTCATTCCTCTCAGCACCGGTGGGGGAATGAAGAACGTGCATGAATATAAGCTTAGTTTTTTCATCGTGACAGGCATCCGCTAAATTCATAGCACTCTCGACACCTCTTTTGGTATTATCCCATTCTATCGAATCGACGGGAACGAGTATTTTTTCGAAGTCCATATCCGGCCTCACAACTAATACAGAACACGGAGCTTCATGGGTGACATCTTCAGTAACACTCCCATAGAAAAACTTGTTTATCTTTCCTGAAACACTCTTATCATGAAGTTTACCTGAACCCATAATAATTAAATCCACATCCTCCTCTTGAGCCACTTCAACAATTTGGGCATGAGGCTCCCCTCTAGCTACCTTGGTCCTAACACTATTTACGCCTCGATCTTCACACATATCTTTGATAGTTTTGAACTCTAATTTTATCTCTTCCTGATCCAAATCATCAATCCGCTTGCCTCGACTAGTCGACACAGAAACGCTTGAACCGAAGACATGTAAAAAAATCAACTCTACATCCTCTCTTACAGTGCACCCTGTAGCAAAGTTTAACGCCTCCTCCATGGCGAGAAACGTATACTCATTCTTTATCGAATCAATCGGAACTAAGACCTTTCTTACCATGTATATTCCTCTATCATCGATAGGTTAAGGATTTTCTCCACTTAAAAATAAAACCGAGAAATTAAACGGAAATGCAAAAGAGATCATTCCTCAAATCTACTATCTTTACCTTTCCTCATAGCCTAGCAAGTTACCATAGGCACACTCTTCTGGAGAAATCTTCAACTTTTTCCCATTCCCCCCCAAAAATCCTTCAGCACCTTTCACTAGAACAGCAGGAATCCTTTCGTCAGCTTCACCCATTACCAATTGGGCAGCTGCCGCTAGCTGATCGCCTATCCCTCTAAAAGTTATTTGCAATCTTCGGTCGTACAAATCACTCTGGTCCCGACAGTCTACTACCTCCTCTATTCCACTAATTCCAAGAGCCTGTCCCGTAGTTCCACGTCTAAGAGGGTTCACATGACTATCGCTGATAACAATCCCAAGTTTTTTGCCTATTTCACTTTCAAAATCTTTCCTAATATCTTCAGCAACTTTTTCCGAATCTTTCGGTAATGTGATTACCTTTCCTTCCGGAACGTTAGTTCTGTCTACACCTGCATTTATCCGTATCATGCCGTCCTTCAAAGTGAGAATACATTTTTCAAATGTCTCGAGAACCTTTTCCGCTTCTTGCAGTACAACCTCTGTAAAATCTTCATCCAAATTGGCCTCTATAGCCAAACTCTTTGCTTTTTCAGTAGGGGCCACATTATCTAAATTCTTAATTTCACCTAAAGTGGTAGAAACTGCACTTGAAGCTATTACTAAGATATCACCATCATCCACTTCAATTTCACTATTTTCACTATTCACAGAATTTAGAATAACCTTTACAATATCGTCAGTCGTCTTTATCAAGGGTGTTTTGATGCCTAAAATCCTCATTTGTCTCCCTCATAGCTCTTAATCAATTCCATCATCCTCACAAACTGAGAAGTTTCCTTAGGATCATGAGTTCTAACTATATCAGTGGAACAATTCATGAGTGCAACGCCTGTAGCTGCAAGCGAACCTGGTAATCTGTCAGAAGGATTTTCCACACCGAGAGATTTTCCTATGAAAGATTTCCGTGAAACACCTAAACATATAGGGAAACCCAACTCATTCAGCTCATCAAGCCCAGCTAAAATTTCAACATCCTCCTCAGCGTCACGCCCAAATCCAATTCCAGGGTCTATAGCGATACGATCGAGAGAGATTCCATTTTGTTTGCAAATATCTATACTTTCTCTCAGAGCATCTATTACCTTATCCATATCTTCAATATCCCTCCTCTCCTTTTCCGCAGTTCTCAATCTTCCCGAAATTCTATTCGCCATAAGAATAATAGAACAATCAAATTCGCTAAGAACATTGACCATCTCTTCATCGGATTTTAACCCACTTATGTCATTAACCACATCAGCTCCCTTTTGAAGAGCTGTTTTAGCGATATCTGGCCTTTGGGTGTCAATAGAAATAGGCCTATCTATTCTTTCATTCACTTCCTTCAAAACAGGAAGCAACAAACCTCTCTCTTTCTCTTCAGATATAGGTTCTACATTTGGACCGGTAGACATAGCTCCAATATCTATTATTTGAGCACCATTCTCAACCATCTTTTCTGCTCTTTTACCCGCTTCATTGGTATTTTGTACTTGAGATTCCGAATAGAATGTTTTGTTCGATAAATTCATCACTCCCATGATGATTTTCTTATCCAATGGAACTCCAGCAAATTTCTCGGTCATGATATCAATCTTCTTCCCGGCAACCTTCTAATTACTCAACCGGCATCAGTTTGCCAATTCAAACCTCCCCACTAATTTTTAACGGGATTTTAACGAAGTTGATAAGGGAAGAGAGGTAGAGCAATGAGAATAATTCCTTTCAAAAAGATGCCTTTGATAGACGAAGGTGACGACATAGGGGAACTGATTCTCCAATCAGCTGAAGAGCAAGAGGTAGAGATCGAGGATAAGGATGTAATCGTCATAGCTCAAACTATCGTCTCAAAAGCAGAAGGTGAAATACTAAACCTTGATGATATAGAACCTAGCAAAGAAGCTATAGAGATATCTAAGAAGATAAATCAAAACCCTAAAATTGTAGAGGTAATACTCGAAGAGACTAACGAAAAAATAAAGATGGGAGAGTCTCTGATTGTAGAAACAAATCATGGCTTTATCTGTGCTAATGCCGGTGTAGACACTTCTAACGTAGAGAAAGGGAAGGTAACTGTTCTCCCAAAAAAGCCCGATGAAAGTGCAGGAAGAATCAAAAGAAAAATAGAAAAGGAGACTAAATCCGAGATATCAGTGATAATATCGGATAGCCAAGGAAGACCTTTCAGACTTGGAGCGATTGGATTCGCCGTAGGTTTAGCAGGAATCAAACCAATAAATGACCTAAGAGGGCAACAGGACGCATACGATAAAAGGTTAGAAAACACGAAAACAGCCCCTCCAGATGCACTTGCCGCCGCTGCTTCTCTAAAGATGGGTGAGAAGGACGAAAAAATTCCTTCCGTACTGATAAAGAATGCTCCTTATGAAATGGGAAAAGGAAAAACCTCCAACATAACCAGAGACAAAGAAAATGACCTATTTAGGTGATAATTATAATAACACTTCTATCCGGTGGGACTGGAACTCCAAAACTTCTGCAGGGTTTAACTGAAATAATGCCACCTGAAGAAATCAAAGTAATAGTAAATACTGGCGAAGATGTCGAACAAACCGGGATAAAAATATCTCCAGATATAGACACTGTAGTCTACACACTCGCAGACATAATCGAGGATGAAAAATGGTACGGAATAAAAAATGATACTTTCGAAACCCATAAAATGCTAAAAAAACTCGGAGAAAGAGAACTGCTTAGAATCGGAGATAAAGACCGTGCGGTAAAGACTTACAGAACACTCCAAATGGAAAAAGGTAAAACACTATCAGAAGTCACAGAAGATATTTGCAAAAAACTAGGGGTGAAATCCACAGTTCTACCCATGACAAACGACGAAGTAACCACCCAAATCATAACCGAAGATGGAGAAGAACTTCAATTCCACGAATACTGGGTAAAACGTCACGGAAATGAGAAGATAAAAGAAGTGAACTATCTCAACTCGGAAGAAGCAACGCCTGCTCCCGGAGTTATAAACTCGATAGAGAAATCCAACAAGATAATAATCGGACCCAGCAATCCGATAACCAGTATAGGTCCGATTTTAGCAATCGAAAAAATTCGTCAAACTTTGAAGGAAAACAAAGATCGAGTGGTAATAATTAGCCCCATAATAGGGAACACTCCAGTAAGTGGCCCCACGGGAAATCTTATGAGAGACCTGAACAAGGAAGTTACACCCGTAGGAGTGGCAAGACTCTACAAAGACATTATGGATACCTATTTCGTCCACAAGAACGATGAGGATATGGCCGCTGAAATCAGAGATATGGGTATAGAAGTTGAGTTGGCAGACATTCTGCTCGATGATATCTCTTCTAAGAAAAATTTAGCTAAGAAAATTCTCTGAAATTTAACTTACTTTCACGGGAACTGCTTTATTCGGATTGGATAATATATCATAGGTCGTATTTCGTTGTTTCGGAGTTCTCCCTACCTCTTTAATCAATTCTCTAATCTTTTCCTCCTCTAAACCTTCTCGAGTCCCACCAGCGGCTCTCGTTATCTTCTCTTCCATTAGCGTGCCCGAAAAATCATTGACCCCTGCCTCAAGAGTTTTCTTAGCTCTCTGAAGACCTAACTTAACCCATGAAGTCTGAATATTTTCTATCTGATTAACCAAAAATATTCTAGAAACTGCATGGATCTTTAAATCCATATCCAAACTTGATTTGGATATATCCTTCTCTTTTCCCAGTAAAGTACCATTGCTAGAAAAAGCCAAAGGTATCATCTCCGTAAACCCTCCCGTTTCCTCCTGGATTTCTCTAATTTTGGCCAAATGTGAAATTATATCATTTTCTCGTTCTATATGGCCGTACAACATAGTCGCCGTGGTCGGAACGCCCAACCGGTGACAAGTTTTCACTATCTCTATCCATCGACTTGAAGAAATTTTTCCTGGGCAAATCTTTTCCCGGATTTGATCTACCAACAGCTCCGCAGCTGTACCCGGAACTGAATCTAAGCCCGTGTCTTTGAGTTTTTGTACGACCTCTCCAAGTTCCATATCCGTATTTTTAGACATGTAATCTATTTCTGCCGGAGAGTACCCATGGATGTGAATGTCCTGGGAAACACTCTTAACGGCTTCTAAATAGTCCAAATAATCATCGAAAGACAAAGAAGGATTCAAACCTCCTTGGAGGCAAATTTCGGTCGCATCCTTTTCTAAAGCTTCTCTTGTCTTTTCCAATACGTCCCCAAAATTAAGAGTATAGGCATCGGAACTGTTTTCATCGACGTTAAAAGCGCAGAACTTACAAGAGTTTTCACAAATATTCGTGAAGTTGATATTCCTGTTTACCACATAAGTCACTTCATCCCCAATTATGTCCTTTCGGAGTTCGTCAGCCACATTAACCAAACGGTTTATCTCCGAACCCTGAGCTTCTAAAAGTCTTAATCCTTCCTCTCTGGAAATTTTTTTCTTACTCAAAGCTCTATCCAAAATATCGGAGAATTCCAAACTTGAATCACAAAAACTGCTCATCTTTATCCACTCCTGAAACCTTCATCATCCAAAAGCTGATTAACCACACTTTCAACTTCCTGACTCATAAAATTAGAATCCGTCGCAAACTTAGGATGGATAGTGAGCCTTTCCCTCAACACGTACCCTAATTCCTCCATCAACTTTTCTAACTCCAAAGGAGAGGGCCATGGCTTATCCGGATTTATAAAATCTGGAGTTATTTTTGAAATCCCTCCTAAATCGTTCACACCTTTCTGAAATAATTCTTTGGATAGAGAAACTAAGTTAGGGGGAATCTGGATGTTCATATTCGGCATAAGCTCTCTAGCTGTCTTTACCGTTTCCAAAATCTCTGAATGGAACGGCGGGGCCCTATTCTCCATCTCCGTGTCCTGTTTCGGTTCGAACGGCTGGATTATCAATTCTTGGATGTGACCATAATTCTCCTGTATCTCTTTTATTTTCTCTAAAGAATCTGTTCTGTCCTTTTTCTCTTCTCCTATTCCTATGAGTATTCCTGTGGTGAAGGGTATTTTGAGCTCTCCGGCCTTTCTAATCATCTCAAGTCGTTTTTCCGGGTTTTTCCCTTCGCTTTCTTCATGGGCTGATAATTCGGCTGTTGTTTCGAGCATTAACCCCATGCTGGCGTTCCATCTGCTTAAACGTTTCATCTCGTCCTCTTTCAATATTCCAGCGTTTGTGTGGGGTAGAACCCCTATTTTCAGAAGTTTTTTGGAGAGGTCTTCGAGGTAATCGACGGTGTTGTTATATCCCCATTTATCCAACTGGTCCTTCATGATGCTGTAATTTTCTTCAGGTCTTTCACCTAGGGTCAGTAATGCTTCAGAACAGCCCGCTCGTTTGCCTTTTTTGGCCATTTTCAAAACATCTGATTCCGACATTATCTTCGCTTTTTCAGGTTCTTTTCTGAAACCGCAATATGAGCAATTATTTCTACAAAGGTTTGTTATTGGGAGGAAAACGTTTTCAGAATATTTCACGATCTTTCCAGTCCGGTCTGAAAATCTCGAATCCAGATTCTCTGTCGGATTTTTATGTAGCTTTTTCTCCATAACACTCAGACCTCATTTGAAAACATAACTTGATTTGACAGTTCCAATCCTTTTCTGTTCTATTTTTTGGAAATTTGTAGTTTGGGAAAGGTTCGGAAGTCTTCAGTTTAGCTAAGGAAAGACTTGTGGGGCTTTTATGATATGATTCTCAAACGGTATCTGAGGATACTATGAGTTCAAATACGAGAGTTATAATCCCGATCAAAAAACTGAAGGATTCGAAGACATCTTTTTCCGAAAAGTTCACAACTGAACAGAGGAAAGAACTGACCATTTCTATGCTCAACGACATGCTTAAAACTTTAAAGAAGGTGGGGGAAGCGGACCCTCTCGTGATAACTCCGGATGAAAAGGTAGAGAAGTTGATGGAGCAACGAGAGATTCCAAATATTAAAGAGCCGGATATCGGGTTGAACAAATCATTGGATATGGCCATCAAAAAATCAATAGAATCCGATTACGATTCCGTTCTCATCCTTCCTGGAGATCTTCCTCTAATAAGTTCAGAAGATATAGAAAACATATTCGATATGGGGAAAAGGTCACAAGGTGTAGTTCTAACACCGTCTAAAGAAAACGGAACAAACGCCCTATTTTTGAGACCCCCCGATATAATCGATTTGAAGTTTGGCGGAGAAAGTTTTTTTGACCATGTGCGAGAGGCCACTGAACGAGACATAACGCCTCGTTTATACAGGTCGGACAATTTGGAAAGAGACATGGATAGACCGGAAGATTTAGCCAAGGTGGAAGCTTTGGGAGAGGGAACGGAAACCCACGATTTTCTCAGAAATTTTAAGATATAGATATCTCGGGTAGAAAACCGTTGTATCCACACTTACGTATATGGTACACTTATGTACACAAAGGTTTTAAATAATACAATAGGGAAGGTAGAACCGGTAAAATGAAACAAACGAAAATACTACTAGAAGATAACGAAATACCAAAAGAATGGTACAACATACGAGCAGATATGCCAGAGCTACCGGATCCACCTCTTAATCCGGAGACACAAGACCCAGCAAAACCAGAAGATTTGGAACCAATATTTCCAAAACAAGTGATCAAACAGGAATTGAGTGAAGAGAGAAGAATACCCATACCCGAAAAGGTAAGGGAAATCTACAGCATATGGAGACCATCTCCTCTCGTAAGAGCACGAAGGCTAGAAGAAGAACTAGAAACACCAGCAAAGATCTACTATAAATGGGAAGGAGTGAGTCCACCAGGAAGTCACAAACCAAATACAGCAGTACCACAAGCATACTACAACTCAAAAGAGGGAGTCGAAAGAGTTTCAACCGAAACAGGTGCTGGCCAATGGGGCAGTGCCCTAGGTTTTGGAACTTCTTTCTTCGACATCGATGCTCGTGTCTATATGGTAAGAGTAAGCTACGATCAAAAACCAACGCGGAAAACCCTAATGCAGACATGGGGAGCCGAATGTGTACCGAGCCCGAGCGAAAAAACAGAATACGGCAGGAAGATGCTTGAAGACAAACCAGACACATCTGGAAGTCTAGGAATGGCTATCGCTGAAGCAGTTGAGGACGCCGCAAAGAGAGACGACACCAATTACTCTATCGGAAGTGTCCTAAATCATGTAGTACTTCACCAAACCGTAGCCGGACTAGAAGCAAAGAAACAATTTGAAAAAGTAAATGACTATCCCGACTCCATCTATGGGTGTGTAGGAGGGGGAAGTAACTTTAGTGGAGCATCATTCCCATTTGTAAAGGATAAATTGACCGGTGAAAAGCCGGATCTAGAGGTAGTGGGATGCGAACCAGAAGCATGTCCCACCATCACAAGAGCCCCATATGCATACGACTATGGGGACTCAGCTGGACTTACACCCCTACTAAAGATGCACACCTTAGGTCATGACTTCGTGCCAGCCCCAGTTCACGCCGGCGGTCTAAGGTACCACGGAGCATCACCACTGCTAAGTAAATTGGTAAAAGACGGATATGTCGAAGGTAAAGCATTCCATCAAAACGAAGTATTCAAAGCTGCAATAAAATTCGCACGAACAGAAGGCTTTGTAGTGGCCCCCGAAACATCGCACGCAGTCAAAGGAGTAATCGACGAAGCAATAAGATGTAGAGAAGAAGGCGAAGAAAAAACCATAATGTTAGCTAACAGTGGACACGGACAATTTGATCTCTCTTCCTATGAGGAATACTTAGAAGGAAATCTAGAAGACTTTAAGTACTCCGATGTATCTGCTGACGAGTCCATAGAAAATATTCCAGAGATGAAAGAGTGAAACAGTTAAACGAAGCTAAAACGTAGCAAACTCTCCTTTTCTTTTTTATTTATTTTCTTCCAAAAAACCAGTTTCAAGTAAGGTTGAAATTCTGGCACGTCAGTCCGCCCATTATCATTGTCATCGCAAAAAGCTCAGACGATGTCGGTAACATCATCCATGCCAAAGGAAAGTATCTACCTTTTTACTTAAAGCTCTTAACAAACCCAGTAGAAGTGATTACACAAGAGGATCCCCATAGTAAAACCGGCTAATCTTCTACGCTTATAAGATGAACGCAAGTATCCTTTCCCTGAATACATCCGCACTTCTGGTTTTCTACAGTCATATCCTCTCTAACTGCTTCAGAAAGCATTTCTTCACAAAAACATTTATTGGTTACTTTTGCTACTTCTGGAAAAACACAATTTTTCTGTTCCAACCTATATCCTCCGTTAGAAGCTTCAGACTCAGGGAAAAATCCCCAATCCTGAAGTTTTCCTACGATTCCATCGATATGATCTGAAGGAGAACTATCTATATCCTCCTTTATCTCTTCACCCAACTCTTTAGCCACTTTAGACAATAACTCGTCAGCCTTATCATCGCCCATTTCCTTCCTTATAACTTCCATCAAAGTTTCGGAAAACTTATCGTGCAATTTTGGAAATAATTTTGAACCTTTCTCCGTCAACTGATACATCTTTTTAGGCCTTCCCTTGGAAGCCCTCTCAAAATAATGGTCAACATACCCTCTCTGTTCTAAAGTCTCTAGATGATTTCTAATAGCACTAACACCTATCTCCATATCCTCAGCCAACTGAGTAGCATTCAAATCATCTGAAAGCAAAGCCTTCAAAATCACATACTTTGGAGTCCCGGGTGCGGGATTTACATCAAAAATATTTACACCCCTTTAAAAATGTGCTATTTTTAATTTAAAAGATAGATGGTTATATAGGTTTTATTTGATATAAAACATCTTAATAAACTCTTCATCAAAAATATGATTAAAATAGTCATGAAAACTATTTATTATCATCTTTAAGACCTAAAAATCCTCTAAAATCCTGTGAAAACAAAAATACCACATCAAGCTAAAAATAAACATCAGATAGATAAAAGCATAATCCCTCATGCTCTAACAAACAAAAAATTAAATCAAAAAACGAAAATTAAAAATCCGTTCTCCAACGGAATTGCTCTATATCCCCAAACTTTTCTTTCTTCTTCTCACTCCAAGCTTCACCCATTGATTCTAAGAAATCTCTAGCCTTCGCACGAGGATCTTTAGAATTAGCTATAGCCCTTCCAACAACAAGTATATCGGCTCCCGACTCAAAGGCTTCACCAACCGTATCCTGAGTAATACCTCCAGCAACCGCAACTAGGTTCTCCTTAGTCATCTCCTTTATAGCAGGAATATCTCCCCAAGCCGAATGTGCCTCACCAGCATATTCCTCATCTATACCTCTATGAAGCTCTACAACATGAGGCTTCTCATCCAAATCATCAATGAGATCAACAGGATTATCAGTATTTAGAGTGTCAACCACACAATAAACACCAGCTTTATCCGCTTCCCGCACAGCTTTCTCTATAGTGTTATTATCCGCCAATCCCGACACCACAACAGCATCGGCTCCAGAATCAGCCGCCATCTTAACCTCCAAATGTCCTGTATCCAAAGTCTTCAAATCAGCTATGATGAACGCATCCTCTCGCTCCTCACGGATGTCTTCAACAACGCTCACACCATATTTTTTAATCAGTGGCGTACCTGCTTCAATTATCAAATGATCATTATCAGGGAGTGATTTCACTAAGTTCAACTGTTGGTCCAAGGAAGGTTTATCCATGGCTATCTGCAGATATGGAGGATTTCTCAACTTGACAGTTCTAGTACCCATTAATGGATGTCCCGCCTTATCCTTCTCCTCATTAACCTTCTCAACACTTGGAAAGCCTTCCATCGCTCTACGAATCGCCAATTTCGTAGCTCCATAATTGAATCTATTTAACTTTTGAAAATCATCAGCTTCAGGATGAATAAAAACACTCACCAAAATTACTAATTCTTCTGCCTCATCTTCAGGGATTATACCCTCCTCCACAGAATCAGCCACCGCCCTAGATACACCCTCTTGAACAGGGCCAAAGACCTTGTTCGCATCATCCATTCCTTCAACTGTTACTTTTGGAACTAGAAGAGTAGAAGGTTTGACAGGGAGATCAGGCCTGATGACACTCAACAAAGGAGTATGTCCGGCAGTAGGTTGAGACATACCGTTCAAAAAAGCCTCGCCCACAGGACCATCCTTTTTTCCTATAACCAAATCTATATGAGCGGTATTTGGCTCATCGCCAACCAAAGCTTCTCCAACCTTGTACATTTTAACACCTTCAACCGGAATCTTAGTAAGTCCTACAGAGTATTAAATTCTTTCCGTAATATATAGTTTTTTAAAAGCAATAGCGCCTTAAACAGCTAATCAGTTAAATTAAACGAACATTTTTCCAGAAACTTCCGAAGGCTCACCTGATTTAACCTTCACGATAGCACTATCGAAATCATTCTCCAGTATTTTCTCCCTTTCATTACGAATAGCGTGCATACCAGCTTCACTGCAGATAGCTTTAATATCGGCTCCTGTACAACCTTCCGTCTTCCTCACCAGCTTATCATAGTTTATCTCCTCGTCTACCGTCATATCTCTAGTATGAATCTTGAATATGGCCTTCCTTTCTTCTTTACCTGGAATCGGGAATTCTATCAAACGGTCAAACCGGCCAGGCCTCAAAATAGCTTCATCCAACATATCTGGACGATTGGTAGCTCCAACTATCCTAACATCTCCTCTCGGTTCAAATCCGTCCAATTTGCCTAAAAACTGCATCATAGTCCTCTGAACCTCCCTATCTCCACTGGTAGAAGTTCTCTGCCTTTTCGAAGCTATCGCATCAATTTCATCTATAAATACTATACTAGGTGACTTTTCTTTCGCATGTTCAAACATTTCCCTAACCATCCTACTTCCTTCACCAATATACTTCTGAACAAGCTCGGATCCGACTAGTTTTATAAAAGTAGAATCCGTTTCTCTTGCCACAGCACGAGCTAAAAGAGTCTTACCTGTCCCAGGTGGCCCATGCAAAAGAACACCTTTAGGTGGTTCCACACCTACCTCGTCGAAAGAACCTCTGCTTTTAAGAGGCAACTCTACAGTTTCTTTAATCTCTCTAATTTGCTCCTCCAGTCCACCAATATCCTCATACGTTACTTCAGGTTTCTCCTCAATTTCCATGCCTTTAACCGATGGATCCTTTTCAGAAGGCAGAACTTCCATAACATTCAAAGTCCTCTGGTTCAATCCTACTCTAGCACCGGGTGTAATCTCTTCATTTTCCAAGAATTTTGATACTTCAACCAAAAATTTAGGGCCTGAACTACTTTTTACAACTGCCCTACCATCTTGAAGAACATCTAAGACCTCTCCAGCCACCAAAGGTGGAGATTTTAATTTTTCGTACTCGGACTTCAAATCATTTAATTCTCTCTCTAACCTATCGTTTTCAGATTTTATCTCTTCCCGCTCATTTTCCAAGCCTCTTATATTTTCTTCTAACTGCCTAACATAATTAGCAAGATAAGAGTCGTCTTCGATATTTGGTTTATCGATATCAGAATATTCCGACAAATTAATTCGCCTCTACTATCAATAAATCTATTCTTAACCTATTAAAAATTTCGAACGTTATCAAGTGGCGATAATCACTCTTATTAGAAGATTTAAAACGTGAAAATTCTCTACCCTCAGAGATTTTTTCAATAAATCTCTAATTTAGATTAGCTTAACTATGCTCTAGCTGAGAATTCGGGCCTAAGTTTATTGGAAAATTTACCATAATGAAAAATGAGTCTTATGAAAGCAGTGCTTGTAGAAAGAACTTCACCCCATGAATCTTCCAAGCTGAATGAATTAGCCGCCCTAGCTGAAACATTAGACTACGAAATAGTTAAAAAGATCCACCAAACTAGAAAACCGGACCCAACCTACAACATAGGTAAAGGCAAGGTCCAAGAAGTAGCAGAGGCAGCTGAGAGAAAAAATGCTTAAAAAAGAATAATTGCAATCGCTCTAAAACCTACTCAAGCATTCAAAATAGAAAAAGAGACCAAAACTCAAGTGATTGATAGATTTCAACTAATATTAGAAATTTTCGCTATTAGGGCGTCATCTCCGGAAGCCAACCTCCAAGTTGAATATGCGCAATTAAATTACGAACTCCCGCGGGTCAAAGAAAGTGTCAAAAGAGCAAAACTAGAGGAATTTCCCGGACTTCGAGGTGGAGGAGAATACGGAGAGAGTTCCAGAGTGGACACCATCAAGAACAGGATGAAATCCCTCGAGGAAAAATTAGAATCACTCGAGAAAGCTAGAAACGAAAGAAGGAAAAGAAGACGAGAAAAAGGATTCAATCTAGTCGCTATCGCAGGATATACAAATGCAGGTAAAAGTACACTACTAAATACACTCTCTTCAGCCGATGTAGAAGTAGACGACCGACTGTTCACAACACTTTCTACCAGAACACGAACTTTGGACGAATCGTCTCAAAAGATACTGATAACCGATACTATAGGATTTATTGACGACCTCCCCCCATGGATGATAGAAGCATTCAAAGCGGCTCTGGAAGAGATTTACGTAGCAGACATGATCCTATTAGTAGTCGATGCTTCAGAACATTTCAGAGAAATAATGAGAAAATTCAAAACTTCCAGAGAAATAATCTCCGATTCTTCAGCTGATTTAGTCCTCCTCCTTAACAAAATAGACAAGTTAGATGAGTCTTCTCTGAAAAGAAAAAAAGAATCTCTCAAAAGAATCGCTCCAAAGGTATTTTCAATATCTGCCGAGAAGGGGACTAATTTAGAAGAGTTAAAGGAACACATACGTTCTGAACTCGTAAAAAAGATTCATGTCAGCTTAGAAACAAAGAAGAAACAAGGGGTAGAGAAGTTAATGCACAGATTACACGAAAACACGGAAGTGGAAAAAGTAGACTATGGAAATCCCACCCAAGTAGAATTTTGGACTGACAAAAAATTTCTAGGAAAACTGCAAAACAATATCGATGAAAAATCCAAAATAAAAGTAATCGGTGAAGACTAATGCCAAAAATCGAAGTTTTAAGAATCGGACATAGACCTGTGAGAGATAAAAGAGCAAGTACTCACGTTGGCCTAGTATCTCGAGCTTTTGGGGCCGACGGCATTTATTTTTCCGGCAAAGGAGTAAAAAAAGTCAAGGAGAGTCTCGAAAAGGTCCGAGATGAATGGGGAGGATCATTCTTCATAAAAGAAGTGGATTCCTGGAGAGAAAAATTAAACGAGTGGAAAAATGGCAAAGGACAAATTATTCACCTAACCATGTACGGATCCAATCTGAACAACAAAATTTCGGATGTAAAGGGAGAAGATACTCTAATAGTCGTGGGAGCGGAAAAGGTCCCTCGGGAAGTTTACGAAAAGGCAGACTATAACATAGCTGTAGGTAATCAACCTCATTCGGAAATTGCAGCACTATCAGTTTTTCTGGATCGTTTTTTCTCAGGGGAGGAGTTAGAAAAGGAATTCCAAGGAGCGAAGCGAAAAGTGGAGCCTTGTGAAGAGGGTAAGAAAGTTGTTGATTTGAGCGATGAGGATTAACTCCTATCGCCGGGTTAGTTTTAAATAAATAACTGGGAAGAATTAGTTCGAAAGTAGGTAAAAAATATGGCTTCTATTGAAGAACTCACAGAAACTCCAGCTTTCGAAAGGATTTTGAACAGAGTGGCTGGAGACCACGGAGCAGAAGTGGCACAGATACTCATCGAAGAAGAGGAAGCCACCGATGAGGAGATTGCAAACGAGATCGATGTCCGACTCAACCTTGTAAGAAAAATTCTGTACGATTTATATGAGAACGAAGTGGTTGATTACAGAAGGACAAGGGACGAAGACACCGGTTGGTACATTTACTACTGGCACATGGAACCCGATAAAGCCCTAGAGTTATTGAACGAGAACAAGGAAACCCTTTTGAAAAAATTTAGAGACCGTTTGGAACATGAAAAATCCACTATGTTCTTCAAATGCGAAAATGATCACCCTCGAGTAGAGTTTGATGAAGCTGTGGATACTGGATTTGAATGTCCTAAATGTGGAGAAAAACTAGAAGAATTCGATAACAGTGGGATAGTGGAAGCTTTGGAAAGGCAGATCGAAACCCTTAATCAACAACTAACGGGGACCTAATTGATATCTCCCAAAAGAGCTATCGAGATTTTAAAGGAAGAAGGCTGTTCTTCTGATGTCATAGAACATGTCAAAGCTGTTAGAGATGTTTCTATGGAAATTGCTAAAAAAATCAGTGCCAATAACTTCAAGGTTAATCTGAATCTGGTAGAGATAGGAGCTTTACTACACGATATCGGGCGATCCAAAACACATGAAATAAATCATGGTATAGTCGGAGCTAATATCTTAGAGAAGAAGGGCCTAGAAGAACTAGCTCCTATAGCTAGAAACCATTTAGGTGCGGGAATCTCCAAAGAAGAAGCTAAAAAACTTGGTTTGCCTGAAAAGGAGTTCATCCCAAATTCAATAGAGGAAAAGATAATCACATATGGAGATAATTTGATTGATGGAAATGAAAAACAAAGTTATAGAGAGGCCGTTAAAGAATTGGAAGAAGAATTAGGCCCAAATCATGACGGCGTCTCAAGATTCAAAAATCTACATGACGAATTAGAGAAACTAGGAGCTTTTAACTAGATTTAAATTAATAAAAAACTTAGAAAGTTTCCTTTAAATTCTCAAACCTAAACAAAAAAGTAAAAATCATTGATGATTTTCAAGCCATCCTATATCTGGATCCTTCCTGACATCGAACTCCGGCACATAGGGCTTTATATCAAGGAGTGGAGTCTCATCAAACATATCCACACCCTTAACCCTCAATATATTTTTTTCACGCTCGAGAAGTTCTACGATAGATATTCCTATAGGATTAGGTCTATTTGGAGATCTAGTAGAAAATACTCCATGTATCTCATCGTCTAAATAGGGTTCCACCTTCAAACCGTGAGACTGTAGGCTCAAATTTTCTTTTTGGGACTCTTTAATAGAGCGATTAAACTCAAAAATTAAGAAGATATGAGAATAACCTTCTAAACTTTCCAAAGCATCATCATATTTTTCAAAGACTTCTACTTTTGCTGTCTCTTCGGATTTGTTAGCTTGAAAAGGACTCACCCTATCATCGTTAAATGGTGAATGAACTATACCAATCGGAGCCAATTCAGTTTGTATCTTCGAAGGTTGCTCTATTTTTTCATGACTTTCCCACTCTTTTCTATTTTCAACAAAATCTGCAATTTCTGATATCCTTCTCTCTGATTCAGAATCTATTTCCAACTGAATCTCTTCAATAATCTCTTCTGGAATTATTTTTCTGATATCTATAAACTCAAATATTTTTTCTAATTCATGAAAATCCTCTTTTGACATGATAATTTCGAACCTCTTCTATCTCAAATAGCTTATACATATTTTAATAGGCCATGAAACAGGGGCTTCTGGAAAACTATTCAATAAACTACTAATTAAATCTACAACCTTAATACCAAAAGACAATACTAACAAATCTCGGATAAAATTGACAATTATCATTTCTCATAACCCCACCAAATGTTTAAATAATAATGAATATATATTCTTTTCTGAGGTGAATTATAAATGCCAAGAGGAGATGGAACTGGACCAACAGGTCAAGGCCCTATGACTGGAAGAGGTGCAGGTTTCTGCGCCGGATTTTCTACCCCAGGATACGCTAATCCAGCACCTAGACTAGGTATGGGGTTCCGACGTGGAGCCGGGTACGGTGGAGGAAGAGGTCGAGGCAGAGGATTAGCAAGACCACAAACGACCGTACAGTACCAACAACCCCAATCGCAGACAGTCACAGCTCAAACAGCCGCACCTAATGTCCAGCCACAAACACAAACACAACCCTCAACAAACCAAAACATCCAGATGTTAGCCGAACAAGTCGCCGCTCTAGAAGACCAAGTGAACCAGATTAAAACAGCAATCAATCAACTAAAGGGTTAAAACACCTCTTTTTCTTTTTTATTATTCCCATCAAGAAGAATTCAAAATAGTTTAACTTAACCAGATCTTACCCTTTCAGGAAAATTTCAAACCACACCAAATACTTAAATATTAATGAATATATATTCTTTTGAGGTCTGAAAGGTGATATAAATGTTTAAAATAGTTGTAGCCACGCAAAATGGAGGATTGGAAGACCAAGTCTCACAGGTTTTCGGTAGATGTCCCACATATACAGTCGTAAATACCGAGGATGGAGAAATCCAAAACTCCAAAGTTGTTCAAAACCAGTATGCTAACGCTAAGAGTGGAGCAGGAATCCAAGCAGCAGGTTTCGCAACAAATGAAGGAGCCGAAGCCGTAATTTCCGGAAACTTCGGACCCAATGTAGCATCGGTTCTAAACCAAGCAGGAGTTAAAATGGTTTCTGCTTCAGGACTGAGTGTAAAGGAAGCAGTCAAAAAATATTTGGACGGAGAACTAGAACCAATTTCCGAAGCTACATCAGCTGCTAAATCAGGAATGGGCCAAGGTGGCGGTCGAGGAATGGGAATGGGTCAAAGAATGATGAATCAACAAAATCCACAAATGTCAAAGCCGCAAGGTCAGAGTCCTTCAAATCCTCAAAACCAAGAGAAAGTAAGGGATGAAGGAGAACAAAGTTCTCAGGAAGAAGAATTAGAATCGCTCGAGAACAGAATAGAAGGATTAGAAGACCAATTAAATCAAGTCATGAAAAGTCTTGAAGATTTAAAAGATAAATGAATCAAGAGGTGAGAATATGAAAATAGCACTAACTTCAAAAGGAGAAGATTTGGAAAGCGAAATGAGTTCCGTATTCGGACGATGCCAAAATTTCGTAATAGCAGAAGTAGAAGACGGAGAAATAATCGATTATGAACCTCTGGAAAATTCAGCAGGGAATCAATCGAGCGGAGCCGGCCCTGCCGCAGCTCAACTCGTAGGCGACGAAGATGTCGACAAACTAATATCAGGAGGAATGGGACCAAAAGCTTTCTCAGCTCTCGAGCAATGGAACATAGAGGTATACGAAGGGGAAGAAGGGACACTGAAGGAAAATATCGAGAAACTTAATTCTGGAAAGCTCGAAAAAGTCGAATCCCCTACTGGACCGGCCCATAAGGGAATGAAATAGAAGAGCAATCATTAATACACTTTAATTATCTTATTAGAAAGTTGCAAGGGAGTTATAAAATGCCAAGACGTCGAAGGAGAAGGAGAGTAAGGTCCCAACCTAACATCAAACATTTTGGACCGGGAAAAGGAAAATCTAACCAAGAAGTAACGCTCAAGGTCGAAGAATTCGAGGCTATCCGGCTGAAAGATTTCGAAGGTCTGGATCAAAACGAAGCGGCAGAAAAGATGGATATCTCCCAACCTACATTTTACAGAACCTTGGTTTCCGCCAGGGAAAAGGTGGCAGATGCTTTGGTAAATGGAAAATCTCTCAGAATAGAGGGCGGGGACTACGAGACGACCTGAAAAGGCCACGAGAACAAATTCATTTCAAGTTCAGGAGAAGTTGTTCAAAATGGAGAATAGTAGAAAAGAAGCTCAAGAAGAAATGGCTGAAAGAAGAAAGAGAATATCTCAAAATCTCGAAAACATCGAACACACAATAGTGGTAATGAGTGGTAAAGGAGGAGTG
>CAZKND010000007.1:0-2596 GCA_964554215.1 Hadarchaeota archaeon (SeqCode) | reverse complement strand
ACAGTTGCAGCTAACCTCGCCACAGAATTGAGAGAACAAGGAAATGAAGTCGGATTATTAGACTGCGATATGCACGGCCCCAACATTCCACAAATAGTTGGTATAGATTACGATGATAAGCCGGAGGAGTCAGATTCTGCAATAAGTCCAATATCCACCGATTTCGGGCTCAAAGTCATATCACTTGGTTCCATGTTGCCGGAAAAAGACTCTCCAGTTGTCTGGAGAGGACCTATGAAAATGAAGGCAATACAACAGTTCTTGGGAGATGTAGAATGGGGAGATTTGGACTATCTAGTACTCGACCTTCCGCCAGGAACAGGTGACGAACCTCTTAGCATAGCACAATTAATACCAAACGCCGACGGGGCAATTATAGTAACAACACCTCAAAAAGTCGCTCTTCAAACGATAAGAAGATCTGTAAACTTTGCAAAAGAAGTCGACCTCTCTGTTCTAGGTCTAGTGGAAAATATGAGTGGATTTGTTTGTCCAAATTGTAATGAAGAGACGGATATATTCAATTCAGGCGGAGGGAAAAACCTCTCTGATGAACTCGATATTCCATTCCTAGGGAAAATACCTTTGGACGAAAAGATAGTGGAAAGTGGGGAGAGTGGGAAGCCTGTAGTGTTAGATGAAGGAAATAAAGCTTCAGAATCATTCAAAAATATCCTAAGTGAAATAAAAAACATCTTGCATAAAAATCCCGGCGATTCTGGGGATGAAAAATGAGGATTGCTGTCGCCAGCGGAAAAGGCGGAACGGGCAAAACAACTGTTTCTCTAAACCTTGCATTATCCATCGAAAATGCTCAGCTCCTTGACTGTGATGTGGAAGAACCCGACTGCCATCTATTCTTAGATTTACAGCTAGAAGAATTAGAAGAGATACATTCATTCAGTCCTGAAATAAACAAAGAGGAATGTGACTTATGCGGAAAATGTGCTGATCTTTGCAGATTCAACGCCATAGTAATCACACCTGAAGAACCCATGGTCTTTCCAGAACTATGCCACTCATGCGGGCTTTGTAAGCTTGCATGTCCTCAAGACGCAATCAGTGAAGAGAAAAAAGTGATAGGGAAAGTGGAGAAGGGAGACGGTGAACTAGATTTCTATCAAGGTGTCTTAGAGACTGGAGAACTTTTAGCACCATCCGTCATTAAAGCAGTAAAATCATACGCAGACCCAAACAAACCCACTATAGTAGACGTACCACCTGGCAATGCTTGCGCTTCTGTCGAAACAGTCGAAGAATCTGACTTCACAATTCTGGTAACGGAACCCACACCATTTGGACTTCACGACCTCAAACTATCCGTCAGAATGATAGAGGAGGAAGACATACCTTACGGAGTTATTATAAATAGAGACGGCGTGGGAGACAAAGAAGTTGAAAAATACTGTGAAAAAAGAGATATTCCTATCCTAATGAAAATCCCAGATAACAAAAAAATCGCCGAACTTTACTCTGAAGGAACACCCTTTGTCGAGGAAATGCCAGAATGGAAGAACGAATTCAAGAATCTTTACGAAAGGATTGAGGAGATGGTAAAATGAAACAATTGACCGTTATTTCCGGAAAAGGAGGCACAGGAAAAACTACTCTTACCGCTGCTTTTAGCTCCCTCGCAGATAGCCCTGTCATCTCCGACTGCGACTGCGACGCCTCCGACCTCCAACTAATCCTAAATCCAGAAATAATTGAAGAAGACGAATATATCGGTTCCGCCACCGCGAAAAAGAAAGATGGATGCACTATGTGCGGAAGATGCAGAGACGTTTGTCGTTTCGGGGCGATAAATGAGAATTTCGAAATAAAGGAAAACAAATGTGAGGGATGTGGAACTTGCGCATTCGCTTGCCCAGAAGATGCGATAGAGATGATAGATAAAAAAACAGGAGAAATATACGAATCAAATACTAGATTTGGCCCCATGGTGCACGCTGAACTAGAGATTGGAGAAGAGGCATCCGGAAAAATGGTCACACAGGTTAGAAATAGAGCTCAAAGGATTGCAGAAGATGATGACCTAATTATTGTTGATGGTTCCCCAGGAATTGGCTGTCCTGTCATAGCCTCTATCAAAGGTGTAGACTATGTTTTAGTCGTCGCTGAACCAACCGTGTCCGGAATCCATGACTTAGAACGCGTTCTAGAAGTTACAGAACACTTTGGGATTAAATCTTCAGTTTGTATTAATAAAGCCGGCATCAATCAAGACAAAGTTAAAGAAATCAGAGAGGTTTGCAAAGAAAAAGATATTCCAGTTCTCGGAGAACTCCCCTATGACAATGCAGCTACCAAAGCTATGATAGAAGAAGAAACGGTAATTGAGCATTCCGATTCACAATTGGCTCAAGAGATAGAGAATCTATGGAGAAAGATAAACGATAAGCTTTCAGAATGAAAAATATTACTCAATAAAAATATTTACTGAGGTGAAAAGTTTGAAATTTAAAATAGTTTATGATAACGATGCTAAACCCGAATTTGAAAGTGGATGGGGATTTTCTTGCTTCATAGAGCTTGAGGACGAAAATATTCTCTTTGACACAGGTTGGGATGGAAACATCCTTCTTTCGAACATGGA
>CAZKND010000006.1:0-32581 GCA_964554215.1 Hadarchaeota archaeon (SeqCode) | reverse complement strand
GTTCTCGACGAGGTTGGAGGTAGGACGACGGGTAATCAGATCCATGAAGATAGGGCGAGGATAGATTTCTCTAAGAGCATCTCGGATAAGGTCGAGATGATTGAGAAGAAAGTGAACGAAGTTGTGAAAGATGAGAGAGAGGTCGACATTTACACCATGTCGAGAGAGGAAGCAGTTGAAAAATTGGACAAGGAACGGACGAGGATTGATCTTCTACCGGATTCGGTCCAAGAACTGAGAATAGTCGAAATCGAAGGCTTAGACAAAACGGCATGTGCCGGAACGCATGTGAAGAACACGAAAGAACTGGGCGAGTTCCAAATCAAGAACATGGTGAATAAAGGGGAAGATAGGAATAGAGTTGAATTCGAGCTGAACGAAAAATGAATATTTTTTCTTTGAAAGATTGTTTATCTAAAAATTGTAACTTTGGATTGGGTGTGAATATTGGAATATAGCGAAAAGGTTAGAGAAAAATTCCCCGGATTGAAAGTCTTGACAAACCGGGTAGAAGGAGTAAACATCGAGAGTGGTTCGGGGGAGTTAGAAGAGTTTAAGGATGAAGTGATTTCGCAAGTCCGGGAGAAGAGAGATTTGGACGAATTGAAAGATGTTTCCATCTTCCGGAAGTATCGAGATTTTTTCTGGGATTTGGAGATAGACCCTACTAAAACGAGACCGGCTTCCGAAGCTCTCATCCGAAGGATCCTTCAAGGGAAAGAGATTCCATCGATCAATACCCTTGTCGATGCTTACAACCTGGCTTCTATCAAGTCAGAGATACCTTTGGCCGCTTTCGATTACGAGACATTAGAAGGAGATTTGGAGTTGCGTTTTTCGGAGAGAGGTGAGGTCTTTCGAGGAATCGGAATGGACGAACCTAAGGAACTCTCAGGTGATGAAATCGTGGTTTCGGATTCCGAGAAGATAGTAGCTATCTACCCTTACAGAGATTCTGAAGAGACAAAGATCACCACTGATACGACGGATGTTTTGCTGATGGTTTGCGGAATCCCTGGTGTGGGTGGAAAATTGGACAAGGCTAGAGAAATCATGCTGGATTATGTCACCGAATTTTGTGGTGGTGAGGTAGTTTGAGTGGTTCCGATTTCGAAGATGTTGAAGCCGTGGTTTTCGATCTGGATGAAACCCTTCTCGATGCTCAGAAAGGTTTAGAAGCAGCTCAAAAGGCCGTGGCAGGGAAAATTTTCAGGAGATATTCCGAAGAGTTGGACATGGGACTTAATGAATTGGTCAAAAAACTGTCCGATTTTGACGACGAAAAGAATCGTAAGAGGGAGTATGATAGAGATGAGTGGTGGCCATCTTTTTTTGACATTATAGGTATAGAGGACGAGTTGGATTCCGATTTGGTTGAAGAGTTGACCGATATATATTGGGATAACTATGAGGTTTCAGCGGTACCCTATTCGGGTTCGGAGTCTGTCCTTGATTATTTAGATTCTAAAGGTTACAAACTCGGTCTATTGACCGATACGGATAATTTTGGAGGTTCTAAAATCGACAGAATTGAACCTTTAAACTTCTATGATCTTTTTGATTCTGTAGTCGTTGCCGGCGAAGACACTGAAGAACCGAAGCCTGATTCTGAATGTTTTAGCATGGTTGCTGAAGAGTTGGGGGTTGAGATCGGGAAAATTTGTATGGTTGGGGATAAGCCTTTCACTGATATTAAGGGAGCGAACGCTGTTGGGATGAAGACTATTTTAGTCAAACGTCGTGATTGGCACGACAGTGAAAAAGCGGATTTACAAGTAGATAGTTTGGAAGATTTGAAAGAAATACTGTAAGGTTTAATTTTTTAAACTATTACTCTTCTTCCGGCGTAAAGATCTCTTACGATTATGCTATCGGGTTCTATTTCGACTTTTATTCCCTCGTATTTGTATTTCTCATTGTAGTTATCCTCTAAACTTTGAAGATCGTCAGTGTCCTCTAAATCTTTGTCGATCTGTTTTGCTAAACTTTCTATTCTCCTGAATCTAGGGAATAAATTAACCTGTAGATAGGTTCCGTAGGCTGTGGGTCCTAATGCATGCTTGATTTCGCTGTCTTCCAATCTTAGTCTAATCAACAGACTTCCGTTTGGCTGTTCTATGAATTCTATGGAATTATTTGTACCTTCGCCTATTTTAGGGATATTAGTGTCCAAATTGGCGTAATCCCAGCCTCTTTCTATCCTATTGTTCATATACTCCTTCGTCTTATTTTCCACCTCGTCTATAGTTCCTCCACCCATACCCACATCGTACATTGCAGCAGTAGCCGATTTTCTGAGGGCTTCTTCCAACTCGGAGTTTATCGAATTAAGAGTAGCTCTAGTTGTGTCGGATGCGTTAGCCATTTGGATGCTGCTGACTGTTGATTCTTCGGTTGTTTGAATGTAACTAATCACGAGTGTTGTCGACACCATTACGAACAGGATAAAGACTATGAGTGTCGGTGCTGCTCCCTTCTCTCCGGGTTTTGAGAAATCCATCACACCACCTCCAAATGATCGATCGAGTAAAAAGCGAATCCTGGATCGTTGTCTTCCGGTTTCCAAGGCATTGTTCCGTGGTAAAATGTGTAATCCTCGAATTCCAATCTCCATGTTGAAAATGTTGAGACATCCGTTTCGATTATGGTGGCGGTAATATCCTCTTCGAATTGTATGTTGGATAATTCAGCTATATTTCCGTCATAGTCTTCCCAAGTCCTTCTCATTATGTTGCTTTTTGCTTCTTCCGGGGAGTAGAGGCATCCGCCTTCATAGGCTTCTTTAATCGAATAGCCCGGTTCTTTAAACCCGTTTTCAGGAGGGTTTTCGGGTTCTGTTATGTTTGTTACTTTTTTACCAGAAAATTCATCTGCGGGCAAATCGTTCCATTCGATTCTGTAAGTTTCTCCAGAAATCTTAACCAATAACTTGTCAGAACTCTCCCATTTGTATTCCTCAACATCGACATCAGCCCCAATTTGGTCCCTTGCGTAAAAATAAGCGTAAATTAGGCCTGTAGAGTTTTCCGGTTCATTTTTGTTTTTTTCGTAGAATTTTTCCGGACAATTATATTCTATCCCGTTCACATCTCCATCCGACGGCAATGTTTCTATTGGGTCCTCTGAGAAGAAGACTTTTTCTCCATCCCCTCTGAAATATATCTCTTCTCCGGGGTCGGGGACCTGCCCTTTGTTTTCAAGGTTGATTCCCGCGGTAGAACGAAACGTCTTGTTTTCTTCTCCCTCTTTTGAAATTTCAATCTGGAACTCGTTCTGATCTTCATCCACTTTCAATCTGTAAGATGAATCGCCTATCTCTGTTGGAAGGGTCATAGATCTTTCCTGCCTATCTATGGCTGAAAATGCAGTTTTCGATAGGTCGTCGGCTAAGTTTTGAGCTTCTTTTTCTTCGGCGAACTGCCTTTGGGTGTAAGTGTAGGTTAACAATACGCCTATCAACAGGGCCGCCATGACGACTCCGAAGAGGAGTCTCCAGATAATCTTTCCTTTATCATCCATATATTGTCACTCCTCTCTCATTCTCTTTGAAGTTTAATTTGTGAGTTCCAGGCTCTAAATCATCTCCGTAGACCGGAACTCCTGCAGGATAATGATGTTGAACTTCATTTATTTCAGCGATTATGTTTTCCCCTTCAAATTTTAATTTGCAATCGTTGGGGACTGTTATTTCGAAATTGTTTTCTGGGGTAATGCCACCCTTTATAGTGTTTGCTAGAGATTCGCTCTCGCTTTTGAATTCTTCTCTATTTATTTGAGTGTTCAGTCGAACTCCTATAGCACCGGCGATGGTGAGGAAGATACTAGCCAGGATGACGCTAGCCAATAATTTCATTGCTGTGGACAATTTATCCCTTTTAATTTTAGTTATTCTAGATTAATCTGTCTATGGGCTTATGTTTTTAAGATAATTTTCCATGTTGGAATTTTGATAATTTTGAGGTCTTTCTGTTCTTGAAATAGCTTTTTAAACTCTTTATTTTTCATCTTTTTGGAGAAATAGATTGAATGGTTCTTCCACTCATCAAACCAGGTAAAAAGAAAACACATAAATTAAAACAGCCTTTTAAAACATAACAGATGAACTCGTTTGATCTGAAGGATAAAATCCAAAACGATTAGTCATTAATGTAAAAGGGGAACAAAAATGGAACCTATAACCGAAAGATTTGAGTCTCGCTCTGATATAACCAAATCAGGCCCAATAAATGTAGCTAAGTGTGACTGTGATGGGTGTGTGGAGGCAAGTTCTCTGGATTCGGAAAATTGTCGAAGATGCGTATTTGAAGGTTTGTCAGGTGAGGAGGAAGTCGAAAGAGTCGTTTTGAGCACTAGTTTCGATAATATTTACTCCACTTCTAAAATCTCAAAGATAGCCCGAACTCTCGGAGTTTTGAAGGCAAATGTATGGGACAGAACGTACTATAGTCCAGAATCGGAGTTAGATAAATGTGAATCTTGCATAGACCGGCGAATGGAGAAGATGAAAGAGATATGGCCCGAAATAATGAAAAATCCGCAAGATTTCTCACCTCTAGACAAGGTGAAAGAAGAAGAGGAACAATCAAATGGAGAATGCTCAGAATGTTCAGATGAGAACTTTTTCGCACTGATAAACGGAATAAAAGATTCTTTGAAAAGCATTCCAGGTTTCAAAGATTTAGATTCTTCAAACTATAACGATGTTTTAGATGTCAAGATCCAACCGTTTTTCGTAGAAGGAGTTTGGAAGCCTCCAGAAGGGGACTTGGAACTATTGGACTCCTACCCGCTCCAAGAAGAAAGAGGAGAAGTGAAAATATACAAACAGGAAGACAGACCCGTACCTCTCTACTCTTTAGAAATACCGGAATTCGACCTGTCGAAAGAAGAAGTCGACCTCCTCTACGAAGCCTACAAGATGGAGATAGACACGGCACCTTCCCACGCTCGATTTGCCGAACCCTCCCGGATCCGAGGATTCGCAGAAGACTGGTACAACACCCTGCTGCATATCGTCAAAGAAAAATCAGACCTGAATTTACCATCAGACAAGATTAGAAGCTTAGCGGAGACGATGGCCAAGTGGTTGAACTATAAGATTTTAGAACCGATCAGTAAGGATGAGAACATAACAGATATCTATGTAGAGGCCCCGCCCGAAAAGCAGCCCGTTAGGATTGTTCATCAGAAATGGGGGAACTGTGAAACCGGTATTTATTGGGATTCACCCTCTCTGATGGGGTTGGCAGAAACTCTAGCTTCAAAATTGGGTAGAACTTTCGATGAGCCTGATCCTCAGTTGGATGCTGAAATTCCGGAGTTGGGATTGAGGCTTTTCATAAGTAGACATCCTGTTCTTTGGACTGAAAATTCTGCTGCTGCGGCTATCCGTAAGAGAAGGGGAGATCCGTGGACACAGCCTTTGTTTTTCGAAAAGGGATCTATTACCCCGTTAGCATCTTCATTTGTTAGTAATATGATTAGGATGGGTTCCTCTTTGTTTACGATTGGAGACATTGGAACTGCTAAAACTTCTTATCTAATTACTCAAATTCCGGAGATTGGGTCTCGAGACAGGATTATTACATTCCAGGATACTGAAGAAGTTCAGTTTGATGATTTCCTAGATACAGGTTATGAGTTAGAGAATGTTCGGGTAATGGACGCCGAACATCTTCAGGATCAGGTAAATGCCTTCCTTCGGGGTGGTGCTGCCTATTGGCTTATTACGGAGGTCCGTTCAACGGAGGCTGTGAAGTCAGCACTCGGTGCGGCGGCTCGGAGAGGTAGTCAGCCGGTATTGTCAAGTTTCCATGCTAGGACAAAGAGACAGATGTATGATCTGGTCGTGAATATAATGGGTCTCCATGAGGCGGCTTACAAGTATGTGGACTTTATCGTGAGTACAGGTAAGTTTGAAACTTCTGAAGGTACCATCCGGAGAATCACTGAAGTATCTGAAATTTTGAAGGATTGGACTGAAGATCCGGAATATGTTGAACTTTTCTCCGATAATAGATCAGAAGACATTCTTGAACCTGCTAATCTCTTTTCAGGTCCGGACAAATGGATTGAGAAAGTTAATTCTTACGATCTAACAGATTTGGATGTTGAAAAAGCTGCGGAAAAACTCAGCTTCTTATCTCCGGAGGACGGAGGTTCTAGAAAAGTTTACAGACAATGTGAGAGATTGGCTATCGATCCGGATGATTTATTGAAGAAAATATTAGCGGAGGCAAAAATGAAATCAGAAATATTGATGTTGGCTAGAGAGGAAGACGATGACAAATATTTGGAATTACCTTTTGTCACTAAGGCTTACGACAAGTACTTTGTCGAGGTGGATCAAAATGCACCGGATTATGAGGAAGCGCTATCCAATTGGGAAAGCTGGTTGGAGGGTGTTAATTGAAAGAACCGGATATTTTACCGGAGGTATCTCGAGACGTAAAAGAAATTTTGGAAGAAATTAAAAAAAAGGAAGAAGAGCCACTTACATTTTATGAAAAAATTTGCCGTTTTTCAGTGCTAATCTTTGGAAGCCTAACTGAAGGTATGGAGTTAGAAGAGGAAACCAGGAAAAAGATTTCATTGGCGGGTCTCAGAGTAACGCCGGCAGAGTGGTGGGCCGGATTCTTTTCATCAATATTTCTGCCTATTATAGCAACTATTGTTCCATTGATAGTTTTATTGTTCTTGGGGACTTCACTCAGTTCGATATTGTATCTTCCAATTTTGGGTGTTGTGCTTTCAGGCCTGTGCGGAGCAGTTTTCTATTATTATCCGGTCAGCTCTGCTGATATAGCTAAGTCCGAAGCTCAGTCAAGGGCTATTGAAACCATTATGTTGATGAGTTTTGCCCTTCATCATCGACCGGATCTGAGAGGGGCTGCAATTTTTGCTTCCAATGCAAGCGATGGAAAACTGGCGGAGGATATTCGAGAAGGATTTTTGGAGATGGATCAGAGGAGGAGTTATGAATCGGTTAGAGAATTATTGACAGTAATAGCCCATAATTGGGGTGAGATAGATGAGGGTGTGAGAAGGGCAATTTTTGATATTTTACGTTCAACCGGTCAGACTGAAGAAACTTTACGTCAGCAGGATGTGGCTAAAGCTCCGGATAGAGTTCTCGATAGTGCGGAGAGACAGTTAGGTTCTAGATTGGATTCGTTAGTGATGCCGACAATGACATTCATGGTTTTCGGTTCTTTGGTGATTGTCGGGGTTATAGGGCTGTCGCCTATTTTTGGACTGATTGGCATGAACTTTATCGATATAAGGTATTTCACTTTAGCTGCAGCAGCGATTATCATAAGTTTCCTTGCTTTTACCACTTTCATCGGACGTAAGCGTCCTGCTACCGTTCCACCTCCAAGTATCCCTCAAGATGACCCTCGGGTTCCCCCTTCCGGAAAGGCAAAAATTCTTGGAAGGAATGTTTCGATTTGGATTCCTTCGCTAGTCACATTTCTCCTGATTTCACTTCCAGGATTCTTCTATTTAGCTGATATTTTCGCCGAGTCTGTTTTGGTCGCTTGGCCGAATACTTTCTGGATAGTTTGGGGTCTGACCGGCGGTATAGCCGTTTATGCGCATTTGAAAGTCGGGCCTAGAGCGGAGATTAGGGATCAGATTAGAGAAGCGACTCGCGATTGGACTATGGCTTTGAACGTGATCGGTTCGAGAATCATCGATGGTCGACCTATGAGGCAAGCTATGAAAGAGACTTCTGGATTGATGGAGGGGTCGGATGTCGGGCGGATTTTGACTCAGGCTACTGATACTATGGATAAGTTTTCTACCAATGCTAGTTATGCGTTTTTCGAGACGGGATTGTTAGGTAATATATACAATCCACTTGTGGCGAATCTGTTGGGAGTGATAACTCGTGTTAAGAAGGGTTCTGAGAAAGCTGCTGGCAGGGCTTCTATGCAGGCGGCTGATTTTTTGGATACTTTGAATGATGTCGAGAGGAGGTTTAGAGAGAGGATAGGTGATGCTACGGGAAATCTTTGGATGATGGGACTGATTCTATTGCCGGTGGTTTGTGCTTTATCGGTTTGGGTTATGGATTTCATGGGTGAGATTTCTATATCTGTTGAGCAAACGGCAGAGGGAGCGGGATTGTCGGGTATCCCATTATTGACGGGTTCGCTTCCAGAGGGACAGTTGGCGCTTTTGACTCTAGTTATGGGTATAACTGTTATCTCTTTGATTTTGATCGTCGTGAGACATATTTCTGTCATCAAGGTAGGAAGGGATCCGATTGAGTTCTGGGATAAAGTGCCTTTGGCTGTAATCTCTGGAACGACGATCTTTACTCTGTCTTATCTAGGGTTTTCCTTCTTGAGCGTCATCGGTGTATAATTCGAGATAAGTGTGAGGACTTATGTATGCTCTAAAATTGGTAGGATTGGTCGTTTTAGCTAGTATTTCTGTTTTAGGTTTCATAGTTGGTTATGGACAGTTTCAGGATTATCAGGCGCATTTGGATGCACAGGATGCTGTGGAAGATATCGATGATGCAGTTATTAAGAATTTTTTGACCCCTGGTAACCCACGGGAAAATTTTGAATTAGAGGTAGAAGTCCCTTCTGGATATCAACTAAAATTTGAGGAGAATTCTGTGAGCATTGATGGTTCAACCGAAACTCTAGATGTGAAGGATCAGTATTCTTATGTGGAAAATAATTTTTCTGCCGGTGTTTATAATCTAAGATTTAGTCTGTATGAGGATAATGATGAGTATTTGATAGAAGTTAGGGAGGTCTGAGGATGGAGATTTCCCGAATACTTAGAGTTTTAATAATACTAATATTCGTGGTCACTTTCATAGCTTCTACACTGGCAGCTTACAGGCAGAATAGGCGAGTTCAGGAGATGACTACCCTTTCGGATGCAACTACCAGCATTGCTTCTGATTTATCGACAAGGGTCCTTGTCAAAAGAGGAGCTGAAAACAATCCGGTGGAATACATGTTGGATAGGAACAAGCTTGATAATGAGAAGATTGATTTTGAAAGAGAACTAGCCGGTCAGACTTTCGAGTACAAAATTAGGTTAGAACATTTTAGCGGAGGACAGATTGCTTACTTTGACAATTCGCCTCCTGGAAACGCTATGAAAAGTTCCATCTCCGTTCCTGTGACAATGGCTGAGGGGAGAGAACCCGCGAAACTGGAGGTTATAGCATGGTACAGTTAGATCAGAAAGGTGTTTCAGATATAGTGGTAGTTGTCTTTCTGTTTTTATTTCTTGTAATCACAGTGAGTCTTCTATTCGGTTACAATATCAACCCGCTCAAAGCTTCGAATAATCGTAGAGTAGAGATGCAGAGGATTAATTTGGCTGGGACCTTGAGACATTCTGAACCTAGGCCTGGGGTAGGGGCCCTTGAAGCTTCTGCGGAACAGTTGATTTTGAAGAACCCCAGGGTTGAAAATGAATATTTGCATAGCTGGATGGAAAATGTGCTGGAGTTTTTATCCCCTCCGAGAAAAGGTGCTGCTCTTGAAATGAGTTTGGAGATGGATAATGGTGGAACTGCTAGGTGGACTGTTTCTTATCCTGAAAACGCCTATTATGGGGGGAGTATTCCTTCGGAAGGTGGTGTGACTGTGGTTGAGGCAGGAGGGAATGTTAGGGTGGTGAATTATAAGATTTGGATATTTGAAAAGTCTAGGACTAATCGATGAAAATAAGTTTTAGGACAGTTTGAATAATTTTAGGATGCTCGTGATGATGAAAGTTTTATTTCCTGATTGATGAGGACACCAGCTCACTCTGAACGAGAATTATTAATATTTCGAACTTCTCACTTATTTGGAGATTTGATTTGAACCTTTTAAAAGTCAAAAAATAGAATTTTCTTTTTAGGAAGGTAATATCATAGAGATTTTAAGCTTGATTATCATAATAAATAGAATGTAGAAAGGAACTGGTATCGATTGAGGTTGATTTTATGAACGATTTAGATAGGGAAGTTAGACAGACAGGTATAGATGGATTGGATGAGACCTTGCAGGGAGGAATCCCAGAGGGTCATGTTGTATTGCTGAGAGGTAAAGCAGGAACCGGTAAGACGATTCTTTCAATGCAATGGTTATTTGAAGGTCAGAAGCAGTTTGATGAATCAGGAATATATATAGCTGCTACTGAGCCTTTTGAAAAAGCTCTTCAGAATATGAATTCTATGGACTTTTTCGATGAGGAGGCTTTGAATGAAGGGAATATTAAGGTCACAGATCTTCGTAGCATTATGGATGCTTTGGGGATTAAGGGCGGTGAAGATGTTGTTAGGGAAGATGTGGATAATCTTGTAGATGTAATTAGAGATTTTGTTGAGGATTATGATGCTAAAAGATTAGTGATAGATTCCATAACAGCTGCGGGATTACGTTTCGGTGATAAGGGTTTGTTTAGGGATTTTATTTTTAGATTAGGAACTGTTCTCAGTGGCTTAGGTTGCACGACTTTTCTGATTTCAGAGAAGGAGTACTCCTCCCGTTTTGAAGTGGAGGATTTCATCTCAGATGGGATTATAGAATTGGATTATGTTTAGGAGAGAGAAAGATGGTCAGATCCTTAAATGTGCTTAAGATGAGGGGGGTTGACTACAAAAGTGGTGAGATAAATTTCAATATAACATCCAACGGGATTTGTCTATATCCCAAAATAATTCCTAGGAAGACTATTGCCGAGACAGATTTTGAAGATAGAAAAGGAACCGGTGTAGACAAATTGGATGAAATGCTTAATGGAGGATATCCCGAAGGGCATAATATTATTTTATCAGGTAATACTGGAACCGGGAAATCGACTTTAGCAATGCAATTTTTAGTTGAGGGGATGAAGAAGGGGGAGCCAGCTCTGTTTGTAAATCTAGAAGAGCCAACACCTCAGATTAGAAGCATTGCCAGATCTCACGGTTGGGATTTCGAAAAATATATGGATGATGGTCTTTTGGAGTTTATCACGCCTAATTTGATAGATACTTATCCTGACAGGTTTCTCCATGATGTTAGAGATGTAGTTGATGCGGTGGATGTGGAGCGGATGGTGGTGGATTCGATTTCTTCTATTCCATCTGCTGAGATGAGTAAGGATGATTTGAGGGAATTATTGTTGGAGCTGAACTCTATATTGAAACCTAGAGGGATCACTTGTTTGATGACCCATATGGCTAGGCCTATGTTCAATGAGGACTCAAAATCTCATTTGAGTTCAATGAAGACAGGTGACCTCAGATTGAGTTCTTTGACCGATGGAATTATTTTACTGAGGTATATCGAGGAGGAAAATGAGGTCAATAAGAGTATAAGTGTTCTGAAGATGAGAGGTTCTGATCACAGTAAGAAGATTAGGAAATTTAAAATTTCAGACGAAGGGGCTAAGCTCGGTGGAATTTTAGGTTAGCATATAATATTTTTTAGTTTTGAAAATAATCAATGGTCTATTTCAGTATATCGAAAGTTGTTAAGAAAGAGATGTGAGGAAGATGGCGAGTGATGATGATTCTATAATAGAAGGTAAGACTGACGAATTTTCTAGTTCCGAGTTGAAAAGACGTGTTCAGTATATCATTTTGGCACTGATTGCACTTTTTGTAATCTCAATAATCCCCACTTCTGAAATTCTCACTGCTCAAGGGCAAAGAGCTTTAGGTATTCTGGCTTTTGTCGGAATTTTATGGGTCACTGAAGCGCTACCTATGGGTGTTACGGCTTTACTGGGTGTGATTTTCCTTCCTACTTTGGGTATTGTGAATCCTGAGGAATCTTTTGTTGGATTTGGTAGCACGGCCTTGTTTTTCCTATTAGGTGCATTTTCTTTTTCCACAGCTATGCAGAAGACAAATCTTCACAAAAGGGTGGCGGTAAAATTCTTGAGAAGTTTTGGTCGGAATTCGACCACGCTTATTTTTGGTTTAATAATTTTGAGTGGTTTACTTTCGTGGACTATACCCTGTCATGCAGTGGCAGCTCTTCTTTTGCCCGTTGTTTTGGGAATACTTGAGGCGGGGAAAGTAGCGGATGATTCTAATTTCACTATCTCTCTCCTTTTGGCTTTGACTTATGGGACGTCGGTAGGTAGTATTGCTTCGCTCTTAGGAGGGGCTAGGAACGTTTTGGCAATAGGTATTCTGGAAAGTTTGGAAGGTATATCTTTAGGTTTTGTAGAGTGGATGGTTGCAGGGGTGCCGATATCACTGGCTCTTTTGGTTCTTACATTTCTAGTCCTTAGAGTTGTATTTCCGTGGGGTGAAATAGATATTGACAGGGTCAAGGGAGAATTAGAAGAGGAGATGGAGGAATTGGGCCCGATGAGTAGAAATGAGAAGAAGGCTGCGATAATATTTGCATTTGCTTTAATTTTGTGGGTGACTGTTGGTACCGGAATAGGGCTTGCCACGGTAGCGGTAGGGGGCATGATCTTGCTATATCTTACAAGGACCATCACCTGGAGAGATATCGAACAGAACATGCCTTGGGGTATTCTCTTCCTATATGGTGGTGCTCTTTCTATCAGCCATGCTTTGCAAGTGACGGGCTCCGTTGATTTCATAGCTAGTGGACTTACTTCCGTTATAGGTCCTGGCTATCCGTTTTTGCTTTTGGCGATTTTCCTGGTCTTGATCGTTTTTCTGTCTAACGTGATGAGTAATGCTGCAGCTACAGCTGTTATACTTCCTATAGCTATTCCAACCTTGGCTGCTTCTTTTTCTCCTCAAGTATCTACATTTTTGATCGCAATGGGAGCAGCTATGGCTTTCATGCTTCCTGTGGCGACCCCGAGTGCAGCACTGGTTTATTCAACTGGAAGAATTGATTTGAAGAATTTGCTCAAGGCCGGCATTGTGCTTGGTTTACTGAGCATAGTCGTGTTTTTAACCATAGGTCTCGGTTGGTGGAAGCTTATAGGGCTATGGTAGTGTTTATGTAGAAACAGTTTCTATTCCACAAGGAACTCTACTATCTATATAGTCTACTTCATCGCCAGCAAAGATTTCAGTTATTTTGTTTCTTATTTCTTCCATGAGGATTAGTTGAATAGAGTGTTCCTCAACAGCTTTTACGGTTTCTTCTCCTGGAGATCCTTCTGCGTAAATAGCTTCGACTGAAATTCCCTTATTAGCGGCTCTTTCCTTTACTTCTTCAACGTATTCTTTCGCTTCTCTTTTCTGAGTTTTTGACATGGTTTCTTCAAATGTTTTGACTATCTGGCTATTTTCGCCGATTTGGCCCGTCCTATATCTTAAACTTCTTTTTGGCGCTTCATCTACAATGTGTAGAAGGAAAAGCTTACCCCCTTTTTCCAGCCTATCTAGGGCCTCTTTTTCTGCTTTTTCCGGTAATTTTTCTCCTGTGTAGGGGATTAGGACCTTTTCAATCTTTTCAGGTTTCATCTTTCTCGAACTTATTGTGAAAGTACATAAGTTCTATCATTTAAGCTTGATTGTTTGATTACCTGATACGGTATAAATTTGTTTTACCTTCTTTTGTTTTGAGATTTTTCTTATAATGGGGAGTTTTTTAATAGGAATTTTTCTAATTTGGGGAGTCGTTTACTCTTGAGTTTTAACATGGTCCATCTCCTGATCAGGTCCTTCATCAGAAGGGGAGGATATCCGTCTAATGTCCAGTCTTGGAAAGTTAGCATTCCATTGTGAGAACCTAGACTTATCAGTAGGGGGCTTTCCTGTGGGTAGTGTTCGGTTAGATTTTTTCCTTTTATAGAGCGGAGTATATTTTCTGCAATCGTATAACCATGGATTTCTGCATTGTGGGCGGTTTTTTCTTCGGGGATGCTATTAAGATCCCCTCCGGCGAAGATATTTGAGTGTCCTGTTAGGTTTAGTTTATTAGTTACCTTCAAAGCACCATTTTCAGAGTATATTGAATCTTCAAAGCCTTCCATAAATTCAATATTAGGTTTTATCCCTCCACACCATATTCCTAAATCTGCCTCAATCTCTTTCCCTTTGTCTGTTAGAAATTTTCCGGGCGGATGTTCAACGATTTTTTCACCCAACACAACTTCTGCTCCATTTTCCTCCAGGAGATTTTTAGCGTAGTTGGAAGCTTTTTTTGGCCCTCTTTCCAAGAGTCTATTTCTTAGGTGAATCAATGTGATTTTTTTACCTGAAGTCTTCGTGATCAGTTCTCCAGTGACTTCGGTTCCTATTGGACCTCCGCCGATTACTGCGATACTTTCCGAATTTCGGACCTTCTTGCTTAACTTTAGGGTATTTTCGACTGAAGTTACAGTGAAAACATTCCTATCCTCTATGAATATAGGATAGTTGGCGCCTGCGCTTATGATTAAATAATCGAATTCTTTTGTTCTTTTCTCAGTTTTTACTTTCTGAGGCTCGACTTTCTCCACTTTTTCATGGATGAGGTTTGTGTTTTTCAAAATTTCTTTGAATGGTATAATCATATTTTTGTAAAGATTGGGTTGAGCAATGAGTTCATGTAGTCCTGGATAGTATTCAAAATAGGATTTTTTATCTATCAAAGTCAGATTTATCTCTTTTTTATTCTCCAGATTTTTTGCTGCTGTAATTCCACAAAAACCTCCCCCAAGGACAATTACTTCCTTTTTCATCTGCTTTATTTTCCCCTTTTGATATTTCCCGGTTATTTTACTAAAATCTTCATAATTTTAGCTGTTTAGGCGTCAAAAATAGTAAATAAATTAGTCTGCTGTTTATTCAGGAGTCACGTAGGTGATTTTCTCAGTGTTTGTGAATGCCCATGCGCTCTCTGTAGGTTTTGCCCCTACAGGGTAATCTCCAGGATAAAGACCTCCAGAGCTTTCTAGGACCAACCACGCTTGGTTTTCTATTACTCTATAAGCAAAGGATAATTCTGTTCCATAATACTTTCTTATAGCACTCATGACGTTCTCAGCATGATTTGGGGGACCGATATAAACAGTGCTATAAGCATGATTGTCCGTGAGAAGTATTCGGGTTTGCCCACCAATTGATTCAATCATCGTGGCTAGAAGTATCGCTTGGTCTTCACAATCGCCGCCTTCGAGTTCCAATGTTTCGTTAGGAGTTGACCAGTCCTGTTCTCCTTCCGGGTCACTGACGTAAGAAATGTTGTTTTTGACCCAATCGAAAAGAGCGCATATCTGATAAACGTTGTATTCGCCGCTGTAGTTCTCGATTATTTCGTTTGCTTGCGACTTGATTTCCGGGTTTTCCGGATTTATCAGCTCGTTGATTTTGTCCGAGTAATAATCCTCTTTTTCCATTTTGATGTCTTTTTCTTCTGCTAGAGGTTTTATCTTGTATTCTCTTGAATCTAGATATCTTGTTCCGTAATCGTACCAATTTCCTCTATTGTTTTTTGATAATACGGATACTCCGACTTTTATGTCATGATTTCCTGGATTTTTTGGGCTTCTGAATGATAGCAGCCCTAGGTTTTTTGAATCACCTGGTTTAATTTCGAAACCTGTCTTTTTGGAGTACCAGTATCCTTCTTCCATCCAATCTCCTCTCAAACCTACGGAATAGACAAAGATTGGGTTGTCTCCTCTGTTGATTAATTTAAGTTCCGCGACTCCGTGATTAGGGTAAAGGCCGGACAAGCTATATTCTATAGAATATTTGAGTCCAGGTTTGAAATAAGCAGTCGAGTCTGGTTTTTCTTCATAAGAATGCACTTTATAATCCAATACGGCTGGGGCTTCCGCTGGGCCGTAGATCGGGGAGTCGATGGTCTTGTCCTCCTCCCCTATCGGTATTTTTTCGTCCACTTCTGGGAGGTTTTGACCTATTTGTCGGAAGAATCTGTTGAAGGATATATCTCGGTCCTGTACCTCGTCTGAATATGTAGCGATGAATCCTACGGCTAGGATTACAAGCAGTATTATGACTATAATCCGACTAGTTTTCAAAAATCTTCACCCGATTTGATTATTTTTCTGTGATTCCAGATATATAATCATGTAGAATCACTTGGATAGGTTTTTTATATCTTCAATCGTTTTCCGGCTCGCTGATACGGAGAAGCAGTCCTAATACGAGTAGCATTACCCCTCCGATGATGAAGGTATAGTCCAATCCAGCAGCGTCGGCGATGAATCCTAAAATAGGTGCTATCACCATTCCGAAGATGGCTTTAAGTTGTGATTCTGCGCTCAGAAGCGTGGCTCTCTTCTGACGTTCTATATGGTCACTGAGATAACCTACCACCATGGGTCGTCTGATGTTTTTCAGAGTGTAGAGGAATAAGAAAGATATTATGGAAAGGATAGTGATGTCCAAGTTGAAAAATATCCCTACTAAAAAGAAAAGACCCGATAAGCAGAAAAATAACACGTTCAGAGCTCTTGGAAGATTACCTATTCTCTCTAAGAGGTCGGAAGACTTCATGGAAGATATGAAACTGTTCAAATAGACGAAAAAGTAAACTATTCCGACCATGATGGCGGTTCTTTGTTCTCCAGCCAGACCGAAGAATAGAGGTATGGATAATGCGAAAGATTCCACTATCGGGGATAGATAATCCTTAGAAACTTTGAAAAATGCGTCGTAGACTGAAGAGTTCAAAAACATATTCTTTAGGTGTGATTCGGAAATCAGTTGTTTGAAACTACTGACTGTATGACTCCACATTTCACTCATTGGACTTTTCGAGGTTTCTCCGTCCAGTTTTTTCGGATAGGTGAGCATGAGGACAAAACCTAGACTGTAGGGTACTAAGGTTGCAAGGAAGATTATGTTGTAACCTCCCCAATAGAACACTATTAGAGCTGCTAGGATGGCGGAGATGGCCGAACCCAACCGAGAAGCTGCTCTCGTTTTTCCATAGAAGTCCACTCTTTGGTCTTCCATGTTTTCCCGGTCTAGGTGTTCCATTATCATTGACTTGTGAGTCCCTGACCGGAAGGTTTCTCCCAGAGAGAAGAGAATCATTGCCGGTATGAATATGAAAAAGTTACCGAACAGGTAGAATATGATGAACGAGACCATGTAGGAGAGAAAAGCTATGGCCATTACCCTCCTCCTACCTGTGAGGTCTGCTGCTATCCCGGATGGTATCTCGAATACGTTCACGAAAGCTTCCCGGATTGCTATCAAAAGTCCTATTTGAAAGTAGGAAAGTCCGGAAGCCAAGAAGAAAAGGTAAAGAAACGGTTCGAAAAATCTTAGATTCTTTAGAAATCCATAGCTAGAAAATTTCAGGAACATCTTCCGGCGATAACTTACAATAAGAATCACCTGTCCGTAACACCTTCTGTTTTTTCGATTAATCTATTTTGCCTATTGTTTTTGCATGGTAGAAAAGAGACGTAATGTGAATTTCTCGTTTTGACAGTTTTGAAAGAATCGTATTCGGTTTAGTGCAAAGCTCAATCCTGATTTTTGTCTTCAAACTTCTCGGACAATTTCCTGTAAAAATGAGAATCGTTTTTTTCAGATAGTTTTTCAACAATCAGTTCAGGGGTACTCATAGCCAGAAGGTTCCTTTTAGGTGTTCTATCAACCTTCAAATTCAGATTCTCATCCAGGCCCTGCGGTTGAATTCCGTCTACAGGAATTTCTTTTTCCGTTTTTTCTCTTATCTTGTCAGCTAGATGGGATACGAATATGGCTATATCCTCTCTTTCTTCTAAAATGTCCAAAATACCAGACATTATTTTCGCGCTAGCCCCCGGTTCTGTAATGTTTTCCAGTTCGTCTATCAGAACTAGCTTCTTTTTGTCCGAGGATAAGAGGTTGTTAAATCTAATGAGAATATGTTCTAAAGCTCCGGTACTCATCGTTTTCTTGATGTTTCGATAGTAGTAGATCTTTTCCACAGAGGAAATCTTGGCTTCGTCTGCAGGTACGGGTAAACCCATTAGAGTTAAGATATAGATTTGCGCCAGCAAGTCTAAGGTGGAAGTTTTACCTCCGCTATTCACTCCGGTCAAAAGACGGACATTTTCTATCTTATAATCAACGGGATCAGGGTTTTCTATGAAAAGGTTTCTACCGTTCACTATCTCAGTATACTCATCATTTAAATTCGCCATCTCCATATCAAAATCTTCTGAAAACTCCTTAATGGCAATAGCTGCGTCGATTTCTAAAACTAGCTCTACTATCCTCTCTGAAAGTTTTTTGTAGTCTTCCAGTTCTTCTGCAAATTCTTTTTTCGATTTCAGTGACTTTTGAGAAAGCTTACTGTCTATTTTCCGGATGAGTTTCTTCTTGATTTCTTCGTCCGGTTTTAGAGGAATCTTTAGTTCGTTAGGGAACAGTTCTTTCGCTAGATTTTCTTCTTCACCTTTCAAATTTAGGTCTTCTATGGTTTCTTCAGTGATTCTTTCTATTATCTCTTCATAATCTTCGGATAATTCTGATCTCACGATTTCTTCGGCTTTTTTTCTGTTTTTTAATAAACTGGTTATTTCAGTTCCTTCTATTTTTATTTCTTTTTCACTAACCAATTTCTCTAATTCGTCGTTTGCCTGCTCCTTTTTTTCTTCAATGACCTGAGTAAGATTTTCAGAAGCTCTTCTCAATCTTTTAAGTCCTTCATTCTGCGTTATCTCTCCGTCTGAATCGATTTTATCCAAGAGATTTTCTAATCTTTCTATTTTTTCCTCCGAAATATCAGGGAACAGAGGAGTTCTAACTTTTTTGAAGACCTCTAAACTACTTTTGATAGATGCTAGATTCCTCGTAAAGTATGAAATTATCTTCTCCGGAAAAATATTCGTAACATCTTTCAGTGGAGGTGTCAAGTGACTGATTTTTTCGGATTCTAACCCTATATCCTTCATTTTTTCGCTAACTATGAAGATATTTTGATAATCTTCGAGATATTTACGAATTTCTTGAGGGTTTTGAATGGTTTCCACCGGGATTCCCGACACCTTATCTTGAATCCTCTCGGAAGTTTCGAAGTCTTCGGTCAAAATAACCCTATCAAAAACGTCAAAGTTCTTCGGTTTTTCCATGGGTTTCACATTTCTTATCTCGTCGACACTCCCTTGAACATCTATTTCGAGAACTTTTCTAACCCAATCTCTTACTTCTTTTACTCTCTCCTCAGATGATGTGGGAAAGTAGATGTTTAATCTAGCTTCACCGTAGCTTGTTCGGGCCCTGTCCTTTATCTTATCTAATAAACGTTGATAGATTTTTTCAAGAGACTCAGTTTCTAAAATTTTATCGGAGCCATACTCGTCTTCTATGTTCTTCTTCACTATCCTGGAAGCATCGGCAAAAGAGATTCCAGGTGTTTTGGAAATTTCTAAAATGTCGGCATTTTTTATTTTTTCCAGTGCGGACTTTTCGGAATCAAAATGTGTTTCAAGTTTTCTAGAAGTTTTATCGCCTACACCTATAACCTCATCCAGTGAATCGATCGATTCTAGATACACAGGATCTGAATTCATGTGAATCCTCAAGATACCTAACTTTTACTGTCAAAAAAAGATTCAGATTTCTATTTTAATAATGGTTATATAGAATCATAATCAAAGAAAAGGGAATTAGAAATCGAATAGGTTTGTCGATAAACATTTTAGAGGTCTTTTAGATATGATGGAATCAGCGTCATTGGGTCTGGAGAAAAGGCATGAAGAGTCCTTGGAGTTTATAGAAGATTACTGGGACAAAATTACGTTCAGGACAGAGGAAGATGACGGACTCCTAATAGGTCTTCCCGAAAGATATCTTGCTCCCTCTCACCACGAAGAGTTCCAGAAAAAGATGTATTATTGGGATAGTTACTTCATAATTCTAGGCCTATTAGCCTCGGATAGAACTGAACTGGCTAAAGAAGTCGTCGAGAACTTCTCATATCTGATAGGGAAGTATAACATAGTACCAGCGAGCAATCGTTTCTACCATCTGGCGAAATCCCAGCCGCCATTCTTCTCCTCGATGGTATCGGAGATTTACAAAAAGACCGGAGATAAGGAATGGCTTGAAGAGAAGGTGGAAGTCATTGAGAAAGAATACGAAAAGGTTTGGAACTCGAGGAAGAGGACTACGGATAACGGTTTAAACAGGTATTTCGATCAAACCCATTACCATCAACAAGCAGAAGACGAATCAGGATGGGACAGGACTTCACGCTTCTTCAACAAATGCTTGGACATAAACCCAGTCGACCTAAACGCTCTGCTCTATAAATACGAAACCGATCTCTCCTACATCCATTCAGAACTGGAAAACGACGAAGCGGAAAAAGTCTGGGGAGAAAAAGCTTCCCGGAGAAAAGAACTAATAGACGAATATATGTGGAGCGACGAGAAAGGATTCTTCTTTGATTATGATCACTGTTCAGGGGAAAGAACAAACGTCTACTCCCTAGCAGGTTACTTCCCTCTATGGGCCGGACTCGCCTCAGAAGAACAGGCGGAAAGAGCGAAAGAGAAATTAGACCTATTCGAAGAAGATTACGGCTTAGCGACAACTGACAAGAAGTATCTGGATGAAGAAAGACAATGGGATTGGCCGAACGGGTGGGCCCCTCTGCATTGGATAGTTTTCAGAGGTCTTCTCAATTATGGGTATAAAGAGGACGCTGAGAGAATAGCGAATAAGTGGATTGAGCTTTGCCGAGAGATTTTTGAGGACACGGGAAAGTTTTGGGAGAAATACGATGTCCAGGAAGGGAAGGTGAGTCGAATTGGAAGGTATCCTACACAATCTGGCTTTGGTTGGACTAACGCGGTTTTTTTGAAAATGGTTGAATACTTCTCCAAATAAAACCTAAATACAGGCTCGAACTATTAATTGTTAAAGTGTTTAGTGGATATGGTGTTGTAAATGGACTGGGATCGCCTATTTTTACTAATCTTACTCGTGGCCGTTTTAGGTGTGGGTATCTATTTTACAGCTTCTGTTGATTGGGATTGTTTGAGTGGTCCAAGTGAAAGTTCGGAGTCTAGTTTGGAGTTTGCAGTGGTAGCTGATTCTCAGAGAGAAGGTTACATTCTGCCGGGTTTGAAAGTTTCTAAAGCTGTCGAGGATTTTATGAAAGATGAAAGTTTTCCCAATGTTGATTTTGTGGTTCACGTCGGGGACTTGCATGGTGGAAGGGAGACACCCACCGAGAATTCTCTTCGTGATTTTATGAAGGACCCGGATAGGGAGTACGCATGGAGAGACCTTCATCTTCCTTATTTTGTATTGTGGGGGAACCATGATGCTACTTCTTATCCTTATCGTTATGAGGGCATGTTTAAGGAGACATTTTTCAATGTTGTTTTTGAGAGCCCCTTCGAGAAGGAGTACAAGGGCAATCCTGATAAGCCATATTGGGTTCCTAGGGATATGGAGGAGATGGGTAGGAACGCTCCGTTTTATTCTTACGAATACGATAATTTGCTCTTTTTGATGGTTTCTACGGGTTTAGGTAATCATAATGTTTTGAACCGGGCCCAGAGGGATTGGCTTGAGCAAATCACTGAAATCTATCCTGATAAGACCACCTTCATAATGACTCACAGGCCCCCTCACGGTTCGACCCTTTTCAGCACTCAGGCACCGTACAAGTATTCGATGGATACCTATTCTTGGTGGGAAGGTTTTCTGGAGAACAATGACCAGATATTGCTTTACACTCATGGGCACAACATCACTGGAAAACCGTATAATGCTGAGAAGTTTGGGGTGAACGTGATAAAGAATGCTATGCATGCTCATGGAGACAGTGCTGGTGTTACTCACTATAAGATAAATGAAAATCATGTAAAGATTAGATTCTATAATAACATTTTTGATATAGGATACAATCATCTGATGGACAAAAAAGTCGATTCTACATATCACCCGGAAGGTTTAGAATGGATTTCGAATCCTCACATAACTCAAGATGGAGAGACTATAGAGTGGAAAAATAAAATTGTTTCTGAAAACTACAAGGTCCAACTGATTGGAGAAGGCGAAGATGATACTGAACTAGTTTGGATAAACAGGAAGTTCAATTATTATACTGATATGTGGCTCGGGTATGAAAACGATTTCAATAATGGAAAACCATCTGAAGATAGTTTGGACCCTGCGAAGTACAGTGAAAATGGACAGATAAAATTTTACGGAGTAGACAATTTAGCTGCAGCCACATGGTATGAGCGAACTGGAGGGCCGGATAGTCTTGGTTATGCTCATGTAGGCGGTAAGATACCTTGGAGTACGACCCCTTGGGCTGTTCCCGGTGGCGAGTACGACATAAGGGTGAAGGTGAAAGCTGATGAAGTGGTTGAAAATGCGATGGATGTTTCGGTGAAGGTTTTGACGGAGAATATAGATCGGGAAGTGATGGGTAGAACGAAGGTGATAGAAGATATTGACCTTACGGAGAACTATCAATGGTATGAGGGCAGTTTCACCGTTCCTGAGAACGATCAGGCATGGATAATAAAGACGATATGGAATTCTAAGAATGAGGATGTAACTTGTTATATGGATGAATGGTCTGTGATGCGAGGGGATAAAACTGGGGTCAGTACTGAGAATTTTTATTTGACTATTAACGGTACAAAATACGGCACTTCTGAGACTTTGTCGGAGGGAAGTTTCGAAACTTTTGAAATGGACAGTTCGGATGTAAACAATTTGATCAATATTGAATCCAGCATTGGTGGGAATAGGATGGGGATGTTCAGGATGATTTATGAGGATCCGATTATATGGAGTGACGACGTTTCGATGGGAGTGAGTGAAGAGGATGGAAATGTTTACGACGTTCATCTTGAGAGAGTGTCGCAATATTCTGAGGTTGCTTCTTTGTCACCGTTCCAGGAAAACGTTGTTGTAGAGGATGCTAATGAGGTCAATGTGAAGGATTATTACACTGCTTGGACGCTCGGAGTGGACGAATTGCCTGAAAACGTGGTTATACGGAACGAGTAAAGTTATTGACATGTAGAATTGGTTTTTGGGTCATTGATTTCGTGTTGTTTTTTAGTTAGGATGAGTTAGTTTGTAGAGGGAGGATCGGGATGAAAGAGTATGATTTCTTAGTTGTGGGTTCTGGAACTGGAAAAAAGATTGCTTCTCAAGCGTCTGAAAAAGGATTAGATGTTGCTCTAGTCGACAAAGACGAGTTTGGAGGGACCTGTCTACTTCGCGGGTGTGTACCTTCAAAAGCCATGATTTATCCTGGGGACGTGATACAGGAGGCGACGGAGGCTGAGAGGATTGGCGTGGATGTTAAAGATATCGAGATCGATTTTCAAAAGATTATGGAGAGAACTAGAGATAGTTACAGATCTTCTAAGAAAAAATTGTTAGAAGCGGTTGAAGAGGATGAAAATACTGATTTCTATAACGAGGTTGGAAAGTTTGTAGATGATTATACAATGGAGGTGGGGGATGAAACTATCCGTGCGAATAAAATAGTTCTTTTTTCGGGCGCACGTCCCGTTGTACCTCCTATTGAGGGTATTGAGGAAGTAGATTATTTGACCAATCGGAATATTTTTGATATGGAAGAGAAACCGGAGAGTCTTGTGATAATAGGCGGTGGTTATATCGGTATTGAATTCGCTCATCTTTTTTCAGCTGTTGGAACTGAAGTTACAATCGTAGAGATGACTGATGGTTTGGTCCCAGGACAGGCTTCTGGGGTTTCCGAGCTTCTTGAAGAGAAACTTTCCGAAAGAATGGATATCTTAACGAATCATACGGTGATTGAGGTGGGTGAGGAAAATGGCATGAAGTTTGTAAAAGCTGAGTCCGAATCGGGTGAAGTGAAAGAGTTAGAAAGTGAGGAAATATTGCTTGCCGCGGGAAGGAAATCTAATGCAGACCTTTTAGAAGTTGAAAATACTGGAGTGGAGACCGACGAGGACGGATGGATTAAGGTGGATGAGCATCTTCGGACGAGCAAGGAAAATATCTGGGCGGGTGGAGACGCGATTGGAGACCCTATGTTGAAACATATGGCGAACCATGAAGCTTCTATAATGGCCCATAACATTTTTTCCGATCATGAAGTCCCTGTGGATTATCATGCGGTGCCTTATGCTATCTTCACTAGGCCGCAGGTCGCCGGTGTGGGGATGACTGTGGAAGAAGCCAAGCAGGACCATGAATTGTTGGTTTCGGAAGGTAGGTATTCCGATACTGCTAAAGGCTATGCTATGGGAGAACCGGATGGATTTTGCAGAATCATTGTAGACAAAAATGATAGGACTATTTTGGGAGCGCATATCGTAGGCCCTCATGCAGCCATGCTAGTTCAGCAGATTGTGAATCTTATGTATGTTGGTGAGGGAACTATAGATCCCCTCTTCAATTCGATTTATATTCATCCTGCTTTGTCTGAGGTTATAACTAATTCGATGGGTAACTGGAAAGAAGTTTGAAATCTGTTCACTGAGAGAAATTTTTCTTTTTCGCTGTAAATTATGATTTAAAGCAAAGCATCTGTTTTTATTCTGAAATGGAGATTCTATATTGAAACACCCTTAGCTCTGATGTTTAAGAAATCAGCACCAGATGGTAAAAGGTCTATTTCTCTTCTTTGGCCCTTTTTTCTGCTATTGCTTCTTTTTCCTTTAGTTCACTTTTGACCCAGCGTGTAGTATTCATGTAGTGTAGTGTTATTCCGATTCCCCAACCGATCAACGGGTAGAAGAACCAGAGGTTTCCTGGAGTATATAGATAATTGATTACGATGAACATGATGTTTATCAGTATGAAAACTGTTAAGTGACTCCAGAATCCTTTCTTCTCCTCTTCCATTCTCATTTTTCTGTAAGCGTCCTGATATTCTTCTAGAGAAATTTCTTCTTCCAAATGTAACACCTCCCTTCGACCTTTAGTAATGAGGGCATTTTTATAATTATTTCGAAGTTTTACAGTGTTAATTGCAATGATAGAGTCTTTTCTCAAGAGGAAATTATTTTATTTAGGATATAGAGCCATCTTAAGAATATATCTGGAGAAAATGGAGGGTTTACTTCTTAATTTTGAGAAATTTCTTTGTTAGGTGAGTCTTTTGATCGAGATAAATGGACAATCCCAGTAATACCCATACTATGTAAGTCCCTGCCATCGTTAACTTAGATGGAAAAGTCCATAGATTCAGAAGATAGAGATTTATAGTTTCTATGAAAATTCCCCATAAGGCGATTATTGGTCCGATCGCTTTCTCTTTTTCCCAAACATTTAAAGATCCTATAATCGTGCCGAGAATTATCCAAATCAGGAGTGTTTTTCCGAGCGCTAATCTGCTTTGAAATTCCCACCATCCAATAACCCATATGTTGAATGCTTCGATAACTAGGGCGAGAGAAAAAATTAGAGGGATGGAAATAAGCATTTGTTTTACTTTTTTCAATGTATCCCCAGTTTTTGAGTAGACCTTACAAATTAAAGAATCTTTACTAATTGCTTAGAGCGGTTCCTATGTTTAACAATAATAACTAATAGAGTCAAAATAGACTTTTGGATTCAAGGTGTCGAATATTTCATCTTCCAGAGAAGCTATAAGCTTATTTACCGTATTATTCGCTCTAGTGATAATATTTGTAGTACTGATTTTCGGTATCATACCTGGACAAACTACTACTCAAGATTTTTATCTTGGTTTTGATGGTGTAGATGATTATGTTACTTTTGAAAACTCTGATTCCATAGACATCGATGAGTCGATTACTTTTTCTGTTTGGGTGAAACCGGATGGATTGAAAGAGAATCGTCAAACGATCCTCGAAAAGGGAGATCTTCGAGTGGGTTTAGGAATCTCCGAGGATAATCATGGCCAGTTTTTAGTTCTTGATGATGAGTCTGGAAAATCTGTTGAATCAGAAAATGTGCTTCAGGAAGGGGAGTGGAAACACCTAGTCGGTAGATATGTTCAACCTACTGGTGAAATTTCACTATGGGTAGATGGAACTAAGCAGGATAATACGACTTCGGATGTCTTCGCTTCAAAGAATGGTGAGATGGCCCTGGGCTATAATATTGAAACGGACAGCGAGTATTTTGATGGGGCTATCGATAATCTGAGGATTTACAGCCGTTCTCTCTCAGCCTCTGAGATCAATACTCTCTACAATCGTGAGTCCGTAGATAATTCTGCTCTAGTTGGATATTGGAAATTTGACAAAGCTCAAAATCAGACCGTCTATGACTACTCTGACTTTTCCAATCATGGTTATCTAGGGTCTACGGATTCTCCAGATTCCAGTGACCCTACCTATCTGCAGACCATTTCCGTAAAATCGGAAAATAAACAGCAAGTCTTCGACGGTTTCGGGACCTCTTTGGCGTGGTGGCCCAAATCCATCGAAGGATGGGACAGATCCAAAAGAAGGGAGGTTATCGGTCTCGTTTTCGGTTCGGACAATCTAAACTTCAACATAGTGAGGTACAACATCGGAGGAGGGGAAAACCCTTCACATGATCACATGGTTGAAAATTGGGAGATGGAGGGCTATAGACCAAGAGAAAATGAGGGGTATGACTGGTCTCGAGATAATTATCAGAGGACTGTGCTCAAAGGAGCTATAGATAGAGGGGCAGATAAGTTGATAGCCTTCTCGAACTCCCCTCCCTATTGGATGACAAGAAGTGGGTGTGCGTCTGGTTCTCTTTTGGGGTACACGAACAATCTACATCCCGATTATTACGATAACTTTGCCGATTATCTAGTCACGGTGGTGGAACACTTCCACGAGAATTGGGGCATCACTTTCGACGCTCTGGCCCCTCTGAATGAGCCTTCGAACCCTTGGTTTAAATATGGGAGACAGGAGGGGTGTCATTTCACCTTGGAAAAGCAAAACCTCATCATCAAAAAAGTTGGAAGGGAGTTGGAATCCAGAGACCTTCCGATAGGTGTAGATGCTCCTGAAGAGTACTGGATGGGTTCTTCGCTTGATTCTATATATCACCCTCCTGAGATCAGTTCTTCGGAAAGTTCTTTCAGGTACTATGATGAAAACGCGAAGTCATACGTTTCCACGATAGCGACCCATGCTTACAGCGCTTCTCAGAATGATCGGAGAGCTTTGAGAAAACTTGCAAGGTCTCATGATAAGAAACTGTATCAATCAGAGTACGATACCGGATTCAGTTACTCCGACAAAAAGAATTATCTTATATTAGGTGACGAAATATCCAAAGATATCAATACGTTAGGAGCTAACGGATGGGTCATATGGCAAGCGGCCCCAAATAACGTACCTAAAGAAGGCGGCCCTGATTGGGGTCTGATATTAACGAACGAACATGAGAATTATAACATCACAAAAAAGTACTATGCGATGTCCAATTACAGCCGATTCATAGATCCAGGAAGCCGTATATTGAAATCTAGCAAAACGAACGTGGTAATGGCACATGATTCGAAAGATAACGAACTGGTGATAGTTGTAGTTAACGACGAAAACTATGACTATAATTATGAATACTATGTGGGAGAATTTCTCGAAAATGGGCAGGCGGTTTCTTATAGGACATCCATGGAGGAAAATCTTGAGAAGGTTTCGACCATTCAGATCTCAGACGGAGTCTTCAAAGCAACTGCAGAAGAGAAATCCATCACGACTTATGCCATTTCGCTAGATACGGGAAACTAACTGATTTTTAGTCTTTTTCCGAATCGAATTCAGTCGTATACATCTTGTATCCCTGATTGGCGAGCCTGCCGCTAACACTTCCCATAACCCAGAGCAAAAGTCCTGCTATCGGGTAAATTGCGACTTTTAGAATCTTTCCAACCCCTTGTCCGTCCGAAGGTGTGACGAGTTGAGCAAAACCTTCTAATGAAGCAGGGTTCATGAACACCTTGTAAGTTGTGAAGAAAGTTAGTATCAGTAAAGCAGCCCCGAGTAAGAGGAGAAACAATCCGATTGAATCCTTGAATTTTTCATTTTTAAGATCCATCAATTATTTCCTCAAAACTATTTAATCCACTTGGCTTTTTTATATTTCGATAATTGTTTTGGAAATATCTTCAGATCTTAAGATGAGTGAGTTAAGACCTTTCAGCTTCAGTTCATTTGGATTTCTAAAAAGGAACAAGTCAGATATGGTATGGTCTGGTTATTCAGGTGAATCTGATGTTGTTTCAGTTGAACTTTTTTCGCTAGAATCGAAAGTTTCTCGCTCCATTTCCCCCCAAGAGTTTTCTTTTCTTAGGAAATCGAAGATTCCTTTCAGTCTCCAATAAGAGTGGAGTTGTCTGTAGCCGAAGTTCTCCAGTATTGCTGTACCGATTAGCTTGATTCTATCCATAGGTTTCTCATATCTTTTTGTGATGAACTCCTCAAGGGTAAGAGACCATAGAGATATCAGTAATCCGTACATCACTGTTACCCCTAGGAAAAGCAGAGCAAAATTTACATCGAGCCATCCCATTAAAAAGGAGATCAGTATTACAAAAGGACCTGTTAATTCCACAATGGGTCCAAGCATTTCGAATAGAAGGAAGTGAGGAAGGGCTAATATGCCCAAAGATCCGTATTTTGGGTTTCCAATCATTTTAGGGTGGTATGTTAGGGTTTCGATCAGTCCTCTTTCCCATCTGTTTCTTTGACGTCCGAGTATTTTGAGGGATTCCGGTACTTGTGTCCAGCATACCGGATCAGGTTTGAAAGCTATCTCATAGTCTATATCTCTGTCCCGCATTAATCTGTGAAGCCTTACGACTAGGTCGGAATCTTCTCCAACGGTGTCGGTACGGTATCCACCGACTTCTATCACTCTGTCTGTTTTGAATAGTCCGAATGCTCCGGATATGATGGGTAGAGCATTGATTTTGCTCCATCCTGCTCTTCCGAAGAGGAATGCGCGTATATACTCCATCACCTGTATCGCAGGGAGGATTTTGTCTGGGAGTTGAGCTTTTACTACTTGACCATCTTTTATTTTGCAGTTGTTAGTCACTCGAACGATCCCTCCGATTCCTACGACCTCTGAGTCCTTTTCTATGTAAGGTTGGACGAGGCTCTGAAGTCCTCCTTTTTCTATTAAACTGTCTGCGTCAATTGCTATGAAGAGGTCGCTTCGAGAATAGTCTAGTCCAGCGTTCAACGAGTCTGCTTTTCCACCGTTTTCTTTATCTATGACGAGAATTCTATCGTCGTTCACCGATTTATAGACTTGTTTGACATTTTCGTATTGTAAATCCTCTTTGATGTCCCGTGAAACTTTGATAAGTTTAAACTCTTTTTTTAATTCGGGCATGGTAGTGTCCGTTGATCCGTCGTTGATTATTACAATCTCCAACTGAGGATAATCCAATTTTTGTAAAGCTGAGATGCTTTCCGCTATTGTTGCCTTTTCGTTGTAAGCAGGAACTAGTATGCTGATGCTTGGTGCAAGGTCACATGCTTCACCTTTACATACTCCAAATTCCGGTTTTCTATTTTCGTATATCATTTCTGTAGTGGCTAGGATCAATAATACAAAATAGGTGGAGTTCAGCACTAGAAAATAGATCAAGACCAACGCGCTATATATGATCAATATTGTGAAAAGGATATTAGTATACAAGTTCTACACCTCCCCCGTGAAAGAACTCAACAAAGCTTCTCTGCTGGCTTTAGGATCCTCACTTCTGTATTTTGAAATGATTTCTCTCCCAGGTTCGCCGAGTTTCGATAGCGATAGAAAAGCCTGTAGTTTTACCTTTTTAGCTTCATCTTGGGCGAGTTCTTCCAGTAAACTCAATCCATCAACATCTCCTATTTTACCAACGGCCTTAGCCAACTCTCCTCGGACATCTGCGTCATCGTCGGTTTTAAGTTTAGATAGTAGGTCTAGGCCCTTCTTAGAACCGATTCTTCCGATAGAACGTGCCACTTCCAACCTCACCTTCGGGTCTTCATCTTCTGAAAGGATATTCAGGAGTGGTAAACCTTCTTCCTGACCTTCTTTGCCTAAAATTATGGCGGCAGCTTTTCTCAACCTTGTTTTAGAGGAGTGGACGAAATTTTCAAGACTCTGAGGTCGGAGGTCTGCGAGAAAGAGCCTAATCAGCAAGAATTGATCTAAATTTTCACTGTTTTTCTCAAATAAGTCTTCTAAATAGTTTTCAATCTTAGAACTTTGAATGTTAGAGAGATAATCGAGGGAAGCCAGTCTTATCTCGAGTCTTTCATGAGTAAGGAGATTGGAAATATTTTCTTCTGCTTCCTCTATATTTAATTTCTTTAATCTAACGATGGCCCTAGTTTTCTCCCACCAACTTCCTTCCTTTATAAGTTCTAAGTCTTCTTTGAAGAAACCTTGATTTTTGTATATTTTTTTCAGTATTTTCGAGTCAGAGCAGATATCGGGTCCGTCTTTGGCCAAAAATGCTTTGAATTTATCTCTATGGGAACTGTCAATTTTTGATATGGCTTTTGGATTTTTATCTTGAGAAGCCTTTCTTAACTTTTCTTCCCATCTTTCTTTTCTGTTTGAAGAATTCTTTTTCTCTTTTCTGTGATGGTAGATTGAAACTATGTAGAAAATGGAGAGACCGAGCAAAATAACCCCAAGTATGAGCAACAATTCTTCTACAAATAATTCAAAAAAGTCTTGAAAAATAAGTGGATTGGGCATCCAGTTCAATCCTCGTTTGAGGACTTTTCATCCTTGAGATTTTCTAACTCTTTCTTCAATGCTTCGTAATGTTCCCGCTCAGTATATGCCAAATGTTTAAAAACTCTAGCTTGGGTCTTATCTTCAAGTTTATCTCCTAGCTTAGAATAAGTTTCCTCGGCGTTTTTTTCGTCTTTCATAGCCTTTCTCAGAAATTTGCTTATTTCATCGCCCGCTTCTTTTATTTGGCCCTCTATATCGACAGATTCTCTTGTTATTTTTGGTTCCTTGTCTGGATACCAATCACTATAGATGTTTCTCAAACTCTCTTCATGGCTTTTTTCTTTTTTGAGGATATTTTTTATCTTTTTTTCGATATCTTCAGAAATATCCTGTTCTAAAAGCAATTTGTATGTTTTTTGAGCTTCTATTTCCGACTTTATTGATAATTCAAGGATATTTTTTTCATCCATATCCTCAAAGTTAATTTTATCCATTGGTGATTCCCCTTTTAGTAAATGTTTTCCCTCACTATTTTATTTTAGAGACTATGGCAATATGATTTATCCTATCTATCAGACTAGTTTCGATATTGCGGAAGAACTGAGGATAAGATAATTTTTCGATGTAATACTGTTTATCTTTCATAAAAGAGTTTAAATTCAAATTTGGATTGTAAAGTGTTTTTGAGAGGGAAGCGAGGTAGCTACAAAATCTTAAATTCTTCAAAGATTTTGGCTTCTACACAAGACTAAAGAAGAGTGGAGCTAAATAAGTTTAGAAGGGAAGTTGGGGATATTATCTCACTGGAAATATTTTTAACTCTTTTAGTCCTTCTTCTGACGGTTGTTCTTTTTGTCACGGAGATTTTCAGGGTGGATGTTGTCGCTATTCTAGTAATGATTACTCTTCCGTGGTTGGGTCTGATTGACCCTATGGAAGCTTTTTCGGGTTTCGCCAGTAACGCAGTAATAGCTGTTATCGCGATCATGATTCTTGGCTACGGTATTGACAAGTCCGGTGTGATGGAGCGAATAACGAAGCGTATTATGGATTTTGCCGGATCCAGTGAGAAAAGACTAGTTGGACTTGTATCCCTCACCGTTGGGGGGCTTTCGTCTTTCATGCAAAATATTGGTGCCGCTGCACTTTTCCTCCCCTCGATGTTGAGGATCTCCAAAAGGCTAAAACTATCTCCATCTCTTCTCCTGATGCCTATGGGATTCGCGGCGATTTTAGGTGGAACTTTGACTCTCTTCGCCTCAAGTCCGTTGATAATGCTGAACGACCTTCTAGCTCAAGAGGGTCTTCCACCTCTTGGCGTTTTTTCCGTAACTCCACTAGGTGTAGTACTGTTAGGTGGAGGGGTGCTTTATTTTTTATTTCTCGGAAAGTTTGTTCTACCCAAGAAAGAAGAAGGAACCGTTGGTCAGAAAAATGGGCCTAGTGAAGAGATTGGAGAAGCTTGGGATTTACCTGGGAATATATACGAGTGCGAAATCTCTGAAAAGAGCAATCTTATAGGCAAAACTCCTGAGGAAGTGGGAATTTGGAAAGAATATGACCTTCACCTTCTCGCTCTTGCTAAGGGCAAAGATTTTTTTTTTTTTTTATAGCGACACACTAAACTGGGAAAGGATCGAAAGCTCCTCCTTCTAGGTAGAGAAGAAGACGTGGAAAGATTCGCAGAAGATTTTGAACTAACACTAAGCGAAGAAAGTGCGAGGATTCGAGATTTGAAAAGTGGGGAAGAGGCAGGTTTTGCAGAAGTTGTAATCCCTCCGAGAGCCCCACTTTTAGGTAAAACCTTCAGAGAGCTTGAATTTCGAAAGAAATACAGGGCCGAGCCTATCATGTTGCTAACTGGAGAACAACAAGAGAAAGAAGATTTTTCGGACCAATCACTTGAACCTGGACAAACTGTCGTGGTTTTTGGGCCTTGGCGGAATATTAGAGAGTTGGATGACAATGAAAATTTCGTTGTCGTCACCCCTATAGAGACTGACGAAGAGGGTGGGAAGAAAAAACCCTTGGCAGCGGTTCTATGCTTTGTGATTCCTATAGTTATGGCGA
>CAZKND010000005.1:6364-34548 GCA_964554215.1 Hadarchaeota archaeon (SeqCode) | reverse complement strand
GCTATAGATGCTAATAAATCGGCTTCTGAACTGATTGAGAATGTTAGGAATTTGAGAGAGATAAGGGAGGAAGAAATTGGGGAGATTGAGTTAGATTCCGCTATAACCGATGCTATTAGTGAATGTGAATCCAAAGCTTCTGAGTGTGAGATGGAGATTGATTATGAAGAGTGTGAATGTGTAGTTAAAGCCGGGTCTCTTCTCGATGAATTATTTTCGAATTTGGTTGTAAATTGCGTTCAGCACTCTGATGGGGATTTAATCAAAATTTGGGCCCATAGAGATGGGGATGATGTAGTTGTAACGATTGAGGATGATGGAAAGGGCATCCCTGATGAAGATAAAGATAAAATTTTGGAGAGAGGGTTCAAAAAAGGTGAAAATGCAGGTTCAGGTTTAGGAATGTATATCGTGAAAAGAATATCGGAAGCTTACGGAGGACATATAGAGATCAAAGATTCAGAACTCGGCGGAGCAAGGTTTGACGTTCATTTAGAGAAAGCATAAATATTGTTCTATCGTCTGACTATTTATTCCCAGTCCGTCAGTTCTACTCCATTTTGATTCTTTCTTTCATAACACACCGGTCATGGACCACTTCTATCCCGTTTTCTTCACAGTATTCAATTATCTCTTCAGACTCCGAACCCGGCTGAAGCCAGACCCGACCTATCCCGAGAGAATCACATTGCCTAACAATCTTCTCGGCGACTTCCGGTGGTACTACTACATCCACCACATCGGGTTTCTTCGGGAGATCCTCCAAAGAATCGTAGACCTTATCGGAGAGGACTTCGTCTGCATTGGGATTGACGGGATACACCTTGTAACCTCCTTTTTTCAGGTCTTTGTAAACCTCATGCCCATACTTTTCCGGGTCTTTAGAAACGCCGACGACGGCAAAAACGTTGTCTTTCTTGAGGAACTTTTCGACAAGTTCTTCCTCCATCCCAAACCCTCTGTTTGGACCTTCTCTTCCATCTCATTTTTACCTTCCCAATCCGGCAAGTTGGGGAACTGTTGAGAACTACAGTCTAGAAACGAGATAAACCTTAGATCTAACCAATCAGACCCTCTCTCGGAAATTTATAAGTTAAATATGTAAATTTGTAAGAGAAACCTTGAACGAAAATCCCAAATATTTAGATCCCGACCGGGATATAGAAACCCGCGTAGAAGACCTTCTAAAACATTTAGAATTGGATGAAAAAATCAAACTTCTTAGAGGAAAGAACCTTTGGGCCACCGAATCCATCGAAAGATTAGACCTCCCAAGATTCGGAATGACCGATGGCCCCCTCGGTGTAGCTTATCATTCCAGCCATATGGGTAAAAGGACGAGATTCCCCGCGCCGATAAGCCTCGCCGCGAGTTGGAACGAGGATCTAGCTTATGAAATGGGTGAAGCCATGGCTAAGGAGACCAAACTTTCCGGCCGGCACCAAATCCTGGCCCCGGGGATAAACATCATCCGTTCTCCTCTTTGCGGCAGGAATTTTGAATATTTGAGTGAGGACCCCATCCACTCCTCGGATATCGGTGCAGAAATAGTGAAAGGCATTCAGTCACAGAACGTAGCTAGCTGCGTGAAGCATTATATAGCCAATAATTCGGAGACAGAGAGGAAGAATATAAGCGCCGAGGTCGATGAAAGGGCCCTGTTCGAGATCTATGTTAAAAATTTCAAGAGAGTCATTGAGAAGTCCGAACCTTGGAGCGTGATGTCTTGCTACAATAGGGTAAATGGCGTTTACGGTTCCGAAAACAAATACCTGTTGAAAGATGTTTTGAGGGGCCAATTAGGATTTGATGGGCACGTAGTTTCCGATTGGGGTGCCGTCCAACCAACCTCCGGCCCGGCTGAGTGTATAAAAGCAGGTCTCAATCTCGAAATGCCGGGAAATTTCTTAGTTAGCAGGGTTTACAAATCTGGGAAGATTGAAAAAGAGCTTGAGCGAGGGAACATCGGTGAAGAAGATATAGACCGCGTAGTTCGACCCTTGTTGCGAACATTTCTACGGGTAGATTTGCTGGATGAGGAAAAAACTGATTTTGAAAAAACCATAGACAATCCGGAGCATCAAGAGATAACGAGGAAAATAGCGGAAGAGGGTGCAGTCCTTCTGAAAAACGAAGACGATTTTTTACCATTGGACTCAGATGAAGTTGAAAAAATTTCGATCATGGGGCCGAACTCCGATAAAGAGTTCGGGAAGCCTTTGAGCGGGGGCAGTAGCGCCGTAGTTCCACCTTTCGAAGTCACACCTGAGGGAGGGATAAAGGAATACGTTTCCGATGATGTCGAAGTTGTGGATGAACCTGAGGAGGCCGATGTGGTGTTCTTATGTGTAGGATTGGATCATGGCGGCAGGTTTCCATTGAACTTCATTTTCAGTAGGGAAGGGGATACCGAGGGTAGGGACAGGACGAGTTATCAACTTCCTAGGAATCAAGATGAATTGATATCCGACACGGTTGAGAAAAATCCGAATACGGTGGTTGTTTTGATGGCCGGGAGTCCGGTCGATGTTTCGGAATGGTTTGACGATGTTCCAGCACTTTTGAACATGTGGTATCCTGGAATGAAAGGAGGAGAAGCCATAGCCAGAATATTGTTCGGGGAAGTTACCCCTTCAGGAAAACTGCCTATGACCTATCCGAAAAATTTGGAGGATCATCCCGCACACAAGAGCGAACGTAGGTTCCCGGGAGACCTCGACGATTTAAAAATTCACTACGAGGAAGGGATTTACGTAGGGTATAGATATTTCGACGAGAAAGAATTAGAGCCTTTCTTCCCTTTCGGTTACGGACTTTCATACACGGATTTTAAGATTTCGAATATAGAGATAGATAAGGAAAAAATCGAAGGAGAAGAAAGTTTCACCGTCACAGTTAGGGTCGAAAACATAGGCGACCGAACCGGTTCCGAAGTCTTACAGGTATATGTTGAAGACGAGGAATGTTCGGTAGACCGACCTCCGAAAGAACTTCAAGCTTTTGAAAAAGTGGAAGTACAACCGGGCGAGGAGAAAAAAGTTTCGTTCCAGTTGGACAGCAGTGCTTTCGAATTTTATTCTGTAGAAAAACAGCAGTTTGTGGCCGAATCAGGGTCGTTCAATGTCAAAGTAGGTAGTTCTTCAAGGGATTTACCCCTGTCTAAGGAGATATTTTACGAATCTTTTGATTGATTCCGGTCATAAATTTTCGCAAATTGGATTTTAAGCCCCTATTAGCCGGTTCATGGGGATTTAACAAAGAGAGGTCCGTTATCTAACTGGGGGATATTGATATGAAAAATATATATGTGGCCTTGCTAGTTGTAATTGTTTTAGCAGGTGTCGGAGGATATCTGGCAATGACTGGAACCTCGGAAGCAGATACTGGAGTGCTAGAGATGCATCTTACCGATGCTCCGGATAATGTGGATAATGTGTTTGTGACTATTTCGGATGTTAGAGTCCACAAAGCCGTGAACGAAGATATCAGCGAAAATGAAAACATTTCGGAAAACGACATGCCTTCTGATGGATGGAGCACTGTGGTCGACAATTCAAGTACGTACGATCTTATAGCTCTCGAAAATGTGACTGCTTTCCTAGGATCTTCAGAACTCGAGACCGGCAAATACACTCAGATCAGGTTAGAGGTTGAAGATGCTTCTGTGGTAGTAGATGGAGTGGAAGAGGATCTTAGAATACCTTCAGGGTCTGTAAAGTTAGTCAGAAGTTTCGATATTGAGGAAAATACAACTACGACTCTTACTCTTGATTTCGATGCAGAAGAGTCCGTAAACTTACAGCCTCAGGGAGGTCCTATCATGAGACCGACAATACAAGTAATCTCCGAATAATCTTCGAGAATCGAATTCTCCAGATGTATGGGCAGAGCTTGAAATAATCATTTACGGGTAGTGCTGTCCAAACTGTTTTAATTTCTAATTGGATTTTTCGAAGAATCTCATAAATAGGGTTATTTGTAAAAATATTTCGAAGCTTCTTCGAGGTTTGATACTTTTTTTATCTCCATATCCCAACCTTGATCGGATGCGTAGGATTCCAAATACGATATCGGTTTCCACTCATTATCCACATAGACAGTTGGTCCTTCCGGGACAAGAAACAATTCCATATCTGCGGCTTCTGCAGCTTTAGCTTTTTCCTTAACTCCTCCTACCAGTCCTATAGAACCATCGGGTGAGATAGTTCCGGTGATAACTACGTCTTTTCGAATGTTATCGTTGCGCAAGGCTGCTATGGTTGCGATAGCGGCGGCTGATCCGGCACTCGGTCCATCAACTCTGGAAATTTCGACTTCTTTGTCAGTTTCACCTGATATCTTGAAATGGGTGTGAAGATTTGGAAATCCCTTTTCCTTCTCATTCATAGGCAGATTTGTGAAATTTGCTGCTGCTCTTACAGCATCTATCTGAGCGTCTTGGAAATCAAACCCAATTATAGGTCCGGATTTGACAAATATTTCTCCGTTCCCTGGAGTGAGGTCGACTGTTAAAGTAGCTAAAATTCCTTCACCGGTTTTATTAACTGCAACTATATTTGTAGTTTTCTCCACTATATTTTCACTAACTCTACTGAACACTTCTTTCTCAAAGGCCTCAGATTCTAGCTGATCAATTTTGGATTTATATTTAAAGTCAACAGCACAATACCCCACCCCTAGTCCGATTAAGAGAAATACAGTAGATGCTGCGATAATTTTTTTATTCAATAATCCCCCTCTCTAACATTTTATTTTCCCCCCAAGAACTGTTCATCCTTTTGTCGTTTTTTCTATTTATTGTTCGCATTGGGTTTTTGGAAGTGTAGATACTGATATTAAAATTCAGTATTTTTTCTATTTGTTGTGTACAGGTGTAACAAAAAATGAAGTTCTGGATGTTTTACTGGAATTCATTTCTAAAGCTGAGTTCCACATTCTGCGCAAAAGGAAGCATCCACTTCGTTCTCCGCTCCACATTTAGGGCATTCCGTCTTGTCTAGAGCAGCTCCACAGTTCGTACAGAACTTTCCCTTTCCGGCGGGTTTTCCGCACTTTGGACAACTTGTTTCTTTCTCTTCTTCTGCATCTCCGTTGTAAACTTGAGTTTGAGCAATCTGGTCTTCGATATCTTCAACCATCTTGTCGGCTTTAGCGGATGCCACTTCTACTCCCTCTCTAGGTGCACATTCTATGCATAGTCCGGCATCTTCGTTCCAACAGTTATCACAAACCCACTGCGTGCATTTTGGGCATCTGTTGAAGCGATCTTTCGTTTCGTTCTGAGCTTTTTTGAATTCTTTTTGATGCTCTTTTCTCCATTTTGGAGACATCTCACTATATTTATCGCTCAGCGCATCAGTACCTCTGTCGATTCCGTACCCTACGTGATAGTTCCCTGTGAGTATCCCTGCTGTAGATGCTATATCTCCCAGTCCGTCGATTATTCCTCCTTTTTTACTGGTTTCAGACTCTACAAATTTGGTTTTATAGCCTTCCTGACAGTTGTCGCAGAAAAAAGTGAATTGAAAACCTGCTTCGGAACTATTATCCTTAAAATTATCAGTAAATGGGATTAATTTTTCTTCAGACATAAAATCCTCTATTGGCCTTAATTAAATTATCTCATTCTGTTTATTTATATCTATCCGAATCTTTTGAAGATTAAGAAAGGATTTAATCCTCTTCAAAAAGATTTTCTCCGCATTCCGTGCATTCTTCACCAATAGGCGCTTGTTCCGTTTCACAATGTGGACATTCGATCATTAGCTTTTCTTCGCATTCCGTGCACTCTTTGCTAATAGGCGCTTGTTCCGTTTCACAATGTGGACATTCGATCATTAGCCTTTCTCCGCAAGCCTCACAATAATCGCCTAGGAACGTATCTTCTCCGCAGAACGGACAAGTGATTTCTAATGAAAGGCCGCAGTAATTGCATTTTTTCCAGCCCTCTTCGATAGGGTTTCGACACTTCGGGCATCTGAATGGTTCCAAAGGATTCACCTTCTCGCAAAACGGGCAGACATTTGACTCTGGCGGAATCAACTCACCACAGTACTTACACGGCTTCTTATCACCTGGCATTCTTCCCCTCCTTCAGATTTATCTTAAAGCTAGATAAATCATCAAAAACAGACTTAGGAAAATCTTGGCAATTTGCATCTGTGCCTTTTGCTGTAGATAAAAGTTTCATTTTTCCACCTCATTTTTCCCGGCTAGATCTTTTGATTCAAGGAGTTTAAGCAGATTCTTTCCCCATTTCTTACTGTGGATGACCCTTCCTAGGAATTGATCTCTGAGTAGTTCCAGTGAAGGAATGTGTTTAATGGCGAATTTGTACTGGGAATATTGTGGTTCTTCCAGCTTTTCTTCATTCAGGTAAATTGGTTCCCTTCTGAAATTGATGTCCAGCATACATCTATTCACTTCTCTGATAAAGTCCTCAATTTCCGATTTCATTTCGTTAAGGTCTTCAAAGCTCTCATACTTCTCTTGATTAAAAATTTGGAACAGGTAAGTAGCCATACCATTGTCTTCTCCCAAAGGACAAGCTTCCATAGCTAGGACATTACCAATTGAATCCTCATCAACACTGTAGATTGGTACCAAAAACCAAATATAATCCTCAGTCAAACCTCCCATCAACCCCTTCTTCAGACCAACCCAAGCACCAGCACCGTCACCCAAAGACAAAAGAAAATTCAAATCATCTTCAAAATCGCCCAAACCCTCTACTAAACCATTCCAAAGATTAGGTGAGACCTCTTCTATATCACTTTTCTCCACAGCTTTGCCATCTTTCAGAAGGCTGGAAGCCTCCCTCAAATCCAGAGAGGACAAACTCGGAGCTAGACCTTCAATAATTTCCTGCACCTCGTCTTCAAGACTATTCAAAACACCGAACAACTCTTCTTTGAAAGAATCAAATTCATAGCCCATCTTAGATAAAGTAACGCTTTCACCTACACCAGTTCTGATTGATAACCCAAAGTCTTCCTCATCAATCTTTGTTATGTCGCCATAAGGGATTCTTTTGGGGACATGCTCCTTCATTAACAGTACCAAACCTGTTTCATACAATTGAATCTCAGCTTCAGTTTCAATGTTCTCGTCCGTTTTTTCATTCTCGTACACAAGATCTGCTGAAGGCCCAGAATGTTTCAGGGATTCGCCCATCAACAATCTCTTGAGGACAACCTTATTCCAGTTTTTTCTAATCCGTTTTAAGAAAAGATCAAATTCATGACCGAGCTTAGACAGATTTAACTCTTTTCCGGAAGCTAGTCTAATACTTATTTTATAATCTTCATCAGATACTTCTAATATTTCTTTGAAGGATATTGAGAAGGGGTTCCTTTGAGGTTTTATTTTTATTTCGTCCTTTTTGACGAAAGCTTTTCCTTTCCCGCTTTCTATTTCCTCCCCACCTTCAATTAAAGAGTAAGTTAGTTCAGATTCCATGTAATAGAGAGTAAGTGGTTTTAGTTTATCTATTTTTGGTTAAAGTTCGTTAAATTTTTCTAGAGTCGCTTTCTGATATTGGAGTGTTTAAACTGAGTTTTATCAGTTCTTTTCTAATTTGTTTTAATAGCAGTCAAGAAATATCCGAATAAGTTTTCATCTTCATGGTCTATTTTGAACCCTTTTTCTTCAAGCATCCTCTTTAACTCTTTATTTGACAGATAAGATACAGATCTGTCTCCTAGGATTTCGAGAGCCTCTAAAACTTTCATAGGTGTAGATTCAGAGTTAAAATCTGATACGATAAGTTTGCCTCCGGGCTTTAACACTCTGTTCATCTCTGATAGGCTTTCTTCTGTTTTTTCAAAATGATGTAAAGCATCTACACATAATATCGCGTCGAAAAAGTCGTTGGAAAAGGGCATATTGGAAGAATATCCTTGGACAAGGTTTTTGAGTTCTTTTTCTTCTGCTTTTTTTAGCATACTTCTGTTACAATCCAGTAAATATGTTTCATTTTCACTTTGAAGTTCTTTAATGAACTTAGCTATCCGTCCCGTTCCACCTCCGAGGTCAAGTACTCTATCCCTTGGCTCTATTTCGGAAGCGATTTTTTCTTTATCTTCTAACCCACCGATTTCCATCATTTTATCATAGAAAGGAGCAATGAATTTGAAAATAGTGTTCACCGATTAATAATAATGACATGGTTACTAAAAAACATATTTAAATATGCACAAGTTTACATATGTCATGAAATGATTCAAGATAAAGTGAAGTTTTTCAAAGCATTAGGAAACGAAACTAGACTCAAGATCGTGAGGTACCTTATGGAAAATGAACGTTGCGCGTGCGAGTTTGAATCGATGATAGGTAGACATCAGACCACCATTTCAAGACATCTGAAAGAGCTAGCTCAAGCCGGCATATTGGAAAAAGAGAAAGATGGGAAAAATGTCGTCTACAGCATCAAAGACGATGAACTGAAAAGTATATTTCGAGAACTTGGGATAGACGAGATTGAACCGTGTTGTTAGGATTGATAAAATGGAAGAAGAAGACTTGAAAGAATTTGTGAAAGAAAAATATTCCGAGATTGCAGAGAGCTCGGGTGAAAGCTGTTGCTCCTCCTCCTGTTGCGGGGATGATTCTGAAGCTCAGACCAAAAACTTAGGTTATTCTGAAGAAGAATTGGAAAAGGTTCCTCAGGAAGCAGTAGAGGGGTTAGGCTGTGGAGATCCTATAAAATATTTAGAACTGGAGGAAGGAGAAAAAGTACTTGATTTAGGATCCGGTCTAGGTATTGATGTCTTTTTAGCTTCGATAGAGATAGGTCCAGAAGGGAGAGCAATAGGATTAGATGCCTCGGATGAAATGGTTCGAAAAGCTCGTAAAATAGCGAGTGAAAACGGTTACGGAAACGTGGAGTTTAAACAGGGCGAGATGGAAGAAATTCCGTTTGAAGATAAAACATTTGATGCGATAATTAGTAATTGTGTGATTAACCTTTCCTCTGACAAGCAGCAAACTTACGAGGAGATTTACAGAATTTTGAAACCTGAAGGGAGAATACTGGTTTCAGACATCGTGTCAGAAGGAGAACTTCCCAATCAGGTTAAGGAAAACCCTAAAGCTTGGGCTTCCTGTATAGGTGGAGCGATAGATAAGGAAAGGTATTTAGAAGTAATGAAAGAAGCAGGATTCAGGAATATTGAGACAATCTCTCAATCTTCTTTTTATTCGAGTGAAGAATTAGATAATGAAATATTTAGTTTGGAAGTAATGGCAGAAAAGTAGATAAAAGCTGATTTTTAGGTAATATTTTTTTCCAAATCTCACCTACTGCTAACTCTATCCCCCTTTTTCTGACTCTACTCAAAGGGCAATGAATTTTGACCGCGTTTTTTTTTGGTAGAAGTGTCTAGCCTATTCAATTTCTGGAGAAGATATTGGATTCAAGCAAGCAGTTTTATATTCCTCGAGAATTAGTGCTATTTGAGAATATGGGAAAGAGGATAGATGATTTTGATCAGGACTTGAAGATTATCAATCAGGCTATGAAGATAGAGAAGGAGAGCCAAGCGAGCTATGAAAATACGATGGAAGAGGCTGACAATTCCAAAGTGGAAAGATGGCTTTCTTCTCTTAAATTCGATGAAATCATTCACTTTGCAGTACTTGAAAGGTTAGGTGGTCTTATTGAGGATAAAAAAAGGATTTTGGTTGAAATGGAGGATGAATTTTCGTATCCTAATTTGTCCAGAGAAGAAGCTGAAAGTGTTTACGAGGATGTACAAAAACATTTAGAGATAGAAAGGGAGCAGATTGAAAGACTGGAGGATTTGCAGGGTGTGGACCTAAGTTTGGTCAATATTGATAGTAAAATAGAATGGCTAAAGGAAGAAGAGGAGAAGCATCACGAACAGTTGGAAAAATTTGCTCAATGGTTGGAAGAAAATTACGATTTTGAGTAAAGATGGTTACTTTGAGCTGTAGAACATTCTTTTCAGTGCCACTGTTTAATTTGTCGAAACTAAAAATTTAGATTGGAAGCTTTAGAGGAGGTGTAATGATAATGGATTTTGATCTTGCCAGATTTGGATATCTCGGTTTCTTAGGATTTCTAGGGTTTATAGACAGCAGACTGTTCGTACTATATTTTTTGTTTTTCTTGTTCATCATTGGAAACATAATTGAAGAATAATTATAACTAAAATGAGCATGTAACGAAGCAGTAGGTCTCTATAATCCATTAGATAACGGTCTGATTCAATTAGATATAAAAAAATTGTAGTATGGAGAAGTTGAAAATTTTTAGATATATCTAGTAGTCTGAGACGTCAGGTTGTCCTTCTCCATGTTCTCCTTCGTGTTCTTCTTCAAATTCATCTTCGAATTCTTCTTCATCGTTTTTGTTTTCAGGTACTGGAAGGTTTACTGAAACTCCTTCCTCTTCGAATGACACTGATTCTACATGTACTTCGTACTTTTCACTTAGAATGTCTCTCAGTTCTTCTTTAGAGATGGTAAAGTTCACGATCCCTGAAGGAAGTTTTTCTGTTTGATTGCTCATATTGTCTCACCTCGTTAAAAGAATATTCCACATCGTTTTTAACATACTTGGTACCGGAGTGAACAATTGTAGAAAATTTGAATATTTTTAGAAAATTTTTCTTTTCAAGTTTCTCCTAATCTTGGATTTTTTCATCAAATGAGGAAATTGACAGGAAGACTTTATTTTTATGTAAATTGAAATTTGTTTTTAATAAGAAGAAATAGACAATCAATAAAGGGGGATTATGGATTTTGGAATATCTGTGAACTTTTTCTTTACGGTTATCCTACCGTCGATAATAGTAGTTTTTGGAAGCATATTAGCTGAAAGATTGATTTCCTCCAAAATCTCAAATTTTAGTGAAGAGAAAAAGCTTCCAACATCTCATGCCCACACTTTAAAATTCGTCCTAAGATGGATTATCGTAATAGTCGATATTTTAATCATCTCCAGCCTATTTGGGGTGGCAATAGGAAGGCTTTGGATGATAATCTCTACAATAGCGGCCATGATAATCATCGGATTCGTAGCTGTATGGAGTATTCTAGCAAATGTATTGGCTGCGATAGTGATTATGGCGTCGAAACCCTTCAGAATAGGGGATAAGATAACCATACTACCCGAAGATTTGACAGGAGAGGCTATAGAGACCACTCTATTTTTCACAAGAATAGAGACTGAAGAAGGAGATATAATCAGCATCCCGAACACGCAAATAATGCAAAAATTCATAAAAGTGATCCATGAAGAACCTGACGAAGAATCTCAATAGATTCGTAAAATCTGGATAAGCACTATAAATTTTTCCTGAAGATTGTTTGAGGTTAAATATTCCAAATTTTTTCAAACAATTGATAAGATATGTGTTCAAATATTTCCAATGGATGGAAGAAATTAACAGGGGATATCTTGCGTTTTGAAAAAAAGGAAATAGTTTTGATGATAGTACCGGCACTGATTCTTTTCTCATCACTATCTTTAGCAGTTCAAGACCCAATGGGGTTAGGGCCAAGTGCGGAAGGATACACGGAGGTAGACGACATCGAGTTTGATGAAAACGCACCGGTTGAAAATCAGGTAGATCAAATACTCTCCCAGATGACTTTAGAAGAAAAGGCTGGACAGATGGTTTTCGCATCCTTCAACTCTTACGACAACAAACCGCCAAAGATTGTGAAGGAATGGATCCAGGAAGACAAAGTAGGTTTCTTACGTCTGAGAGAAGCTCCCAATCCCAAAAAAACCGCTCAACTCTTGAACCAGGTTCAGAAATGGTCTATGAGTTCCGATCCGCCTATACCAATCATTATCTATATGGATTCTATCCATGGGGTCAGTTATGTTAGAGGCACTACGATTTACCCACACGCGATCGGGTTGGCCGCAACCGAAAACTTAGCATTGATTCAAGAGCTTGGTGAGATACATGCTGAGGAGTCAAGAGCTATTGGTGTCCACGAATCGTGTTCTCCCACAGCAGATGTCGCGACAGAACCTAGATGGGGAAGAGTCCAAGCGACATATGGGGAAAATTACAAATTTGTATCAAAAGCTGTAGCTAGCACAGTTCAAACTTTACAAGGAGAAGAGATAGATGAAAACTCAGTTCTAACCATCACGAAACACTTTCCGGGAGCAGGTCCCGAGCGACAGGGGGAAGATTGGGGTGATGACCCTTGGTCGACCATAGTTTCAGATGAGAACACTCTCGAAAATATACATCTTAAACCGTTCGAGGCAGCTATAGATAATGACACAGCATCCATAATGCCCTATTATAGTAATCTCAAAATTTTTGGCACTCAGACCAGCATTCTGGGGAGGGAAATCCCGGACAAGATCACTACCCAGACCCATCTCCAGTGGCCATGGTTTAGCAGTCCGAGTATACCTTTAGGGACGCTTGGAAGCGATGTTTCCTCCATGGGTTCCAAAAAAGTTGTAGGTTATCTGAAAGAGAATATGGGGTATGAAGGGATAATAACTTCAGACTGGTTCCCGATTCAGACCATCATGTCTTACGGTTACGGGTATAAGGAATCTTATGAGATGGTTCTAGATTCTGGAGTTGATGTATTCGGTCGTGTCATGTTCAACACTCTAGAAGAGCAGTTAGGCAAGAATCTTCCGTTTTTAGCCACCCAAGATCAGATAGTAGAACTTGTGAGGTCAGGGAAGGTCAGCGAGAACCGGATTGACAAATCTGTGAGAAAAATCCTTAGAGTAAAACTCAAATTAGGTCTATTTCAAGATCCCTACGTAGATCCTGAAAAAGCCAAGGAGATAGCCGGATCTGAAAACCATCAGGATACTAATCTTAAAGCGGCAGAGCAATCACTCACTCTGCTCAAAAACGAGAACGTGCTTCCACTTCCTGAGAACTTAGATTCTATACTTATAGCAGGGCCTAGGTCGGATTCGGTGAGGGACTTGCTTGGAGGTTGGAGCGTTGGAGGAAATATTGTTGGAGGGGGTGGGGCCTCGAGTGGGCTTACTGGAAAAACAATACTTGAAGCTGTTGAGAACAAGGCTTCGGATGAGACCGAGGTTCATCATGTGGAAACCGATCCAGGGAAGGCGGAACAGCTTGCCAAAGAATCGGACGTAGCTATAGTCAGTCTTGGAGAATGGGCTTATATTCATTCACCTCCATGGGGACCTCATAAACTTTCCATAACAGAAGACCAGAGAGAACTTGTTAAGAGCGTGAATGAAGAGGCCCCCACGATAGTGACTCTTTCAATGGGTCGACCTTATGTGATTTCGGACCTGAAGAAAGAAGTTCCTGGCATTTTAGCGATATACTATCCTGGTAACATGGGTGGAGAGGCAGTTGCTAACGTGATATTTGGAGACTCTAATCCTGGGGGAAGTTTACCTTTCAGGATGCCCAGTTCTATGAGAGCTGTTAAAAATCAGGAAGAGGATGTTCCGTTCGATATCGAAAACTATACCTATAAAGAGGGTTATGGTTTATCCTATCCTACACTCTCTGATGTAGGAGTAGAACTTTGTCAATCTGAGGATAATTCAAGGATTTGTGGAGAATTTGATTTTGACTTTTCTAGTTATAACTCTGGATGGGTGCGTTTTAGGTGGAAGAAAAAAGACGCCGAATGGAATGTTACGGAGTGGGAAAGTAGAAAAGGGGACGATGAGTTCAGAGAGAATATATTGAATGGTAGTGGTGATTCAGGTCTAATAATTCAGGCTCAGTTGAAATATAAAACAAATGCTGGTTCGTCCTATGAGAATCAGGTAATAAGTAGTGAAAAAATTATACTTTCAGGTTCTAATGACTTTTGAAATAAATATTAGATGGATAAACAGTGGTAAATTTTCATCTTAAGGTTCTCAAAAATCCAAGTTTTTATCTGTATTTCAAGATTTGGAGCATAACGTTGAAGTTCTAAAAATTTAATAGTTTTTCCAAAGAAAGTAATATGAGGATTAGGTGTAGGTGAGGCTATAGATAAAGATGAATTTAAAAAATGAAGATTCTCAGCGAGAGTGGGATATTCCTTCGCCAGAGGATCTTATAGAAGAGATTTCTGATGGACTCGTGGTGGTTAATCAGGATGGGGAAATAGTAGAGGTTAACGATTCTTTTCTACAATTATTTGCCTTTGATGATATTGAATTCGGAGAGACAAGGGTTCAAAATTTAATTTCTGAAGGTGAAGAAAAGTTTGACGAGTTCTTAGAAGAAGGTTTTGCCAAAAATAAATGTTGTAAAAATATAGAGCTTACCTGCATTAGCAGGGATGGAGAAGAAGTTTTTGTACTTCTTAACGGGACTCAAGTTGAAGAAGTTGATTCTGACTTATTTCTTTTAGTATTTCGAGATATCACTGATAGGAAAAAAGAAATTGAAGATTTAAGGGAGAAAAAGAGCTTTTTGGAAGCTTTGATGATGAGTAGTCCTGACCAGATTTACTTTAAAGATAGAGAGCATCGATTCATTCTATTGAATGAAGCTACGGCTGAGAATCTCGGGACGACAAAGGAAGATGCTATTGGGAAAACAGATTTTGATTTCTTCTCCGAGGACCTGGCGGAAGAATATTATGAAGATGAAGAAAAGGTGATGGAAACAGGTGAACCAATGATAAACAAGGAGGAGGTTACAGGTCATGAAGGGGAGAAATCTTGGAATTTCTCTACCAAAGTTCCTATCTTTGATGAGGATGGAGAAGTTATAGGTGTAGCAGGGATTAATCGGGACATTACAGAACGGGTAAAGTCTAAAGAAGAAATAGACGGTTTAGAAGCCCAGTTAAAGGCATCTTTGAAAGAATCAGACGGTGAAGTTCTATCTCCAAAAGAAGAGTCCATTCCGGAAGAAGACGATATTTGATAGTACTTTAAGAGCTTTTTAGCCTCTTATTTTAAGTGGAAGTTATTATTTCGAAGATTTTTGCTTGTTCTGTTTTCTCGATTTAAGTTTGAGCCCTAGAACGATTATGGCAGCGATTATACCTATGAGTATGGTTCCAATCCAATTTCTGCCCTCTTCAAAATGGTTTCCAGGGTCGTTTTCTAACCTGCTTTGAATTTTGACCTCCCAGTTCAAGAATGGATAAGTTACACCGTCAACTATATTCCAATTGTAATCCATTTTCCTGTCCTTTGTTGTATTTACCTCTGCAATATCCCATCCTGCATTCTGGAAGATGGTAATATTTCCCATATTCTCTGGAGACAAAGACCGTACGTTTGAAGTAGTCCCGCTGTTTTTGCCTATGGCTTTATCCTTTTCTGAACTATTTTCCTCGAAAAAGCAGTTGGTAATTCTTCCACGAATCCTATTTGCACCTGATATACTACCTATCTGTTCTTTTCCTGATACTTTGCATGTTGAGTAAGAGTTTTTCACCAAGCTGTCAACATAATTTATTCCAACAAGCCCTCCGACATATTTGCCGTTTAGACTCCCTGCGGAATGAGAACTTTTGACTTTACTGCCTTTGTCATTGTATCCGACTAAACCTCCAACTCTAGATCCTTCTATTTTTTCACACCTTACGTAAGACGCACTTATTTTTCCCCTATCGTTCCGCCCTACTAACCCACCGACTCTATGTCCCCCCTCGATTCTTATATTTTCTAAACCTATTCTCTTGACTTCAGAATTTTTAATGTAACCAAATAGTCCCACGTTGGTTTTTCCAGGCCTGTTTATGTACAGATTTTCTATCACGTATCCATTGCCGTCAAAGCTGCCGGTGAAAGGATTTTCGCTATTTTTACCGATTGGTTTGAATCCTTTACCATTATTCCAATTTTGAGTTTCAGTTGCGTTGATATCCTCAACTAAAATGTAATCTGCGTTTAAATTCTCATTCATATTTTGTAAATCTTCTAAATCTTCGATTTCGATTGGATTATCCGGAGAACAGAATGAGTTATTGAGGGTGGAAAATTGTATAGCTAAGATTAGAAGAGTTGAGAATATTAGAATTTTGAGATTTGTAGAGTTTAAAATTTCTTTTTTCATTTATTTCCCATCAGCTTCCTTATTGATTTTAATAATCTTATTCGGGTTAATAACAGTGTTCTATTAGTTCAGAATCAAACTCATTCTCTTCTATAGAGTATCGATTATAGTTGGTTCTTCAGGTTCATCATTTTTCAAAAATTCGAAAATTGTTCTAACCAGACCAGGGTATCTGTATTCTATTTTTCTTGCTTCACTTGGGCATTTCTTTACGCAAGCCATGCATCGGATACATTCTCGTTCGTCTATTTCTAAGGTATCCTTATCTATTGCGCCTTTAGGGCAATTATCTGCGCATGCCTGGCAGGATATACATTTTTCCTCATTGACTTCGGGTTTATTGATTAGTTTCTTTATTCCGTACTGTGGTGTCGGAATTATTTCTTGAATCTTTGAGCGGAATACTTTTTTCAAATTCAACTCTATATCTTCAAAATCCTTGAGTTGTTTGGAACTCTTAATTTTATCAGATATTTCTCTGGCGAGATTTTTGACTTCTGAAATGTCATCCTCTTTTGGTCTGCCATGAGCGATTTCGTACCCCTTTTTGGAGAAAGAATGTTCTCCTGTGAATGAGGCTGCTGCAATAGTTTCGAATCCCCCTTCTTCGAGAATGTGTTTCAACTGTTCAAGAGCTATACCTCTCCCTACACCACCATCCACTGTTATCGAAACTGCGGGTTGTCCATCACTTGATAGTTTTTCCAGTGCAGGAATCAAAAAATCGGGGATTTCTCCTGTGTAGACAGGGGTTGCTACTATTAGAAGTTCTTTATCTTCAAAGTGTATGTCGGTAAATCCTTCTCGAACTTCAGGAAGTGTCAGATTAAATTTTCTGGCATTTTCTATGTCTAGGCTTTCGGTGATAGCGGAGATGATTTTTTGGGTGTTGTCAGTGGCGGAAAAATATAATGTTGTTATTCTCTCTATTTCCATGTTATAGGGTCGATACGTTGTCCAGGTTCTTAAAGCTGACCTATTTTAACCATTTGTTAAGTAAACTCTTGATTTGGAACAATATTCTACTGGTGTATTTGAAGATTTTAGCTGATTCTCAAGTTTTTCATAGGTATTTTAAGTAGGTTAGATTTTCATTATTTGTTCTGCTTTTTTATGAAATCTATAATTTCTCTTAATGAGGTTATTCCGTTTAGCCCTCCAGCCCCTATAGCTACAAAAACTAAGTATATACTCTCAGTGTGAATCCCGAGCCACAAATTCAAAAGTAGAAAGGCAGCTGAGAAAACGAATCCAACTGTAACCATGTAAAGAGTTGGGACTCCTTTGGCGGCGGCACTTAAACTTTCTTCGTCTTTGAGATATATCAATACAGAGAACGGTCCGAAAAGGATGAACATTAGGGTTATGAAGATTAGTATAGGATTTCCGCCGCCGAGCCAATATAGTATGGAGGGTGAAATTTTCTCCGCTATCATTGGATAGATACGACATATTGTGGCTATTCCAGCACCAATGGCAAATCCCCCTATAACATCTGAAGGATAATGATGTTTCATATAAATTCGGTTATAGCCAACCATAACTGGCACGATCATCAATAAAATTGTCCACCAGGCAGGATGGAAAAGTGCCAAGCCTAAAAAGAATGCAAATGTTGATTCGGAGTGCCAACTAGGGAAACTGTAATCGAAGAGGTCGACTGGAATATTTTGCATTTCTTCTGGTCTGTCTCTCCTCACCACGTATTTGACAATAGTGTTTACCGCGTGGTCGAGCACCCAAATGCCGATTAAAATTTTAGCTACGCTTGCAATTCCTGTTCCCAGAAAGAATTCATGAAGCAGGAAAGAAGTTAGTAACAAAGTTGTAGGAAAGGTCGCATAAACCATCAAGGTGGAGATTTTCTTCTTCAACAATTTTTCTCCCTTATACTCTCTTTTTTTAAACATGACTTTTAATCGGTTTGTTCAAACTCTAGCTCTTTAAACCATGTTCTGTCTGAACTGAAGTTTCTGACTTTTAAAACTTGAGATAATTCCAAACCATATCTGGAGATAGAGGCCAAGAAAGGAACTAGTATTGGTACTTTTCTTTTTATTTTCTTAATAGGATTCCTTCCACTTTCGGCCCCTCTTCCTCTCTGGGCTTCATCGATCTCTCTGAACTTTCTTTTCATCTCCGGAATCAGTTTCATTGTCAGCGAAGAGATAAAGGCTAGTTTCCAGGGGAAACCCAGTTTTTTCAGTCCGTATTCGAACTCTTCAGGTGGTGTAGTGACCACCAGCCAAGCTGCAGCTATGGCTATTGTTAGCAATCTTAAACAGATCATGGAAGATTTGAAAAGACCCCCGTAGGTTAAAGAAATTTCAAAAATTTTCAAGTTGAGGGAGTATATTGTCCCTCCTTTAGCATAGAATATCCAGTTGATAATGAATATTATAGGTAGGAGATATTTGAAAAAAGAGAGATAGGAAACTGTATCCGCGAGATTCCTACCAATTAGGGAGACACCGATTACAATTGCTAGTAGGGGAAGAATAAATGATATCTCCGAAAGCACGAGAGATGTAATAATGATTGCGATCGAGAAAAATATCTTAATTCTAGGATCATTCTTCTTCATTTTTGACACCTCGAGAGAAAATGTTTACAGCTTCGTCAAAGCTTCCAGGCGGTTCGATGTCCCTTTTTTCTGATAGTTCTATTAATGCGGGAGTTCTTAGACCTGATTTTTTGCAAATTTCCCTATTAGAGAGGACCGATTTTGGTTTTCCATCCTTCAAGATTTTTCCGTTTTTCAGAACTATGACTCTGTCGGCATATTCGTAGGCGAAATCTGTATTGTGGGTGGAGAATATTATCGCAGTATTCTTCTTTAGACTCTCTAATATTTTCCCTATATCGCGTTCACTCTTTCTGTGGAGACTTCTAATTGGCTCGTCCAAACATATTGTTTCAGGTTCGCCGGAGAGGATGGAAGTTATGGAAATCTTCTTCATTTCCCCTATGGACAATGTATACGGAGATCGGTCTTTCAGGTTCTCTATACCCATCTTTTGCATCGCATATTTGGCTTTTTCTGTGTAATCCTTTCCTAGGTTTTTAGGATAGAACTCTATTTCTTCCAAGACCTTGTCTTTGAAAAAACCGTCTTTAGGATTCTCGGGAGAGAATCCCACTAGCTTCTTATCCCCCTCAAAATTTATTTCCCCTTTGTCTGGCTTTAATATGCCTGCCAGAATTTTTAGGAGGGTCGTCTTTCCTGATCCGTTTTTACCCACTATAGCTGTTGCACCTTCCCCATCTATCGTTAGGGACACATTTGAGATGATTTCACTATCGGTCTCCGGATAGGAGAAAAATATTTTTTTAGCTTGAATCTTCAAAATCAACTCCCTCCGCTTCCATTTCACGCTCGATTGGAAGTCTAACTCCTTCCGAGTACAATTCTTCGATTAGAGAATTTGGTTTTCCCTCGCTTTCCACCTTTCCATTTTTCAGCAATACGATTCGATCTGTGATTGAAAATAGATCTTCCATGTTGTGCTCAGTTATTATGAGGGTCTTGCCATTTTCCTGGAGCTTCTTTATCTGTTGGATCATCACCTTTTGGTTTTGATAATCCAGCTGGGTGAGAGGTTCATCTAAAATTATCGTGTTGGGTTTGGAAATTAGAACTTGTGTGAGGGCGACCATTGCAGCTTCTCCGGAAGATAATTCTTCGGTTTTCCTCTGGAGAAGATGTTTTATCCCGTACTCTTCGGCGAATTTTTCGATTCTTTCCCTGATCTTTTTCGGTTCTATTTTCTTGTTTTCCAGTTCGAAAGCTAGGTCATCGATGACTTTTCTTCTCAGTATTTGTTTTCTAGGCGTTTGGAAGAGATAACCAGGACTGTTCGAAGTCTTTATTTCACCTTTTTTTTCCAAATTTTTAGGTAGAATATCTTTGATGGCCTTACTGAGTAAAGTTTTTCCGGAGCCAGGTTCGCCGCAAAGGATGACCGTTTCACCATCGTTTATCTTGAGGCTGACATCTTCCAGTAATTTGGTTCCATCTTTCTTTTGAATCGTTAGGGATTTCACGTCTATTGTCATCCTTGCCTCAATTCAGGGATTTTGGATTGCACCGCTTTAGATATTGGGATTGCAATCGCTGCCCCCACTGCCGCTTGGGCTATATCGATGGGTAACTCCTGAAATATAGCGGCTGGAATCCCTTCTAGATAAGCTCTTGCAAGAGTGTACCCTATAATCATTATTGGGGCGCCCAGAGCCAGCGCAATTCCTTTGCTTTTCAAAGAGTCCCCGGAGACCTTTCCTACTACGAATCCCTCGAGACCCTTAACTATCAACGTTATAGGTGCGTAATATGCCCATCCGAGTATTATATCGGCGGCAGCGGCTCCTATTCCTCCTGAAAGTCCACCAACTATTCCTCCGAAGAGGAAAGCTGCAGTGTAGATTATTATTTCCCCGAAATTTAAATATCCGAGTCCTATAGGTATGTTGACGAAAATAGTTCCCACTGCTACTGCGGCTGAAAAAGCCGCGATTAAACCGATTTCTTCAGGGCCAATGGATTCTTTTTTGATTTCCATGAGGATAATCTTCTCCTTTTACAGTTTTCGTTGATAATTCAAGGTTTTTATTTAAGTATTTTTCTGGTTTTGATATAACCAGAGAATGATCTGATTTTTTGTTACACCCATAACAAAATTACTGTTTTCAAATACGATGTATTTTACGAGATTTTATTGAAGTTTTGTTAATTAATCGATTTTAAATTTGGAAATTAGGGAAATATTAAACAAGTATAGGGCATTATAAACTTTTGAAGGGTATAAAAATTTTTTATTTTTTGATTGGGGGACAGAATTGAGTAATTGGGGGTTTTGAGAGAATGGATGAAAATAAAGAACTGAAAGAAGAATTGAATATCTATAAAGAGAGATTAGAGACAGCTATGGCGGCGGGTAATCTCGCTTGGTGGGAGATGGAGCTGCCTTCGGGAGAAGTTAAATTTAATGATAGGAAAGCGGAGATGTTAGGTTATTCTCCAGACGAATTCAATCATTATTCAGATTTTACGGATCTTATTCATCCTGAAGATAAGGACCGCGCTATGAAAGCTATGAGGGACCATCTAGAAGGCAGGGCGGAAAGATATGAGGTGGAGTACAGGATAAAGAAGAAAGATGGAGATTATATTTGCTTTAGGGATGTAGGAAGAATCACTGAAGAAGGCGAGGATTATAAGAAAGTATCCGGAATTGTTATTGATATAGATGAGAGGAAGCAAGTTGAAGAAAGGGTAGATTTTCTTCATTCTTTGTTGAGACATGATTTAGGAAACAAGCTTCAGGTGATAAGGGGTTATATAGATCTACTTGAGGATTATGATCTTCCCGAGGAAGTTGAAGAGTACCTTTCTCTCTCTTTAAATGGTGTAGAGAGCGGAATGGACATTATTGAGAAGGTTAGGACTTTAAGAAAAGCTCAGGATAAAGAGGACATTGGAGAAATTGACGTTATTTTGCCTTTGGAAAAAGCGGTGGAAGAAGTTAAGGATTTAGCTGAGGATGAAAATATTGAAATTTTCGTAGAATGTGAAAAAGAGCATTGTAAAGTGAAAGGAGGTTCACTTTTGAATCGGGTTTTCTCGAATATTTTAGAAAATTCTGTTCAACATTCGGATGGTAGTGAAATCCATATTAAGGGTGGTAGTGAGGGTGAAAAGGTGCAGTGTATCATTGAGGATGATGGAAAAGGCATTCCCGATGAGGAAAAAGAAAAAATTTGGGACCGGGGTTATACGACTGATGAGGATGGGGGTACAGGACTAGGAATGTTTTTGGTAAAAACTCTAGTAAACACTTACGGAGGCAGTATAGAGTTGGAGGATTCTGATCTTGGCGGTGCTAAATTCGTGATTAAATTCGAGAAAGCTTAATTTTTTTAGATTTATTGATGTTTCTTTTTGTATAGAGAATATTTTTGATTCAAATGATTTGAATATATTAAAGTAAAGAATGATAAGGTTTTTTACTCCTAATTTAGGTTAGATAATAACATGAAGGTTTTACATGTCGATGACGACATCGATATTCTGAACCAAGCTAAGATTTTTCTTGAAAAAGAAAACGATACTTTAGAAGTAGAATCCGCTACCAGTGCGAAAGAGGGCCTCCAAAAACTGGATGATGAGGATTATGACATTGTCATTTCGGACTATCAGATGCCAGAGATGGACGGTCTCGATTTTTTGAAAGAATTGAGAGAAGAAAGAAATAGTGATATTCCTTTTATAGTTTTCACCGGTAAGGGTCGGGAAGAGGTTGCTATCGAAGCGCTCAATTTGGGTGCCGACCGTTATTTGCAAAAGGGTAGGAACCCCAAAACCCAATATGGAGTGTTAGCCCAGGCTATTCAGCAAGAGGTAAAACACCATAGGTTAAGGTTTGAGAAGGAGAAGGTGGAGGAAGAACTATATTCTCTAGTGAAAGGTTCTAAGGATTCTATTTACATTGTGGATGAAAACTACAGATTTGCTTTTGCGAACCGAGCTAAATTGGACCAACACGATGTAGACAGGGAGGAATTGATAGGGTCGAAAGTTCAGGATTTTCATCCGGAGGAAGATTCTCAAGAATTTGAAGAAAAGGTAGAAAATGTTCTTGAAACTGGTGAATCGCAGACTCAAGAGGTTGATTATTTGGAGAAAGGAGAGTATTACAATAGAACATTTTAAAAAAAAAAAAATCCGAAAAATGGGGAAATTGATAGAGTTTCTGTTATTTCGAAGGAAATTACGGAATTAAAAGAGAAGGAAGAAGAACTCCGAGAGCGCGAGGAAAAATTCCGGAAACTGTTTGAAAATCAGGTAAATGGTTTTGCAATCTTTGAGTCGGTGTTTGATGACGAGGGGAACTTCGTCAGTTACCGGTTTGAGGATATCAATCCGGCTTACGAGAGGATAACTGGGGTGGACCGAGAAGAGGTCAAGGGCAAAGATATCCAAGAAGTGTTCCCCGGGACTGAAGACTCGTGGATTGAGGCTTATGGATCCGTAGCCGTTAAAGGGGAATCTAAAACTTTTGAAATGTACCATGGACCCACGGACAAGTACTATCGTTGTAATGTCTTTCGCCCTTGGGATACAAAAGATCGGTTTTGCGTTGCTTTCAATGATATAACTGATAGGAAAGAGTACGAGGAAGAGCTTAAGAAGAGTAGGAGACGATTGGAAAAATCTCAAAGTTTAGCTAAGGTAGGGAATTGGATGTTAGATTTGGATACTAACGAATTATCTTGGTCGGATGAGACCTATCGGATATTTGGTAAATCAAAAGAAGAATCCTTGACTTATGAAAAGTTTCTAGATCTTATTCATCCTGAAGATAAGGAGTTTGTAGATAAGAAGTGGAATGAAGCGTTGGATACGGGAGAATATGATATTGAGCACAGAGTGATTGTCGACGGTGAAGTCAAATGGGTGAGGGAAAAAGCCGATATAAAATACGATGAGGATGGAGAACCTGTAAAAGCAGTTGGGGCTGTTCAGGATATAACTGAATGGAAAGAAGTGGAAGAATAGTTTACTGAAAGAGAATAGGTTTTTCGGAGAGATATGTTGGATTTTGATTAAATATTTTTATTCCTACTGGGAAGATTTGAATTTGAGCGTTTTTATCTCATTTTTTCCTATTTCCATATCTAAATTTTCTCCTTCTTGGTCGAGAGATTCGTATTTCTCCTCTTCTGTTAGCGATATAGACCGAACGTTTTCCACGCTTTCGAATAAAGATAGTTCGAACTCTGTATCCTTCCCCCTAGATTCGTATAACCTGGCAACTAGCTCTTCGTCGTTTTCGGATTTCTTTAAAGCAGATAGAAATACTGAATCCTCGCTTGTCTTAAGGAAGCTTAGTTCGGAAGGAAGAGGTCCTTCACTAGGTTCAACCTCTCTAAATATTAATGGATTGTTTACTTTATGGCCCTCCTTAACTACTTCTGATTTATCCCATCGACCTTCATGTGGATAAATAGAATATTCAAAGGAATGATTTCCTCTCTCCCAAGAATCGGTTTCTTCCCAAAATTTGAGGAATGGAATGAGGTGGTCTATCAGCGTCCAACCTCCCTCTCTTTCAGGACCGCCATTTGATGCGAACTCCCTCATCATAATTCCATGATAAGGATAGAGAGCCCACTCTCCTATGTATATTCCTTTTAGAGAGAGCTTGAGTCCTTCAACTAACCTCTCTGAAAAATCCTTGAAATTCTCTATTAAAAGTCCTGGTAGACGAGCAGGGAGTATCGAAACGGAACGGAACAATGTCATAGAAATTGATCCATCTTCTACTTCGTATCCTGGGTTCCCTGAGTTTAAGACAGCGAAACCATAATCCTCATTGGATATATCGACCCAGTTCTGCGCAGGCCAATGTCCATCTTTCCTCTTTGCAGTATAGAAAGGTGTTTCGTAAAAATTATCTCCATCTAAATCAGTCGGAAATACGACTTGGACTCTTCTATCTTTTCCATCAAAATCTATAGAAGTTTCGAAATCTATCTTTCTCTCGTTGGAATACATAGAAATCTTTTGGGTCCAGGATATATCATTCCCCTCGCCCTCCATCTCCACCGTTTTGACCATAGGGCCGTCTTCTACGAGTTTCACCGTCGATTCATGTTCTGAGCTTCTGAATTTTACACCCATTTCCTGAATGGTCCAAAGGTTTCCTACGTCTTCTTTGGCAACTATTTCGTTTCCATAAAATTCGTCGTCTTCAGATAGAATTTCCTTTTCTCTATTTTTATCGAAAAGAGATGTTATAACTCCCATTTCCTCGCTTATCTCCATTCGATAATACCTGTTTTCGAGTACTTTCTTGTCACCTTCTAGTTTCGAAGTGAGGTCTGTTTCTTCTCCAGGTTTCAGATAGTAAACTTTGTAGCCCAGGGAAGGAACTTGGGCTTTGAAGAATATCTTATCTTCGTTAGTTTGAGTAGGTATTTCATTTCCATCAGAATCCTCTAAGATATAGTCTTGATTATCTTCAGGTCGATCGATAGAAATAATCTCACTTCTATCAAAGTCTAAGCTATTAAAAACTACTAGCGGATTTTTCCCTTTGCTGGTATCTATTTTTTGAACCAAGAATTCTATAGAATCCTCTCTAATCTCTTCAATCAGCTCATTGGCAGACTCGTAACGTTTCATTGAAACCTCTCTGAATAGTTTGTCAGTTTCTGTACCACAAATTGTGTCGTGGGAATCATTTTTCAAGATATATTTCCAAGCAGATTCTATTTTTTCTTCAGGATAATTCTTGCCTAAGATCTGGGCAATAGAGGAAAATTTCTCTGCTTCGACGATACCGGTTTGTGTTTCTCTACATTTTTTCTTGATTTGCTCTCGAGATTCGTAACATCCCGTAAACACTGGGTTGTATTCCTTATCTTTTACTGTTTCGAGATTTTCTTCTTCTATTTTCTCAAAAAAATCAGAAGGGGTACCGAAAGAAAAATCTTCATCCCTCTGTGATTTCCAAACATTTGGAAAATCTAACCATTCTTCCATCGGAATAGAAAAATCAGTTCCGAAAGGAACCATCAACTTGTCAACGCTAGCCTTTTCTTCATTATACCTAATTCTATTTTTCAGTTCATCTACCATTCTCTGAGTGGAGTCCAGACTCGAAAGAGGGAGCAAACCGAGCATAGCAGTGTAGCTGCCGGCGAGCCAATGGGTCATTATCTTTGAACCGTCGGGAGCTTCCCAAAAGAAGTCCAAATCTTGAGACTCATCATCCTCCTGAACTCCTCGAGCAAAACCGAGATATTTGAATCCGGATTTTTTCAAAATTTGAGGCAATTGATAAGGATGGCCGAATTCATCTATTTCCCACGCGACTTCGGGCCTAACATCAAAGTTTTCCTTAAGGTATTTTCTGCCGTAGAGAAAATTTCTGATAAGTCCCTCGCCGGTAGGCATATTTTCATCAGGGGCCGTGTAGGTCCCCCCTACCAGTTCAATTCTTCCCTCATCTACGTACTTTGAGATTTCCTCCGCTTTTTTTGGATGGGAGTCTACGAAAGGTTTTAGGGCCGATACTTGGTCAATAGTGAATCTAAAATTTTCGTCTCTCTCTAAAAATTCTAGAGATTTCAGAATAATTTTTTCCACATCTTCAGAATAACCTTCTTCGGATTTCCACCACTGGAGATCGGAATGGAAATGGGGGATACCTGTGACTTCGTTAATCTTCATTGAACCCTCTCCTATCGGTTTTTTAAACATTACCTTATAACTTTGAGCGAACTTATTGGTTTCATTTTAAATCTACTTCATTTTCTAAGCATTTTTAGGGTATAGAGCTGGAGTTTTCGTAAGATATAAACAAGAATAGGAACAAATTGGGTAGAGAAACTTGAAAGGTTAGATCATGATTGAACCGTATGTTTTCATGGCTTTGGCCGCTGCTACTTTATTGGGTATAAGTACTCCTCTTCAGAGTCGGGGAATAAAGATGGTTCCGGATATTAATCCCATCGAGGATGGAAAAATAAAGTGGGGTAAAATAAAAGAGATTATCAAGACCCTCATTAATCGCTACATACTTGTGGCTGTGGTTCTTGCACTTTTTGGAGGTGTAGGTAACATGATGGCTCTTGGGAGGGGGGATGCTACAATAGTCCAACCTTTGATGACTTTTGGAAATTTTGTGACAGTTCTTCTAGGTGCTGTTTGGTTAAATGAGAGTTTAGATAAACTTGAATACTTTGAAATTGCGTTAGTATTGATAGGAATATTGTTCCTAGGATGGGCAACGGCGTGATACAATGAGTAATGAAGAAGACCAAGAAGGTTCAATTGGTTTGGAAGTCCCCTTAGCGGCTATAGGAGGTGCTCTATACGGCTTATTTGGAGTTTACCTCAAAAAGACAATGGAATTAATAGGTGAAGGTTTTAATCCTACGTCCGGTGCACATTGGGGTACGATATTATCATCCGGTGTTTTTTGGCTCGCCGTTGTAGTGGGGATTTTGGGTTTAGTTGCTTGGATAGCCGGCTTGCATATAGGGCGAGTGTCTATTGTTGGCCCTATAGTGGGAGGATTTATTGTTTTTGTTCCCGTTGTGTGTGGATTTCTTGGAATAATTATACCTCAAGAAGAGATAACTACTAAGAAAGTTATCGGGATTTTAGCGATAACTGCAGGTAGTATGGGGTTGGCGGCTAAAGGAGAGTAGGACTATTAGTTTCATGCTATTATTGGCTCTTTGGTGATTCTAGAGGTTCCGGTTCGTTTTTAGTATTTAGTTTTCAGTTATGTTAGCTAGCTGTAGGTTCTTCGAATAAATAAAAATATAAATATCTTAAAGAAAAATGGATGATGAAAATATGTCAGATGAAGAGACCTCTAAGTGGTACTGGTTACTTCCAATCTTGTTTAATTGGATTGGTGGTTTGACCGGTTGGCTTGTTTTGAAAGACAAAAATCGGGAAAAAGCGAATAATATATTGATTTCTGGTATAGTGATAATGGGATTGAAGATGTTGACGCTGGTCATATGGTTGTTTGGCTTTTTGGGAATTTAGTTATTAAATAGACTAATTGGACCTTTGATGTCCTTTCCTGTATTCAAAAGATATTAGATGGCAATTTACCTATTTTTTGGACATTTTATGAAAATATAGTTGCTGATACTCTCTTCATAATGCTTTTAAAATTCTAAGTGATTTTTGAAGACAAGATTTTTTTAGTTTTCACCCTTACTCTCAAATCCAGTTTAGAGAGGATATATACAATAGTAAAATTACTATTGTGATTAGGACAATTTCTATTGTTATAATCTTTTTATTGGAAAAGTAATGATTTATGAATTCAGTGACTGAATTTTGTTCGGGATTTAAATTCGAGTTTTTTTGGGCCAGGTTAATTCCGTATGGTCTTTTTGAAAAAGGGTAGAAAAGATATAATTTCCAATCTATGGAGTCCAAAAATAAGTGTATCAGTATTGTGATTAGTATCAGTAAGAAGTATTTAAGTCCCAGAATTAAAAATGGGATTGATATTAGGATTGAGAAGATCGAATGAGTCGGAGCTTTTCTATGTTCTTTTTTTAATAAGATGTCTCCATCTAGACCGATTCCTACAATTACCATAAGGGGGAGGGAGTAGGGTGGTAAGGAAGTGATATTTCCGG
>CAZKND010000005.1:3860-6354 GCA_964554215.1 Hadarchaeota archaeon (SeqCode) | reverse complement strand
CTTTCAAAGTGAGGTTAAAAAAAAAATAAAAATGGCTAACGAGGTATTGAAAAAAAAAAAAAAAAAAGGTAAGATAATTAGAGTAGAGAAAAAATGGGCGGTCGGAAACATTTAGATTCCTCGACGTTTAATTGCTTGGAAGTGTAGTTTTACTATTATTGGCGGAACTTTAAAAATAAAAACTGGGTTTTCTTGCAATTTTTCTCTTAGGGCTTTAAATTCTTCTAAGGTTTCCGAGGAATAAATTCCTTGATTTTTTAAGAATTGGATAACTTCGTTTGCACCCTCGCTAGTTTCGGTCAAATACTGATTTGTTGCTAAAAGTGTCCATTTTAAGGCTTCTGTGCTTAATTCAGTAGATTTTTTATAGAATGGTGCTATTATGGCGCTTCCTATTGAGGTCATGAGGTTCATGATAAGGCTCTTTACCATAGAAAGTATACTTACTGGTTGTTTGAACTTCTCGATAATGTTCTTGCCGTAAAGGATAACTCCATCGCTGGTCATGTTGTTCAGAACTAGATTGGAGGGAGCGATAAGTGACGACATTATTTTTTCGGTGGAGAATATCTCGGAAAAATCTCTTTCTTCTATGTCTCTCTCTTTGCAGACAAAATGGGACACAAACATTCCGGTTTTCCTTTTTAGAGAATATATTAGTTCTTCTAGTATTCCCTCAGGGGATTTTACATAATTATAGTCCTTTTCTATTTCTGTTAGTGAATTATCTATTTTAGAGATGAAATCTTGAGGAACTTCATCTTTAAAAACTATTAAGAGGTCTACGTCTGACATTTCAGTATTGTCTCCTCTTGCGTGACTCCCAAATAGTATTACAGAAGCTACTTTTTCTTCTATTTCTTCTAATTCCTCGCTGACTGAAGTAAGATAGCTGGAAACTGTCCTTTCATCTGCTACTTCTGATCCCTCAAAAATGATTATAATCCCCCTTTTTCATTTTCAACTCCCCCAATCTGATTTTAAGTATATAAGGATACTCATTTATGATTTTCCCTCTTCAGATTTATTAATAAAAAATGGGTGTTGTTTTTGAGGTTTTGATCTCCATATCTGCTTGCTTTAAAGAAAAACTTGTTTAGGTATTAGCCACACCTTTTAAAATGGGCTTATTATGAGGGGGGATTGTAAAAATATTCTTGATAGCATTAACTGTTCTATTTTTTTAGCTGATAAAAATGGAGATATTTTATACGCCAACGATGAATCAGTTCAAAAACTTGGGTACAAGAGGAAAGAACTGTATTCTATGTCTTTAGAGGATTTATTTACCTCTCATTCGGATGATGAGGTTGTTAGGATAATTAGAAAGTTGAAAGAGGATGAAAATAACGTTTTTGAATCTTCTCAAATTACAAAGGAGGGTGAGGAAATCCCTGTAGAAGTTAGTTTATCCCTAACTACTTTTGAAGGTAATTCTGTAGTTTTAGCAGTCGCTAGGGATATTACTGAAAGGAAGGAAAGAGAAGAAGAACTACACGAATCCGAGAAAGAGAAGTCTTTGATCCTAGATACGATGAATGAGCTGGTTTTTCTTCAAGATTTGGATGGTCGGATTATTTGGTGTAATGAGGCGGTTGTTAAAAATTTGGATGTCGACGGCAGAGAAGAAATTTTAGGTAGTTTTTGTCATGAGGTCTCGCATGGCCTTTCTGAGAAATGTGATAACTGCCCTACTAGAGAAGTTATTGAGAATGAAGAATTTTACCAGGGAGAAGTAGTTACTCCTGATGGAAGAGTTTGGTTGGTTAATCATTCACCTATTTTTAATTCGGATGGCAATCTGGAAAGTATATTAGCGGTTGAAGAGGATATTACTGACTTGAGGGAAGCTGAAAAGAGGGAGAGATTTTTACATACTTTGCTCAGACAGGATTTGAAAAGTAAACAACAATTATTAATGGGTAATTTGCAGCTGATTAAAGATAACTTCCAGGGAACAGTTGAGGAAGAATCTTTTTTGGATAAAGCCTTTAATATCTCTAAGAGTTGTGAAGAGCTTTTAAGGATGGTTGGATCGCTTAGGAAAGTGGAGAAATTGCGATGGAAGGGTGGAAAGAATCTTTCAGTAGTTTTGCAAGAAGCATTGTATGATTCTTCAGGTCTTTTTGAAGAAGATGAGATAGATATCCATACAAGCCTTCCAGAGAATATTGACTATATGGTTGATTATTCGTTGAAAGATATGATTTTTCAGATTTTAAAGATTAGGATAGAGAGAGGAGAGGCTAAAAGAATTGATATTAGTGTGGCAGATGATGGAGATAATATTTTTTTGAAAGTGAGGGATGATGGTTTGAGTTTGCCTAATGATATCAAAAGACTATTTGATGGCAGAGTTTACACCGGGAATACAATGGGTGCTGGGGGGGCTAAATATTATACTATTAAGCGAATGGCGGATCTTAACAATATTGAAATCAGCTTAAAAGATTCGGATTTTGGGGGGGTAGAGTTCAAGATTGAGTTAGAGAAG
>CAZKND010000005.1:471-3850 GCA_964554215.1 Hadarchaeota archaeon (SeqCode) | reverse complement strand
TTATTTGCTTTGTTGGAGAACTGTATTTAGAATTTTATTTGTAAACCTTTTAGAAGTAGGATAAAGGATTTCTAATGGTTGTAATTCTATGGAATGTAATGTAAGCTGGGGTTTGATGGTATGAAAGTTTTGTTAGTTGATGATGAAGAAGGTTTTCTAGATCAGACTGAGATATTTCTTAAGCAGGAGATTGATGATTTGGATGTTGAGAAATTTTCTACAGCTGAGAAAGCCTTGGATATTCTGAAGGAAAATGATTACGATGTTATCATCTCGGATTATCAGATGCCGGGGATGGACGGTCTGGAATTTTTGAAAGAGTTGAGAGAGGAGAGAGACATTGAGATTCCATTCATAATCTTTACAGGTAGAGGACGGGAAGAGGTTGCAATAAGAGCTTTGAATCTTGGAGCGGATAGGTATCTGCAGAAAGGGGGAAGCCCAAAGTCTCAGTATGGTCTTCTAGCCGAAGCGATAGTTCAGGAATATGAACGCTGGAATTCTCAAAAAAAGCTAGAAAAATCTGAGCGGGAAAAATCTTTGGTTTTGGATAGTGGAAGTGAACATATAGCTTTTCATGATCCAAATCACGAGATAGTATGGGTAAATAAGGCTTACTCGGAGGATTTAGGGGTGAGTAAAGAGGATATTAGCGGTGAGAAATGTTATGAGTTGTGGTATGGTCAAGAGAGTCCTTGTGAGGGTTGTCCTGTAGAGAGAGCTATCGTAGAAGGGGAGGAAAGTGAGAGTGAAATATCTCCTGTGGAAAGTGATTCTCATTGGTTGATAAGAGGTACCCCTGTAAGGGATGAAGAAGGTGACGTTGTTGGAGCTATTGAAACCTCTTTAGATATTACTGATCGGAAGAGATATGAGGAAAACCTCAAAAAGTATAAGGAAGCTATTGAGGCTTCAGATGATTCTCTTTATATGATTGATAGGGATTGTAGGTATGTTTTTGCCAATGAAGAGCATCTTTCTCGATTATATGATGATGAAAAGATATCTGAAGTTAATGAAAAAAAGGTTTTAGGTAAAAAATATAGTGAAGTTCATCCTGAGAGGGAGTTAGATTCATTTATTGAGAAAGTTGAAACCGTTCTAGAAACGGGTGAGCCAGTAGAGGAAGAATATAAATTTTTAAAGGGTAATAGGTGGTCTAGTAGGACTTTTAGCCCCGTTGGCAAATCTGAAGATGGTGGATTTTCCGGAGTTGTCGTAGTTTCAAAAGATATAACCGAGAGGAAAAAGGCAGAGGAAAGTCGTGAATTCCTTCACTCTTTATTGAGACATGATGTTCGTAATAAAATTCAGGTTCTCAATGGTTATAGTGAACTATTAGAAGGTATGGACTTACCGGAAGAAGCTGAAAAATATCTTGAAAAATCTAAGAAGGTTGCGGGAGACACTATTCAGCTGATTGAAAAGGTTCAGGCCTTGAAGAAAACAGAAGATGAAGAGGTTAGGGAGATAAAATTAGCCCCCATATTAAAAGATGCCATTCAAAGTTGTGGTGCTTCTTCTTCTGGAATTGATATAGAGTTTAATAAAGAGGACTCTTCGGACTCTTATTCGGTTATGGGTGGGTCCCTTTTGTCCAGGGTTTTCTCCAATATTTTGGATAATGCAGTTCAACATTCTGGAGGAGATAAGATTGAGGTTAGTATTGAGGCTTCAGGAGACGAGGTGATCTGTTGGATTGAAGATAATGGTAGGGGTATTTCAGATGACAAGAAGGAGAAAATCTTTAAAAAAGGGTATAAGGGTGATGAAAATCCAGGTTCAGGACTTGGGATGTTCCTTGTAAAAAAATTGGTAGAGATATACGACGGTTCTATACAGGTAAAGGATTCAGATCTAGGTGGTTCTAGTTTTGAAATTCACCTGAAAACGGCTTGAAATTAAATAATTTAAATATTCACAGCAGTTTTCAAGTAAGCTTCTGAATAGTATTAATAGTGAAAATATGGAAGAGGATAATACTGGTATTTCTGGGGAGCTTTTACTGGGAGCAATATTGATTTTTTTGGTTTTTGTTTCGGGTCTTTATGTTGTGATTTCAGCAAATGATAGGAGCACTGAAGCTGGTGGTGCAAATGTTGTTAATGTTAAAATTGAGTTCGAAGATGATGGGTTAAAATTGTCGAGAATACTCTTGTTTCAGAGTTTTCTAATGAGTATTTATTCAATATGGAAGAGGAAGCAATTTGGGTCTCTATTAATAGCGAAGGTGAGACTGTATATATCGAAGAAAACTACTTTGAAGAATATGAAGAAGAGTTAATGAATATGAGGAGTTATCTGTTAGAAAATTTCATTGGGGCTTCTGATTTTGAAAATGAAACTTTTGAACTTCCTTTTTTGGGAAAAACTATAGTTTATAGCTTTGAAATAAATCCTGATTTTTCAGATGAAAGTTTTAGATATAGTTAGAGAATATTTTTTAGAAGGATATAGAGTTTCATTCAGTAAAAGGAATAAGAGTAAAGTCTTATTTTTGTGTTTTTTTGATCCATATTAGGGCGTGTAATATGACTGCTACTCCTGCTCCAATGGCGAAATAGGTAGTCCAAAGAGGATAATTTAGTATGCGTGTGAAAACTATTGCTATAATCATTATTAAGACAGTTCTATATATGGTATCCCAGAATTTAGAGGTGTTTAAATCTTTATTTTGCATGATGATTCCTTTATCAACATCTTCTTTAGTTTTAAGTAGGGTTTAAGAGTTTTAAAATGTGATTGAGTCATTATTTTTTTAGAATTAGGTGCCCTCGTCAGAGGGAGGTGATGATAACTGATTTTTTGAATTATTGAAGTTATGAAATCTTTGTTTTCTCCGTGATATCATTTTCTTCGTTTTATTGAAACTGGAGCGAAGATTGGTTCAAGTTTATTGATGTTTTTCAGTCTGTTTGCACCGCCTGACGAGGGCGGGTAAACTAATACTAATCTCCTTTTAAAAGCCTTTGCTTTTTGATAGAGATTATAACTGAAACTGAATCTTTAGACAATTTCCTAAAGTTATTTGAGTTTCCGGTTTGTTTCCTGTAGCGTTGATACTTGATTTCACTCTTCAATATTATCTTCTATCCATTTGACTTTCTCTTCGGCATTCATTCTATTCCAATTCTCTGGTAAGCTCATTGATTAACATCCCCATACATTCTATTTCTTTATGCATGTAATTGTTTTCGGTGACTCTTGAGTGAAAGTATTCTTCTAACGGAGTTTTTTAGAGTAATTAAGTTTAAGGAATTAGATTGATTATAGTCAGGAAAAGGAATTTTAGGTTGTGAACTTTTTTAGGTAAAAGTCCTGTTAATTGTAAAGAGAAACTTTTTTGGTAATATGGAAGTAGGTTGGATTGTTTTAGGAA
>CAZKND010000005.1:0-461 GCA_964554215.1 Hadarchaeota archaeon (SeqCode) | reverse complement strand
ACGCAAGATCCTCCCTATAAAGATCAGTGGGGGTTGATGGAGAATGAAGAGGAGCTTCAGGAAGAATACGAAAAGATCAGTCAAGAACTGAAAGAGATAGAGAGTGAGGAAGAGTTTAGTTTTTCAGGTGGGGATATTGTAAGGAGTGTTTCGGAAGCTTTGGACCTTTCGAGAAAATATCAGGAATGTGATGTTCTTGTTGTTTTTGCAGTTTCAGGAGCAGGTACGAGAAAACTTCTTAATACTTTGACCGTTTATGGTCTTCCTTTAGTATTTTTCAATAAAATAGAGAGAAATCGAGCATATGGTCATGCTTTGTTTCAACAATGGTATGAAATGGATGCAGTTAAGGAATTTCCAGACGTTGATTTGGTGATTAACGATTATGAAGAATTACAAGAAAAATTAAGAGCACATAGAGCGGTCAAAAAACTGCAGGAATCTAAGGTATTATGCATAGG
>CAZKND010000004.1:28743-35536 GCA_964554215.1 Hadarchaeota archaeon (SeqCode) | reverse complement strand
CTTCAGCTTCTTTCTGCATCGCTTCACTCCTATTTTCGTGTTTCTCTAGATAAACCAGTTCGAAAGGAAGTCTGCTATTGACGTATTTGCTTCCTCGACCCTGTCTGTGCTGCTTCATCCTCTTTCTCGGATTCTTAGTTATTCCACAATATATAGAATCATCCGAAAGTCTCAAGAGATACAGATAGACCATATTTTCCCTTTCAGGGTTTTCAAACTTCTTCAAGCATCTTACTTTGGGGGTCCACCAGCCCCAAAACTTCTCCGTTCGAAAATATGCGGATTTTACCGTCTGTTCCGGAAACAGTTATCGCCTTAGCATGTGTAGCGGCTGTCATGGAAGCTGCTGACAGGTGTCTCGTACCTAGACCGTTAGGAATGTCTATATCTGCGTCAGAATCAAGGAATCTTCCTGCAGCTACGATGTTGCCTTTTCCGTCTAAGATGAATGCTCCATCGAGAAATGCGTACCTTCTGATCAATTCCCAGTTTTTTCTGTCCGTTATATTGATATCCTCGTAACCTTTGAACGGGTTTAATCCCATCTGATGAGACTGATTCATCACCTTCTCCAAGTCTCCCAATATGAATGTAGCTCCCAACGGTTCACCTTTTCGACCTGACCATCCTAGCTCGGTCGCGATTTCGACAATCGAATTCATCACCGGGTCGGATTCTATGACTCCGGCAAGTGTCGATTCTGCTTCCGATATCTTGTACACCGATATCGTATCTATTCCCTCTTGAGCTCCCATTTCCCCTATCAAGCAAACTATCAAATCACCTGGAGAGAGTAATCCGTCGCCCAATCCTCTCCATACTGCATGTCGAACCTGTCCCGTTCGGGTAGGGTCTCTCACTGAAAACTCTATTACCTTCGATCCTGATTCACCGGACAGCTCTTCGTAAGTTTCTTCGTTGGGAGTCATGGCTATAACATCTATATCTTCAAATTTTCCCTTCAGTTCGTTATATGCACTACCTGTCTCCGTCAGTACAAGAATCGAATCGGCACCTATGTTTCGAGCCAGTTCTACAGAAGTCGAAATCATGTCGTCTTGAATTTCCATCTTATCATCTACTATTTATTTTTTGTTAAATTAAGGATTTTCTATTCTATAACCTCTAACTTGTCTCCGAGTTCGATGTTTTCCTCTTCGACCTTTCCGGCCCTGAACTCGACCAAGTTCCTCGCCTCTTTTTCGGGCGTATACCCTCTGAAAGGTGACACATCTTTTTCAATCTCTATTATCTCGAAGTTTTCATCCAGATAAACTAGGTCTATCGGGAAAAATACGAAAAAAGTGTGGATTTGAAATTTTCTCTCTTCGGGAAATGTGAAAAGTAGGGCTTTTTCTTTCGAAAAGTTGCGTCTGAACATCAATCCTCTGAACCGGGTCCAGAAAGAGTCCGCCTTTTCCAGATCTTTCGCGATTATATTCCCTTTATCTTGATCGGTCAGACGAATGGTAATCCCCTTGAAAGTTTATAGTCGGTTAATACTTATCAAAACTTGGAGCATATGATATCGAGAAAAGAGTTCAAAGAAACCTTGAAGGAGATGCTTCAACTTTCAGCGACACGAATACCTGAAGATGTAGTGGAAAAGTTGGAAGAGGCTCGGGAAAAAGAGGAGAACGAAACCGCCGAAGAACAGTTGGGCAACATTTTGAAAAACTTGGAAGTCGCCGAAAAGAAGGGGAAACCCCTGTGTCAAGACACCGGGACACCTATTTTCTTCATCAAAAAATCACCTCAAAAATCGCTTGATTTCAACCTGAGGAAAACGGTCGGGGAAGCAGTCGAGGAGTCCACTGAAACAATCCCACTGAGGTCGAACATCGTGGACCCTATAACTAGGAAAAATCTTGAAACCAATACGGGTTTGAAAAATCCTATAATACACTTGATTCCCAGCAAATCGGACCTGGAAGTGGAGATAATGCTCAAAGGCGGAGGGAGTGAAAACTGGAGCAAACTGTTCATGTTGAACCCTACAGCTTCGGAGGAAAAGATAATGGAAAAAATACTGGATTTCGTCGAAGAAGCCGGCGGACAGTTCTGCCCTCCTGGGATAATAGGGGTAGGGATAGGTGGAACCGCCGATTACGCATCGTATTTAGCCAAAAAATCCTTGCTAAAACCCTTGACTGAAGAAAACAGTTCCTCCAAACTGAAAGAACTAGAGGAAAAAATCACAGAAAAAGCGAACGCCATCGGGTCAGGCCCCATGGGTATGGGTGGAGATACGACCGTTTTAGGAACACGTATCGAAAAAGCCGGGTGTCACACTGCGAGTCTACCCCTAGGCATCAACTTGCAGTGCTGGGCTGCTCGAAGGTCCAAGGCTCGATTAGCTGATAACGATTTCAAGATAGAGGTGCCCAAATGATTTCTCTCAAACCTCCTCTAACCGAGAAAGATGTCGAAAAGTTAGACATGGGGGACTCCGTCAAGATTTCGGGAAAGATCGTAACAGCCAGAGACAAGGCTTATGAACGGATTTTGGACTTTTTTGAAGAAAACAAGGACTTGCCCGAAGACCTTGAAAACGGAGTCGTTTATCATTGCGGACCTTTGGTCGAAAGAAATGGGGAAAGTTGGCAAATCGTCTCAGCGGGTCCTACGACCAGTGGGAGGCTTGACGATGTGCAGGGAGATTTCGTGGAAAAAACCGGGGTGAAAGCTCTCATCGGTAAGGGAGGGGTAGGGAAAGAAGTTGTTCCAAAAATCAGTTCTATGGACTGTGTCTACCTATCTTTCACAGGGGGAGCGGCTGCTCTAGCTGCGGACTCAATCAAAAATGTCAAGAATGTTTTTTGGAAAGATTTAGGACTTCCTGAAGCCTTATGGGTCTTGGAAGTGGAAGAGTTCGGTCCCTTGACGGTGGCGGTCGACACATCGGGCGAAGATATCTACCATGACTTTTGAAAACGGGGTAGATTTTTCTTTTTTCACTGTAAAGTTAAGAAATCTGCAAATATTTCCTTTTTTATTTCAATAAAAACCACCTCGGCACAAATCTAAGCCGGATTCTATGATCTTAGATAAAGATTACCTCAAACCACTTCTTCTCGGAGCTTTTCTAGTCCTTATTATGGGCGGAACTGTTTCAGGATACAACTATTTCTTGGCAAGCAACACTTTAGAGGACGAAATCAGTGTGAAAAGAGATCCTAAAGACCTTTTAGAACTTGGCTACGCTCCGGGAGGGGAGATAGGGGATGAAAATGGAGAGATAACTGTGGGTGAGTGGTCCGAATTCGAACTCCGATTGAAAAATCCTAACGGTTCGAAGTCGGATTTTTGGGATAATATCCATATTCGAGGAAAGTTTTTCGGTATTTCAGAGGAAAACGTTTCTATATCCATCTTGGAGGACGGTAAGTGGAAAAATTGCACCACCTATGACCTCCGGCTTTTAAACTTGAACGAAGACGGTTCCGGAGCATCCATCGGTCCGGAAAATGGTTGGAAGTTGAACGCTTCCTGCGTGAAAACCGTCAAACTACGACTTAAGATCGAAGAACATGTCGAAAACATGGATATACAGTTCCAAGCAGTCACCAGTAGTGAAAAGAATTACGACATGTTTCCAAGTTTGAACAACTCCAAGTCAAAGAAGATCACTTACCCGATAGATGATACTTATACCGGTCCACAAAGAACCGGCGAAAGGAGTTCTAACGAGGACCATTTAGAAATCGCCACGGTTGAAAACGGGAATAGATATGCCTTGCTATCTTTTGAGATCGAGAATATACCTGAGAATGTCGAAAGTGCTAGTCTGAACGTTCATCAGTATTGGGGTTCTAATTTTTCGAAACTTAGGGAAAAAGGTGTGTCTATCGAGCTGTACTCTATAGAGAATTACGAAAAATCAAAACATTCTCAACCTGGAGAAATCAAGAAATGTTTAGGTGAAAAAATCGATGAGGAGAAGATTTCTGGAAACGGAAAATGGTACCAGTTCAAAGTCTTGAATCATATCCAGGAAGAAAACCCGAAGAGGATAAATCTGGTCTTAAAAATGGGACTGGAAAATCTCAAAAACGTGAGTAGTAGAATACGGTTTTATTCAAAAGAAGGAAAGCATAGCCCCTCAATTACGTTCGAATAAAGGTTATTTCTTTCTAAAGATGTTCAAAAACAAATAATAAAAGTTGAAAATTGAAGGGGATTTCCGCATATACCCCTTCAAGGGTTGTTTATTTTTTATTGACGTCTGAGTATGGCCAACGCAGCTAGTATGATAGCTATAATCGCAGCTATCGTAGCATACATTGCCCAAGGAGCGACCGTTCTGGTCACCTTGATGCTAGACGTAGCAACATTGTTGGTACCGTCTATTGCAGTTATCTTAATGGTGTTTGGTCCTTCTTCTAGTGGAACATCAATGTCCAATACACCGTCTTCTCCTAGAGTTACATCACCTTGCGGCAAATCGTAATTAGGAGCACTCACGCTAACTGTGAGATCTTCATTTGGTTCTGCTATCTCATCAGTGATTGTTGCTTGGATATCTATACTACTTTCACTGGTCTCCGTTCCGTCTAGAGCCTTGGTATCCTCGGACATTTCAATCGAAGGTGCGGTGGTGTCTACAGCGAATGTACCCCACCTTATTTCTTCCGAGGTGTTTCCTGCTCTATCGACTTCTTGGAAGAATATGGTTCTACGACCATCTTCGTTGAAAGTTACTTCTATATCCCACTCTTTGTCTTCGCCGGCTGTTGTAGAGCCTAATTCTTCACCGTCAGCATCCATCATAACAATCGTCGATTTGGCTTCATCTGAAGTACCACTCCAAGTCCATGTCTTCTTGTCAGTCGTCACTCCACCGTCTTCATGTCTCATTCCGTCTTCGTCTTCAGTATGGAGAACATGGTCTTTAGTGAAATCAGGATCGGTTATATCTACGGTGAATTCAAGAGATTTCGTGTTGGTCTGCAAGTTGTCACCTGCTATTACATAGAGAGCGTAGGTTCCTTCTTCCAGCTCTATACCGTCTTCTAATGCATTTTCCAGTTTACTTTCGAAAGGTACCTCGTTGTTATTGTTATCAAATGGCAATTCATTTTTCAAAGAAATTCCTTTTTCAGTCTCATTGTCCTCTGCATCGATATTGTAGTAACCTATGACCTCATCACTAACATTCTCCAATTCCGCGTCACTTTCAAAGTTATCTGGAGAAACGTTTTTTGCGAAGTCCGCAGTGGTAAGTAATACCTCGTAACCCACATTGTCTCCATCATAATCAGGTTTATCATCGACAACTCTATTGTCGATTCCTAGAAGTTCATCTTCGATGGATAGTTCAATAACAGGTTGGTTGTCTGCGATATAAGCTCCATCTTCCATATCATTCGTGATGGTTATGGAAGGTGCTGTCGTGTCTACTGTGATATTTTCGAGATTTTCTTCACTCTCATTACCTGCTCGGTCGATGTACTTGACACCGAATTCATGCGTTCCATCACTTAGACTTATTGACTTCTTCCAGTATCCATCATCAGCAGCATCAATGGTAACTTCTTCTCCACTGTAGGTCAAAACAATAGTTCCATTTGTTAGGTCTTGATCTGGACCCAAATAGTTGTTATCTTCTGCATAGGCCTCTAATAGATATGTTGGATCGTTTGTCTGAATCTCATCTGCGTTAGTCTTGTCTATTGGCCACCCATTAATGACATCTGAAAATTTAGGTGTTTGAGGAGCCGCTCTATCAACAACAAAGTTACGAGTCTCCGGATCTCCTTCGTTTCCAACAGTATCTTCGTAGTTTTCAATCAATACGGTTGCTTCTCCATCTCTTTCCTTGTTATCACCAGTTGTGTAAACTGCCTCGTAAATAGTATTGTCCTGAGAGCTTTCCAATTCTACTGACATGTATTCTCCACTGTCTTCCTTGACTGCAACGTCAGGAGCTACTCCTAAGGACTCAGACATTTCAATCTGGATTTCAACATCCTCGTTTTCGCCAGCCCATTCTGGGCTTGCGTTGAACTCTTCTACCTGTGGTGATTGTTCATCCGCAACAAGCAAGAGCCTATTTACCTCAGTTTCAGGATTTTCTTTGGTATCTATTGTTCTCACATTGACGTATTTGTTTTCCTTATCCATCTTAACCGCGACCGGTATCTCTATTTCAGATGTTAATTCATCGTCTTCGGTCATAGCAATATATTCGATGTAATTTTCAGATAGGTCAGGATGGTCCATTTTTAGTTCTGTTTTCCAACCATCCGGTATCGCAGAAGCTCTTTCAGCATTCTCTATCTCAAGTTCATCTCCAGATTGTCTTACAACAGGAGTGTTTTCAGCCATCTCAACATCAGCTGATCCATTAAGAACTAATTCGGTACCATTCTCAGCGATAACTTCATTTGCATACAAAGTCTCTCCTGGATCTGCAGAAGGATTATCAAAGTCATCACTCGGATTAGTCATCTCAATTACTTCCAAAGCTTCCAACGGGTTAGTTCTCGTAAAACCAGATAAGTTATCAGGACTAACATTCTCGTCGTTTAACAATTCTATATTATCTCCATCTCCCAATGCACCAGTTACGGAAACTGACGAAATAATCTCAAATTCCGTGTCGGATGGAAGTGAAACTTTATTCTCATTTTCTGTAGTTACAACTTCAGCGTCCTCAGTTAATCTTATAGTTACAGAAGATCCACTAAAGTCTACGGTTTTCTCCTCAACATTCGAGATATTATCATTTTCCTCTATCTGGGTGTTTATTAAACTTTTAGTTTCCACATACTCATTTTCCTTAGTTAAATAC
>CAZKND010000004.1:0-28733 GCA_964554215.1 Hadarchaeota archaeon (SeqCode) | reverse complement strand
TATTTGGACCCCAAACAGAAGTATTCTCCTCAACTTTAACTCTAGTGTTTTCTCGAATCTCAACAGAAACAGGGCCATTTAATTTGAGTTCTGCACCCTCTTGAAGTACTAGATTATTTCCACCCCTCAAAGAAGAAAAACTGCTTGAACCTTGAATGAAAAAATTCTCTCCTTTAGGCGCATTCATAACGGGACTGATATTCTCACCGACTATCTGAATATTGTCTACAGAATCACCATTAGTAGTAACAGTAATAGATGTTACAAAGTTGTCGTCAGCAGCTACTTTATACTCATCGTTTCCTGTCTCTTTCCACTCAGCAGATTGTGTGTGCTCAGCAAGAACAGGAACGACCATCATTAGTACCGAGATTGCAACAGCTAGAAATGTAGCGGCCGTTGTAATCTTTTTATCATTCATATAATTCATATTATTTTCACCTCCATTATGCTCTTTTAACTTAACTTGATTGTCAGATTTGATTGCCAATTTTATCATTTTTCCTAATCGTAGCTTTCGTTTTTGATTATTGGCCGGAATAAAGTAGTTAAAAGGACTTACTTAAGGGTTGTGCTCCTTATAAGTCAAGAGCGTTTTTTTCCGGCAAAATAGGCCTATATTTCCGACACCTGTTTAAAACTATATCGTCGATTGACGAAACAGTTGTTTTTCCGGGGTGAACCCCCCTACCTTCCAAAAAACTTCGAAACTCCAAACCGAAATTGAGACATGTAAAACATTCCAAAAAACATCTAAAAACTTCAGAAGTGAAGAGCTCTCCTTCAAAGCCAGATGGAGAAAGAAAAAATTTTCAGAAGAATGAACTAAAAGGAAGCGTTCCACAATCAACTTACACTTAACTTTTTATTCCTGAAAAATTTCCCACCCCACCATTTCAAACAAGACAGAAAAGTAGAAACCGAATCGCTAAAAACCTAAGAAGGACCAAAATCCTTCCTCGTCTTCTTCACCGGAACTCTCTTCTTCTTCATCTTCAGTTTTCTCTTCTTCCTCATCTTCCTCGCTGGGGGTCTCATCATCTTCCTGATCAGAACTTTCCTCAACTTCAGGAACTTCCTCCCCACCTTCCTCCTCAGGACTTTCCTCTTCTTCATCTTCAGTCTTCACTTCTTCTCCGCTGGAAGCTTCCTCCTCTTCTGAAACTTCCTCTTCTTCCTCGTCAGCATAAACACTTTCGATAGAATCCGTTTTCTCATCTTCATCGGGCTCAACATCCTCGTCGGTTTTCTTATCCCTCTCATGTACCAACTCAGGTGTGATCCTCATCTCATCGCTATCCACCATATTGTAGACCGAATCGCCGGCGAGCTTCAAAGCCCTTCTCGGAACCCCGTCAGATTTTTCGTGAAGTTCATCTATAGCCTCCTCGGTAAACGGCTTCACTATCCTCCTCTCATAATCCCCACCTCGAGCCCAAGCCATCCGATACATAACCAACTCCCTCAACTCGTCACGGGTGAGAGGTTCCAACCGGAGCGTGTGCCTCCTCCTCTCATACAGGGCCGGCGCGTTGTCCTTGACGAAATCTTCCAACTCGTTTTCTTGACCGTTCAAAATCATCACTATCCCTTCCAAGTCGGCCAGGGATCGAACCATGTTCAAGGATTTTTCGTTGATGTCGGGGAATTCGTCTATTATTATATTAAGGGTAAAATCTGAATAATCTTGATGCCAGTTTCTGAGCTGTTCAAACTCCATCGCGACATCGCCTTCTTTCGACCTCAATTCCAACCTCTCCAAGATGATGCGAAGCATCTGTTCCCCATTGTCGATCGAAGGACCATGCAGGAAGACGGAGACGATATTTTCATCCTCTTGCTCGGGCAATGCGTTGTCCAAGAACTTGCACAAAGTGGTCTTTCCCATGCCGATCTTCGAGACTATGAAAGAAACCAAATCTCCTTCGGTGACTAGATCGATTAACTCTTGAACATCTTTGACCTGGTGTGGGACCAAAAGTTCAGGGTCTGGTAAGGGATCTTTCTGAGCGAACGGGTTGAAATCCCATTCAAATTTGTCGAAGTAAGCTTCTTTCTTCCTATCGAATTCGTCCTGTGTGAACTTTTTGTCTATTAGAGATGTCAAATCAGTTCCCCTCGGAAATATTTATCTTGATGTTGTAAGTTCCTTCGTTCGACTTGTCGATAAGGTCTTTGCCCTGAAGTCTCTCAAGGTATTTCTCTACAGCACCCCTGGAGAGGTTCGACTCTTCTATCAACTCTTCGATTTCTGGATTTTCAAGTTCCTTCATCGCACCTAACAGTTTCTCCACTTTCGTCCGGTTGAACGGACTGGTAACGTCAATTTTATCACAGATTTCGTCCAGATCAAGCGATTCTGTTGTCTTCTCGTCTACACTTTCCGGGCTCTCCTTTTCTTCCGTTGACTCAGGACCAACACTATCTTCCTTAGAGACTTCTTCCGAATCCTTTCCAGTTCCGGACTCAGTGGAAGTATCTTCGCTTTCTTCTTCCGCACCCATTTCTCCCTTCCGAGATTCAAGTGCTGAAAGAAAGTCCTCTCTGAGTTCATCAAGATGTTCGTCAAGATCGATTTCGGTATCCTCTTCGGCGATTGACAGGATTTTAGACATGACTTCATCACCAGGATGGGCGTTTCCTTTCTTATATTTGTACACTGATTTGGGGTTTACGTCCAATTGACGGGCTAAAGGTCTTATCCCTTCTTCTTCAACTACTTCCTGAGCTATTGCAAGTCTCTTGTCGGACGGGATGTACTTAGTTATTTCAACTTCCATGCTATCACATGATGACCGGAAGACTACATTTAAAGTTGTCCTAAAGACTACATATACATAACGGTTGATGACCGTTGCCCTACAATCAACAAAACGTTGACCAAAAGACAACAAAAGGGACTTTAGGAGGAAAATCAGATCATCGAGAGAAAAACAATCCAAAACATCATCACAAAAATCAGTAAAACTTAACAACTGTTTCCCGAAATAGGAAACATATGGAGTAGTTATAAATGGAGAATGAAAGAGACGATATAGAAGATTGGATTGAAGAAAACAAACTAGCGAAGGCTCTACTCAAAAAATCAGGGCTGAAAAAGGGAGAATTAAAATCTATGATACTTTACTTCCGTGACGAAGATTCAAGCTTTCAAGATATTGCCTCTAAACTAGGAATAAACCGCTCAGGAGCCTGGAAAAGATATAAAAAAGGATATGAGAAGATTATAGAGTCCTTTTTTACCCTCGAATTGGCAGTCTACAGCGGAATATTGGAACCTGAAGCGGTGCAACACTTTGTCAAGGACCTCGAAGACTATCTAAACCTAGCACACCAACAGGGCAACAAAGAGATGATCCGGGCAAGATTGGAGAAGAGAATGGCCGAACTAGAGAAGAAAAAATAGTGTTGACCGTTGCCCAACAACCATCATATTAGTGGAAAAATAAAGCAAAAGAGTTGACTGTTGACCTACAATAACGGATCAAAAAAGTTGGTCATCTTCTTCATCCGATTCAGAATCCGCGGAACCCTTTATCCAATGTTGGAAAGTCTTCAACTCAGACTCACTCTTAGCCCTCTTCGCTTCCTCCAACATTGAATCAGCTAAATCATCAAAACCGGAAGCCACATTCTGAGACTTTTTATGATACTTATCAGCCCCTTTATTCAACGCTTCCATCGCCACCTCTTCCTGACCCTTCCCCGTCAAAATTATGAAAGGGGTGTCTATTCCCTCAGACCTTATCTCTTCCAAAAAATCCAACCCACTAACAACGGGCATATCATAATCAGAAACAATGACATCATAAGACCCTTCTTTCACCATCTCCAAAGCCTCTTCACCAGAACTGGTCAAATCCAAATCAATGTTAGGCCTATCCCTTTCGAAGAAAATCTCCACCAACTCTAAAAGGTCCTCATTATCGTCCACCATCAAAGCTTTGACCTTTTTTCCTTCATCTTCTATGTCCATCTATCTCACCAACAATCCGATAAAAATTATCAACAATTAAACTTTCTTTCCATCACTATTACCTTTTCCGAAAACAGATGATAGAAATTAATCATCTAACTCCTTTCTCAATTCCTCTATCCTTTCGTTGAAACTTTCCAATTCTCTTTTTCCCTTAACCCTGACCACTTCCTCCAGAATAGACTTCGAAAGGCTTCTGAACTGATCGATCGGATTTTCCTTTTTAATGTGGTACTGGTCAACACCCTTGTTCAAAGCCTCCATAGCAACATCCTCCTCACCCTGACCAGTCAAGATTATGAAAGGTAAATCTTCCCATCTACCCCTTACCTCCTCAAAAAGTTCAAACCCGTTCTGATCCGGCATCTTAAAATCAGAAATCACGGCATCAATATCATTGTTCTCTATCTTCTCCATGACCTTATCTGGAGAACCGCACACGATGAGATTGATTTTACTCTTATCTCTACCGAAAAACTGCCTCGCTAGTTCGTTAAAATTCTCATCATCGTCCACCAAAAGGACGTTTACATCATCTTCCAATCCTGAATTCAACTGACTCCCTTATCAAATGTAATAAAAATAAACATTAATAACTACTGCTCCGGTCAAAATGCCGATTTCCGGGATAATAATAAAAACCTAAAACCTAACGTGGAAAACGATGTCAAAAGAAAAACTAGGAGACTGGAGAAGAGAACACGCCGCTCAAGAAATCGAACCCGAGCAAGAAGGAGAAGAAACCATAGTAATGGGATGGGTCGAAGACAGACGAGACCTCGGCGGAATACAATTCTTTATGCTCAAAGACACAACCGGAAAAATCCAGATAACCGCTCCACAATCCAAAGTGAGCGAAGAGATATTTGAAAAGATATCCGACCTGAACAAAGAATCAGCCATAGCAGTCAAAGGAGAAATAACAAAATCAGACCAAGCGCCGAGGGGAGTAGAAATAATCCCCGACGAGATAAGGGTGTTGAACAAGGCTAAAACACCTCTACCTTTAGACCCAACAGGACGAGTAGACGCGGACATGGACACTAGACTGAACTCCCGACTCCTAGACATCAGAAGACCAAAACCATCCTCAATCTTCAAAATCAAACATCAAACACTTCAAACAATAAGGAACGAATTCACGAAGAAAGGATTCGTAGAAGTGAACACGCCCAAAATAGTCGGAACCGCCACCGAAACAGGAGCAATGCTCTTCCCGGTACAGTACTTCGACAGAGAAGCATTCCTAAGCCAAAGCCCACAACTGTACAAAGAGGTAATGACCGGAAACCTGGAAAAAATATTCGAAATAGGTCCGATCTTCAGAGCGGAAGAACACAGCACGAGCTACCATCTGAACGAAGTGCAATCAGCCGACATCGAGATGGCCTTCGCCACAAAAGAAGACGTCATGGAGATTCTCGAAGAGACCGTGGCGAAAATCTACGAAAACGTCAAAGAAAACAATTCAAAAGAACTCGAAGAATTGGAGAAAGAGATCAAGGTCCCAGACCTACCGCTCGAAAGGCTCAGCTATGGGGACGCAATAGAGATGCTTCAAGATCACGGAGAAAGCATAGAATGGGGTGAAGACTTCTCAATCCCGGAGCAGAGAAAACTGGGAGAGATAATGGAAGACCCTTACTTCCTGATCGACTGGCCGACCGAAGGGAAACCGTTCTACATAAAACCGAACGAGGAAGACCCGGAACTCTGCCACGCATTCGACCTGATGGCCAATGAGATAGAGTTGGCCTCCGGTGGTACACGTGTGCACGACAAAGACCTGCTCGAAGAAAGGATGAGAAAACAAGGATTGAACCCGAACCAGTACGAATACCATCTGCAAAACTTCGAATGGGGGATGCCGCCTCACGCAGGTTTCGGCCTAGGAGTCGAAAGATTGTTGATGGTCATCACAGGCGCGGAAAACATTAGAGAATGCGTACTGTTCCCACGGGACAGAAAAAGACTCAAACCGTAGAAATTCTCCAAAATCCTCTATTTCAAGTCAGAAAAGTAAGGTAATAGCTTGGTCAAACCTATCTTTCCAGTATCTAAATCATTCAAATCGTCGAGGATACGGTCCAGGTCTTCATCCTCTAAATCGAAAAGTACGTCCTTACCTCTATGATATCCTTCCAACTGCTCCCCGATCTCTTTTTTCCAGAGCTCCTGGTATTTCGAAAGGAATTCCTTAGAAGTATCACCCTCAGAAACTGCTTCAGCCGCAACATCCCCAGCTATATCACCGGCACGCATAGCCCACCCTGTACCACCGCCGGTCAACGCATTTCCTTGGTGTGCAGCATCCCCGACAATGAGAAAACTATCGGAAAAAGTCTCATCCAAAAGCCCAGACACGGGAACGGCCGCGGAATTGATCTCCACAATCTGACCATCACCGAGCCCCAAACGGTCCGAGACAAAATCTTCCAAATACTCCAAAGCATCCTTATCGGCCCTCGATGTCAAAACACCCAAACCCACATTAGCACGGTCCTCACCCTTCGGGAAAACCCAAACATAACCTCCCGGAGCAACCTCCTCACCAAAATAAAACTCAGCTAAATCCGGCTCGATACCTTCCAACCCCGCAATCTCGAACTGAGCACCCGAAAAAGTACTTCCGGAATCGGACCCCGTATCGAAACCCGCCCACCTGGCAGCCCTAGACATGATACCATCAGCAGCTATCACCACATCAGCACCCACCTCGCCCTCACCCCTCCTACCCCTACAAGAGACACCAGAAACATTCCCATCTTCAAAAAGTAAATCATCAACATAAGTCCAAGTCCAAATCTCGGCCCCTTCACGGCCGGCCATAACGGCCAAGTGCTTATCAAAACTCTCCCTATCTAAGATATAGTTCAAATCGGAAGAAGAACTTTCAAAAACATTCGAATCCCCAGAAGGAGAAACCATTTTTGACCTATCGATCTCGTTAGAGACAAATTCAGAATCAGACCCTATATCCAGATCATCCAAAACTTCACCAGAAATAGCTTCGCCACAATGAACAGGGACGCCCAACTCCTTACGCTTGTCCAAAACCAAAACACTGGCTCCGCTTTCCGCCGCGGACTTGGCAGCCATAACACCTGAAGGGCCAGCCCCAATCACAACTACATCATATTCGTCCTCTACCAATATCTCCACCACTGGTATTCTAAAATGATTTGATTAGATATTTCAGTTTTTTCCATCGACAAACACGAAAACAGAAAAGTAGATCATTCACGAGCCTTGAAAATTTTCAAAAATCCTCGATAGACTTTTGACCATCATCAAACACTTCCGGCCGTTCCAATTCTCCATACTTACCTCCCCCTCCAGGAACCACCTCTATCTCCCCTTCTCTATAGCATCTGATCATCTCTCCGATTTTAGAATCGCTAATCTCCCCAATTTCAGACACGGGGGCCTCGTTCAGTACAGCTATCTCATCTCCAAACTCCTCCACCAATGCTTCCCAAACTTTTTGAACGGATTTAGATCTCGAACTCGAATAATCAAAAGCAAGTTGTATTAGCTTGGAAAGAGGAAAAACATCTCGATATTCCGGACGAGAATCGGGCGAATCAGAACCTCCACCGTCGGAAAGTTCACAGATGCGGTCAAAAACACCTTTCTTGATCGGGCCGCCACACTTCTCACAGGTCCAACTAGAAGAAACGGCCTCTTCCACAGAATATTTTTCGTGACATTCGGAGCAAGCCGTCAGATGGTACCGCCCCATCTCAGGGTCCAAACCGATATTACTAGAAAAGTCCCCCTCTCTGATACGTTCGAAAACTTCATCAACGGAAAAATCCGAGACGTCGAAAACATTGAACTCTCTACCCAACCTATCCGGCCAAGGGCTGTGAGCATCGGAATTCGACAAAAAGGTCAAACCGTTCAACTCGGAGACCTTATCCGCCAAAAAAGTATCAGCGCTTAGCCCTAACTCCAAAAAGTCCACATCTACCAGTTGGTCGCCATAACAACCCGACAGAGAATCATGCTCCTTGTAGATACTGGTCCACGGAGTAAAAGCATGGCAAGGGCCTATCAACCCTCCAACATCCGACACCTTTTCCACGATTTCGAAACCTTCAAGATCCACTGTAGGCCTTCCGTCTACATACAAATTACCCGAAAAAGGCTTCAAATTTTCTCGAAGTTCTTCCACCTTGCTAAGAGACGGCAATATTATAAGATGGTGGATCTTTTCGGAATCCTCTACCTCCGTAGTGGGAAGGAACTTGGTTTCATAATCCGGATGTTTGTACATCCCTTCCGTTATCTTTTGCAAATCTTTTCCGAGAGAATCAGACCATTTAGGATGTAAAATATCACCGGCCCCGACAATGTCCAAACCTTTCTTCTCAGCTTCCCTAGCTATGTTTTCAAAAACCATCTTGTCGGAAGTGGCTCCGGAATACTTACTGTGTATATGAAAATCCGCAAAACAAGACTGAGACAAAACAGCACCTTAACCTATGTAGGATAGGTCTTCTTCGCCTTCGTCCATGCCAGAAGTCTCTCTTACCTTCTTCTCCTTCCTCAACTTGCTCAAAATCTCTTCCGTCTGTTCAGCTCTCTCCTCAAGCTCACTGATGTCGACATCGAACCCCAACATGTCGGAAAGCGCCTTGAGAACAACCTGAGCAGACCTATGATCCACCAACATTCCATGGGTTTCACCCATCAAAATAGAGCCCTCCAAACCTCTGGATTTACCCAAACCTAACAACAGGCCTGAAACACCTAAAACAGGTCCCGAACCTTCCTCAACATCGATGCCTTTCTCCCGATAATTTTCCACTATCTCTTCCTCATTTGAAGCTCCGATAACCTTAGGGTCCGAAGTAGAATGATTACCCGTAGCATAACCGCCTAAACAGTAAATCGACTCCACACCAAAATCTTCTACAATATCGAGAATCCTGTTGGTCACTTCGTAATGACCCTCGGAAGAAGTAGCCTGAACATCTCCCGTAAGAATGATAAATTCCTTATCCCCGGGACAGGCGTAATGAAAACTTATCTTGACCCTATCCAACAAACCCTCCTCACTAATCTTGACATGGTGAGGGAAATAGAAAGACCTCATCTCGGCAAACTTCTCAGAATCCAACTTCTCCACTAAATGATCAGCAGCCAACTTGCCGACATAGCCAATTCCAGGCAAACCCTCTATCAGAATAGGAGAATCAAAATCCAAATCTTTCAACAATTCAAACTCATTTTCAGGCATTATCCTTCAATCCCCATCTCCTTCCTTTTCAATTTACGACGGTACTCCCCATATTTATCTTCCGGAGAAAACTTCGCCGGGTGCGGAGAAACCGCCTCTCCCCCACATTCAGGACAATCATCTTGAAAAGTATAACGACCGCACTTCTTACACTTCTTCATCTCCAAACTACTCCTCCTCCATCTCAGTATAGAACTCTCCCGAACCACCGTCCTCCTCAACGAGGTCGATCGCCATCTCAGCCACGTCCCGAAGAACGGACTCGGCCTCCTTATAGGAAGGGGCCGTAACCTTGATGGAGTAAGAAGGAGCACCGATATAGCTGACCTCCACCTCACTATCGGGGCCATCAAACTCGTCCCTAGCCTCCTGCAGAGCCTCACTGATAACATCCACACCGTTACTGCTGGAAGTTTCCAAATCAACATAACCCTTCACATCCACCACCGGCGGCTCGACACTCGTCTCAACGAGGTCCATCACAGCATCAAGCCATTCATCATCAACATCTAACTTTTCCTCCAAAACCTCCCTACCTCTCCTAGCCGCCTCTTCAAAAACGCCATAAATCTGCCCCTCTTCATCCTGAAGGGGGAATCCAATCTTCTCATAAGCCGTATCGAGATCCTCATCGATTTTCTTAGCAGCCTGATCTAACAAATTCTCCGCTTTCCTCTCCCTTTTCCACTGCTCAGACTTCCAGCTGCGCTGACTGTCCTTAACCCTACGAATAGAAACATCGATATGGCCCTTATCCTTATCCACTTCTAAAACTTTACAAACAGTCTTCTGACCCTCTTTAACGTGGCGACGAATATTCTTAATCCAACCAGAAGCTATCTCAGAAACATGAACCATGCCCTCTTTACCATCGTACTCATCCAGCTCCACGTAAGCCCCCTGATCAAATACCTCCTGGACCGTACACATAACTAACTCGTTCTTCTCAGGCCATTCCCACCTCCGACGAACCATGGCTGATCACCCCACTATCTCAACGATTTCCGTATTAATATCGGCCTTGCCACCAGTAGGAATAGCGAGGGTCTTTCCACAGACCTCACAATCCACTTCTATAGAAGCATGGCTGAACAAAACTTGCTCATTATCACAATCCACGCACCGAACCTTCACGAAACAAGGACCTTGAGACTCTACTTTAACCATTTTATTCACCTACCTGAAGATCTGCCGTTCTAGGACCTGTCCTTACTTGTTTCTTACCACATTCAGAACATTTCAAAACTATGACGGACTTGTCCGAAACCTTAGGGCCTCCTTTCTGCTTTGGCCTAGGCTGTCCACCATAGCCCTTCTTCACTCTTTCAAACTGTCTCTGACCCCACTTGTTCTCACTAGTCTGACCTGAACTCTCTTTGCTGACCTTGTGCTCGGTATGAGCATTACAGTTCGGGCAATGTGTTCTCATTTTGTTAGGAAATTTCATTTTATTCCTCTACTATCTTAGATGGAAGAGAGAGGTTTAAGAGTTTTAGTATTTTCCCTAAAAATCCGCATTTTTCACGTTAACTTTGCTGGCTAAACCATTGCCAATCATCAACTCAGCGGACCTTTTGGGCATATTTACAAAATCTCCCTCGTCGAAAGGACCGTAATGATTCATGTCCGAAGCCACGATAGGTTCCTCCACCGGCTCGTTCAAACTTACGAGGATGTTGGAAAACTCTTCCGGAGGCCTCAACTCGAACTCTCCCTGAATCACCGGTTCTATCAAATCGTCACGTAAGTCGGAAAGTTTTTCCTCGACTTGGCCAAAAGCCTCCTTCTCCTCCTCCAGACATTTATCTTCCTCAATCTCAAACAGATTGCTCGTGATCTTCAAAACCCTGATCAGATAAACCTCCTGAACCAGCGACAAAGCGTGTTCGAACTCCCTCTCCAAGATATCCTTACGAATGTCCTCGCTCTCCCGGACCTCCCTTCTCAACTCCGCCACAAAATTGGAGGATCTGTCGTAAAAATTCTCAGGCAGGTCCGTAAGCCCCCTCTTCTTTTTCTCCTCAATCCAAACCTGTTCGATGCTAGAAATTCCAAAATTTTCCAAAAAATCACCCCTTCAAAAAGTTGGGAACCGTATCCTCAAAAGAAAAACTGTCTATATCTTGAATCTGAGTACACTTCCTGCTCACAGTAGAGTGAAGAGTAGAAGGCACCCTCAAAATCCTCTTCTTATCGATAGTGACCTTACCATCAGTATACTCAGCATTCAAACGGGTCAAATAATCCAACAATTTCCTGTAATACTTCGGACCAATCCCACTAAGCTCGTCCTTTATATTCTCCAATTGTCCATTCTCAATCCAGTCCAAAACCCTCTCCTTGTTCTCCAAAAGGACATTACCACCCTTCCCCAAAATACCGGCCTCCTCCAAATCTTCCTTACCGACCTCCTCAAAAGTCCTAGCAACCCTCTCCCGAAAAACGCCAGGATACCCCATAGACAGAGAAGAATCCTCCGGCAAAACACTCCCCGTCACATACTCAACAATCTGAGACCGTCCCGCCTGACCCATCTCCATAATCGAATCATCAAAAACTCGGATATGAAAACCTCTACCCGAATAAACGTAAGAAATACTATCCAAACCTAAATCAGATCCCAAAACATCACCAAACTCAGCACAAACCCTGAGAGCATCCTCCAGACAAAGTTCACAAACATCCCCTCCAGTACAATCACACCTCTTGAAAGGCAAATCCTTAGCATCGATATCAAAAGCCAGCTCGGACTTCAACCACTGGCCCCTATTCGAAGGACGTTCATAAAGAGCAACACTGCCATAAACAGCATAAGGAGCATTATCTTTCAAAAAATCGGCCAACTTGTCAGGGGTCATGAACTGGTTATACCTATCGCTGGGCCCAGAACCATCATGGTCAAACCCGAACTCACGCAGAGACAAAGAATGCATGAGGTAGTCAGGTAAATCCTTAGAAGACCACTCTTCCCGATAATACTGCTCCCTCTCCTCCTTGGTAGCCTCTCTCATCTCTCTCAATTTAATCCCCTCCAGAACTCGAAAGCTCAGCATCTTTCTTAAAATAATAAGTCAACGGATTCTTAACCTCCGAACACAGTTCATCAGGATTACAAAGACCCGGCGCCTCCGTCTTAATCTTCCTACAATTAGGGGGCCTGTACCACTTGGACTTACCACTATCCTTCAACCTAGGTTGAGTGGTCATCCCGAATCCCATATGATAATAAACGTTCGCCTTATCCTGAGGCTGATCCTCAAACAAAGGAGGATTACAGTTCTTAGCGGCCTCAAAAATAAGAGGCACTATATCTTCCTCCACAACAGACATATCTTCCACATAATCAGCTATCCTCTTAACGGACTCCCCAGAAGGCGAAATTCGAGCATATGAAAGAAAAGACGACAACAAAGCGACAATCCCATAATTCCTGTTACCTTCCTGAACACCGGACATAACGCTCTTAATACACGGAGGAAAAGCATCCTGGTTCAAATCCTCACTGCCCGAAGAAGAAACCCTATCGTAACTCTCCTGCTCAGGAATATTTTCGGAGATCTTAGTACCCACCTCCTCCAAAACATCAGAAGGAGAACCTTCATCGGAAAAACGCTCATAGAGATCAGAAATATAATCCTCAGTCTCACTCGCAACAAAATCGGCGAAAAATTCCCACAACCTTTTCGGAGCCAACAACGCCCACCCCTCAACAATATACTGAGAAGTGAGATCCATTTTCCTATGTTCTATCAAAGAGGTCAAGTCGGTCCACCTGATTGCATATTGAGGAACATACTGCGGAAGAGTCTCGTTAGAAACATTCTGTTTGTCAGGGTCAAACCCGTCCTTCTCCAACTCCATGTCCCTCAACTTGAAAATATCATGGCGAGGAATCGAAAAATCCCCCAACTCAACCTCACCAGACTCTATGCTACCCTCCAATTCTCTAAACCTGAAATCTCGACCGATAGTCTCCAAACACAAATCTTCACGACCCCTGTTGAAAAGATCATATAGACGATACCTAATCGTATCTCGAACGCTATCCACAACCACCTCCGCTTCGCTAGAATAAGGATAGGAAACAGAAGCCACGGCTTGACACATCAAATAAAAAGACAAAACATCCTCTCGAACCGCATCATCGCTGAAACTGACCTTCATATCAGAACCAGAATCCCAAGAAACCCTAGAAGCAGCCTTTTCCACTACATAATCTGGCAAATCTTCAAAAGGTGGAGAATCTTGAAGCAAATCTTTAGCTTCATCCAAGAAAGGGTTAATTACAGCCGAATAATTCTCGGTCGATGAAACCACCCCTATTCAGCTTCAACACGGGGTGCCAACAAAAATCTTAACCTACCTTCGCCCTCTGCTATCTCAAAAACGAACTCTATAGGAAGATCCTCCCCATGACTCACATCAACAACATCATTCGTACTAGCCGATTTAACCATATTCTCCAAATAATCAATATTATACATAGCACTAGACTCCTCATCCGCCTCCAACTCCTCCAAACCCTTATCGCCATCCGACAACTCCATCTTCGCACTGCTAGTATCACTTTCACTGCTCATAACAAACGCATCATCCGACAGATTAAACCTAACATTATCCCCCACCAAACCAGCATCTTTAAGACCATCCTTTATCGCGCCAGCAGTAACTTTTGCATTCGCCGAAAAATCCAACTCGGGGTCCGGTAGTTCTTCATCCTCAACATCTAGTAAAGGAAGGGTGAACCTCTTTTTCGAAGCCCCCACAAACTCCAACTTTAAACGATTATCCTCATCTCCAAATTCCAAAATAGATTTATCCGAATTGTCAGCCCTTGACATAATACTATCCATCTCATCCAAATCCACACCCAACTTCACAGTACCATCAACATCGTATTCCTCAAAAGCATCAGCAGAAAGCCAAAAGTCAGTTAACGCAACATGAGAAGGGTCCATCGCTTTCAATTCAATTCCATCCTCACCTATCTCAAACTCGGCTCTTTCAATAAGGTTAGAAATAGCTCCAACGCAACTCTTCCAAACCGATGAATCATCCATCTCTAATCTCATAACAATCCTTCATCCAACTTATTGGTAAAGTTCCTTTTCAAGCTTTCTAACTTTTTCCCTAACTTCCTTGTACAAATCTAAATCCAAATCATCAAACTCCTGAACAATCTCAGCATGGAGCTCAAAACCATCGTCAATGCTCAAAGGAGTTCCAAAAACCCTGATCTTACTCCCTACCTCCACATCGCTAATCAAGCTCGGGTCATCAAAGACAACATTCAACCGACCAGAACCATCGTCCAAAAGGAGACTAGACTCTCCATCATCAACTACAAAACCGACCACCCTAACCTGTTCATCCTCCTTACTGATTTCAGAAATACGCCTGGGCTTAGCTGGAGGTCTGTATTGAGAACCAAAACTACTCATAAATCACACCTTAATATTCTCTCCAAGTATGTCCACACTCTACACAACGATAAAATCTCGTCGAAGGCTCGTCTGCACTTCTAGTTTGCTGCATCCACCAATAAGCTTTATCATGACCACACTCAGGACACTTCTTATTCGTCTTAGGCTTGTTCTCCATATCTTCTTCGACAACAGCAGTTTCCTCTTTCTCCTCACTCTCTTCGACCATCTTGTAAGAATCATTCTCCTCTTCCTCATCCTGCAACTCTTCATGGCCACAACTTGAGCAGACTAGGTAGACCTTACCATCCCTCTCATCGGGATTCATCAAATTTCCACATTCGGGACAAAATTCCATCTTTTAATCACCTACCTGATCATAATCTTTCAATATTTTATCATGGTCAAACGCAAGATTATTCCATGGAACCTCATTGAAAACTTTTACGTCCGAAGCATCAGTATCAGCAGACAACTCACCGCCAATTTTCTCCGCTGAAAAACAAACCGAAACAGTATGCCCTCTAGGATCCCTCTCCGGCTCCGAATAAACACCTACCAAGCCACCTATTTCAACTTCCAAACCCGTCTCTTCCTTCGCCTCCCTAAAAGCAGCATCCTCTACCTCCTCACCATATTCAACAAAACCACCGGGAAGGGCCCATTGCCCCTTATAGGGCTCATTTTTTCTCTTTATAAGGACAATGCCGTCCTCTAAAGTGATAATTATATCAACGGTAAGAGCAGGCTTATCGTAATTACTCACTATCTCACCCCCAGAGCAGGATATCCTAAATAAGGAACGGAAAACACAGCTTCACCCACTAACCTATCCTCCCCAATCCACCTCTCATACTCTCCAGAAACCTTGTTACTGTCACCTTGCGTAGTGATATAATGCTGCCCCTGCTCCACATCTTTTCCATAAACCCTATGAATTATCCTCTTGCTATCCCCAACATCTTGCTGCCAAAACACGACCACATCCCCCACCTCAACCTCATCTACGGAACTGACACCGCGAACAAAAACCAGATCCCCCACCTGTAAACCATCTTGAAACGGGAAATTATCCGGTTCAAAGCCTCTTTCCCGATAATCAAATTGCCAATCCTGCGATCCGGGCGTGTCCATACTGGTAGATGAAACCACAGTCACAGGTGTAGTCGTCCTAAAGCCCATAACTAGACTTCCTTCAATCAAAAAATACGCAAATCCAACTAAAAGAAATATCGAAACAATCTCCAACCATATAGGTCTCTTCTCAGTCTCAGTATCTACTTTATTATCTCTATCAGAATTTTCCATCATAACGACCTAAATTTCCCCTCTATGGATAGTTTAATTCTCTAAATAAGGATTGAAAAACTTAACTACTCCCCGTACTCTCCCCTTGAGAAATCGCAGACCCAACCATATGAGCTATCCTCAAAGGTTCCGGAATAGAACTGCAGGTAGAAGTCAACCTAACAATCTCTTCAACTTTCTCCAAATCAATCCCCCTAAATTGTACATAAACTTTCGACTCTCTACCCTCCGGTCCAACCTCATCAACCGGAACCACCCCTCCCGCCTTCCTCAACCTCTCCCATTTCTCCTCCCAATCAGACAAATTTTTCAAAGCATCCTTAACAGCCTCCATATCAGGCTCATCTCGCGAAACCACGATTACCGGAATCCCCACCTCGTCAAAAAACTCATCAATATCAAGAACATTAAACCCTCCAAAGGTTATCCCACTCATCAAAACCACTCTCAACTGATCCTCATGCCTACTATCCTCAACCATCCGAACCATAGTAGAAGTAACAGCATTTCCATCGACCTCAACTTCATCAATAAGAAACCCTTCAACTTCTCCCCCGCCTCTCATAATCACACCAACCAAAGAAGTGCTTTCATCCGAAGGTTCAAAAGAACCGTCATCAAAACCAAGAACTCTAATTTCGGACTTTACATCCCCAAAACTATTGCTCAAAAGGAATCCTCCTCGATATAACCAATAATAATTCTTCAAAACCTTCCTCAGCCGCTGACCTTACCTCTTTTCTACTTTCAAAATTCACATTTTCAAAAAAATCGGACAAAATATTAGCGGCCTCATCAATCTCTATTTCACCTTCCAACCAAGCAAAAGCTATAATCGCCTCCACAAAATCTCCAAGCCTATGCCTATCTACCCTCGAAGGAGCTAAATATCTCAATCCCGCAGCAGATAAAGCATTGGAAAGAACCTCATTAGAGACCTTATCCCCTACAGGCTGACCACTTGCCATGGACTTACCTAAAGAATAAATAAAATTAGCTAGAGGATCACCTAGCTTGGCCAAATCCCCATCCAAAATCGCATCTTCAAAGTCAGAATAATTCAAAAACCTTTCAATCATTACTGCTCTAACGCCTTTTCTAAAGTTTTCTCTACTTCCTCATAATCCTCTTTCAAATCCTCAGCAGCCTTGACGAGGGCTTCTTTAGGCGATTCTCCTTCCTCCGTTTCAACGTAAAATTCCGGTTCCGAAAGTAAAGGATGTTCAACATTATATGCTGCAGTCTCTACATTTTCGTCTTGGTGCAATCTCTTTCTCAAGGCATTCGAAAAAGAATGACCTTCTCCTACAATTCTGAACTTCATTTTGGTTCCTTCATTTTCTAACATTTCAACTTCCATTTTTGACACCAGTGGGAAAGTGCGTTTTTTGTTTATTAGTATTATGTTTTTTAAGAGGTCTTGCTTTTTTCAATAAGTTTATTTACCTTACTCACAGCAGTTTGAATTCTATCTTCAGACCCATATAAAGTAATCTCTATTGAAGAGGGTGTTGAATCAACATCCATATCAACTTTTATCTCGGTTAAACCCTTGACTATCTCTATAATCTGCTCACTGTCTTCTATTGGAAAGTTCAAGACGCGTTTACGTTCGGACATTTTTACAAAATACCTTGACGGTAATCATTAGCTACTTTACGGCTTTCTACACTGCCGCAGTTGGGACATTTCAATTTCGAATCACTTTTCTCCATTTCATATCTACATTCCGAACAAAAAGCCACTAGTACTCCTAAACTTTCATCTTTTATCGAAAGTTTGGCAGAGTTCTTCTCTAAACCTATAACTTTAGCTCTAACGATATCAGCAGGCTTCAATTCGTCTTCTATTTCTTCTACATAATCGTCAGAAATATTAGAGATATGAATTATCGAATCATCTGGAACCGTAGGTTCCCTTTCTTCATTTCCCCTAATAGCAGCAATATCTACATTCGCTATTTGGCCTCTTATCCGATCGATAGTCCCAATAACTATATCGCCTTCGTTGAGAGTCGGTGGAACGCCAGTTTTCGGATGAACCGAAATCTTCTTAGAATCTGCGTCCTTAAGAACAACACCTGTCCGAGAAGAGTAAACATTATCTCCCTTCTCGTAAACACCCTCATTAGGGATGAACTCCGCAACAGTAGCTAGAAAATCGCCTGGAACTACAAAATCTCCTGACTTGATTTCTTCTGTCATTTTTTATCTACCTCCTAACTATTCTGTAAAGATCAACTTTAAACCTATACACATCCCGTTTATGGAAACTGAACTGAGCCGGGATATGAAATTCTTTCTCTATTCTATGCGTGACTTTTCCACCTTGTTCTTGTACTTGTTCAGATATAAAATCCCTGTTCTTTGGCACAGCTTTATGGATAGAATAGACATCTCTAGCCAAATTAATCGCCTTTTTCAAGAAAACCATGTCAGCCCCCCTATTTTGAACGCCGAAAGGAGGATTCTGAATAACGGTATCAGCAGACTCCAACTCCACTTCTTCCACATCAGCACAAACCCAATCCACCTCTACATCCACTTCTTCCGCATTTTCCCGAGCCACCTCCAAAGCCGTTTCATCAATCTCCACCCCAACAACTTCCTCAGCGCCAAGAAGCGCAGCCCCAATCGCCAACCTTCCCGTGCCACAACCCAAGTCATACACTCTCCTCCCCTTAATGGAAGAATGATTATAAGCCAACCGCAAAAGACTGGAAGCAACATCTCCCGGAGTCATATACTGCTCCAAATCGGGTTTCGGTTCCGGATGAGAAGATAATTTTTGCAACTTAATCTCCAGCTCTTTCTTCTTAATCCTACCACAACCCACTAAAACTACATTTCATCAAGTCGATACTCTTCCCAATCTTCCGAACCGCACAAAACCCGAACCTCAAATGGAGAAAGAACAGGTTTTCTAAAAGACTCCTGATCCGAAAAAGAAATCCTGGGACAAGCAGTGTTAACAAAAGCATCTAACTGAAAATCCTCCAAAGAATCAGGTACTATATCATCAAAAACAAGAATATGAGCATCATATCCCTCATTTTCCAGTTCGACCTTCAACTCCTCCACCAACTCCCTTCTATTCTGCCCCTCCTTAGTGCTTACCAGCAACCCAATAGATTCAGCTTCCCGAACGCTCGAAATCAACGCCCATCTCTTCTGAAAAAACTCATCCATATCCAAATCGATCCTCTCAAAATCATTAGCAACGGGATTAATCGCCATCACAGAGGCCCCAGTGGAAAGAGCCACTCCCATTGGGTGGAACTTACCAGTACCAATATAGATGAATCCATCGACCTCATCGGCCACCGACATCGAACTGCCCCAATCGCAACCCAAAATCTGACCAGGATACTCGGCTCTGGCACCGGGCTCACCTATCTTTGACTCAATCCCTTCCTCTTCCAGAAAATCCTGGACTTCGGGCAAAAGATGAACATGTTGAACAGTAGAAACCAATCCCCAAACATTTCCCTTCAACTCAGGGACAGCTTGCTCAAGAGCATCGAAAGGATCCACCTCCATTCGAGCCTCAACATAAAGAGTAGGTATTTCAGTATCCAACCCCATATCGGAATGACCGTAATGAATCAACGCATCACAACCCAATTCCACCGCCTCTCCATCTGCAACATCACAAGCTCCGTAACAACTCTTCGCCAAAAAGATAGGTTCTACGTCTTTACTTACAAGAAAGTCCTCCAATTCTTCCACTTCAGTTCTTATACCTTCAGGAAGTTGAATAGCTACTTTCTCAACTTCATTCTCCTTCAAAAAGTCCTCAACAGACTGTGGATCCAATTTATACATAACTCTCATAAATCCTACAATTTAGAAATATTTAAAGAATAAAATCTAGTTGTCCAATTCTTCTCTAGCTCTCTCAAGAATAATCTCTTTCTCTATTTTACCAATTATTCTCCTAACATTCTGTACAAAATCCGGATCTACAGAAATACTCTTTACACCATACCTTACAAGTTTCTCTACAAGGTCCGAACTGATTTCCGGACCGCAATAAACGCCAGCTTCAACATCGTTCTCCCTACATTTCTCAATTGCTTCCCCCAACAATCTCTCAACCGCTGGATGTCCTTCATCGTAAAGATCTTCTACCTCCTCGTTATCCTTGTCTACACCCAAAGTAAATTGAGTAAGAACACTCGGATCAAAACTCACAAAATCCACACCTTCCTCAATAAATTTATCGATGATCAAAGCCGCCGCCGGGAGCTCCACCATGATCCCCACCTTAAAATCTTCATGAGGCTCCAAACCAACTTCTCTCGCCATTATTTTAAACCTCTCAAGTTCTTGAGGAGACTGAACCATAGAAATCATAACACCCAAATTATCAAATCCATCCTCCACCAACTCCCTTATAGCTCTCAACTCCGTCTTCAAAACCTCTTGTTCCTTGAAATTTTCAGTCTTCACAAACTTTCGCGCGCCTCGAAGCCCCATCTTCGGGTTTGAACCCATATTGGAGGTTTTACCACCGGAAAGTCCAGAAAGCTCTTCAGAACTGAGATCCAAAGTCCTGTACCAAACCGGATCAGAGGAAAAAGATTCTACAGATTTTCTAACTCCCTCCTTAATACCCTTCTTAATCTGACCCTCACCGCCCTCATCAATAAGTCGAACCGGATGCTTCCCTTCATCCGAAACCATCTTCTCCGCCTTGAGCAATCCAACACCATCGGCTCTAGTAGACTCAGCAACACTTTTCGCATCTTCAGGCGAACTAATATTGACCTTCACACCGGTAACCGTAGGAGACACGACAGATTCCGACATTTTAGAAAAATCAGACCCTTCAGCACCCCCTCCTATTTCTTCCTCCACGCTTTCCTCTACCTCCTCCTCGGAACTCTCCTGAGAGACAAATTCCATAGGCTTCGAATGAACCAGATATATCTCGTCCCCCTCTTTGGCCCATTCTACTTCTTGAGGCTCGTCATAGTATTCTTCCAATCTTTTACCGAGAGCAACCATCTCATTCGCCTCTTCTTCATTAACAACTTGAGCTTCTCTTTTCTCCGTCGCTGTCTGTTTTCTCTCATTTTTACATTCCATAGAATTATGAACTAACATCTCCTCCTTCGAACCTATGACATTATCAATAATTGCTCCATTTTCCTTATCGAGAACATAAGTATCAGGAGTGACGGTCCCAGAAACAACAGTTTCTCCTAGGCCCCAATTAGCTTCCACCACCATCTTATCATCCTCTCCGGTAGATGGATGTGAAGTAAAGAACAATCCGCCTTTATCCGCGTCTATCATCCTCTGAACCGAAATAGATATCAAAACTTGGTCCGGGCTATAACCCCTTTCATTGAAATGGGAAAGAATTTGGTCGGAAAACTTGAAAGCCCAAGACTGTTTGAGATGTTTCAAAAGATCCTCCTCACCATTAACACCTAAACAGGTAGCCTCTTGTTCCGGAAGAGAACCCTCTTCCTCATCTTCAACATAAACTGAAGTTCTAAAGAGGACAGGTGCGTCGATTTCCCCTACTCGGTCGCAAAGATCTCTATAAATACTGACTAAACCTTCTTCGATATCTTCAGGTATTTCTGTTTCTAAAATCAAATCTCTAATCTTTTCGCTCGTTTCCTCTAACTCTTCTTCATCATCAGCATCCAAATCGCTCAAATAATTCTTTATCTCTTCCGATATTCCCGTCCCCTTAATAAAATTCTCATATGCCTCAAAAGTAACAACGAACCCCAAAGGGACTGGAAAATTTTCATCAATCATGGCTCTAAAATCAAGAGCGGTTTCTCCGACAATCCTACTATCGGAACTGCTAATCTTTTCATACCAAATAAAATTTTTATCCGACATACGCATTTTAATTGGTCAACTTTCCTTTTAAAAAATGATTTCTAATCAATACACTGAATAACAACTAAAAAATCAAACCTTTAACTCGATTTTCTCTTCTTCTCTAGCGCAGCTTCCATGAAAGACAGATAAACAGGATTAGGATCTCCAGGTCGAGAGGTGAACTCCGGATGGAATTGAACACCCGTAACCCACTGATCCCCTTCTAGTTCAATAGAGTTAACTATCCTATCTTCCTCATCAGTACCAGACTTGATTAACCCTTTATCCTCCATCTTCTCCACATATTTGGGTATAATGTGATATCTATGCCGGAAACGTTCAACAACCCGATCCTTACCGTAAGCCTCCCGAATACGAGTATCTGAATCAAGATATATCTCGTGCCCCCCAAGTCTCATAGTCCCTCCTTTCTTAGAAACTTCCTTCTGTTCAGGAAGAAGATCAACTACAGGTTGAGGAGTTTCAGAATCAATCTCAGTGCTATTTGCATCCTCCAACCCATTCTCCCTACAGTAAGCTATGAAAAGCAATTGAGAACCGAAACATATGCCCAAGAAAGGAATATCAGTGTCGAAAACCTTCCTAGTGGCCTTAATCATTCCTTCAGCCCCACGAGTTCCGAAGCCAGGGGTCAAAACAACTCCATCGTACCGATCCAAAACATCAAGCTCCGAAGGATTCTCCTCAAAAGGTTCCGTATCCACAAACTCAATATCCAAATCCACACCAAGCTTCGCAGCCGAATGCTTCAAAGCCTTATTGATGCTCAAATAACTGTCCAAAATCTGAGTATACTTACCGGGCATAGCCACACGGACCTTCTCCCCACCATTCTTAAACTCATCCACCGTCTCCTTCCAATCAGAAACATCAGGAGACCTGGCTCTAATCCTCAAAGTATCACAGAGATAATCGCCCACACCTTGTTTCTCAAAAAGCAAAGGCAGTTCGTAAAGCACATCTATACGAGGGTCCGAAACAACAGCTTCCTTCGGAACATTACTGTAGAGACTTATCTTCTCTCTAGCGGAGTCCGAAAGCTCCCTATCACTACGCCCCACAATCATATCAGGCTGCAATCCTGCCGATAATAGAGTCTTAACACTATGCTGAGTCGGTTTGGTCTTCAACTGCCCAATAGTCTCCAAATAAGGAACCAAAGTCACATGGACCAAAGCCATAGCATCATCAGGTTCCTCCAATCTAAACTGTCTAATAGCCTCAAGATATGGACTGGCCTCAATATCCCCAACCGTTCCACCAATCTCAGCTATCAAAATATCAGGATCGTTCCTTTCAGCTACATTTTTAATCCTATCTTTAATCTCATCAGTGATATGCGGTATTATCTGAACTGTACGACCCAAATAACTCCCAGCTCTCTCCTGCATCAAAACTGAGAGATAAACCTGTCCACTAGTGACATTATTTCTAGGATGCATGGTCCTATCCAAAAACCTTTCATAAGTACCAAAATCCTGATCAATCTCAGCTATCTGAAAGGAAGAGCCTTCCGAAGGTTGAAAATCCCAAGCATCATCGGTTACAAAAACCTCACCATGTTCAATCGGATTAAGAGTTCCAGGATCCACATTCAAATATGGATCTATCTTCATCATCTCAACATCAAGTCCTCTAAACTGAAACGACTTCGCCACAGAGGCTGCCACGGCTCCTTTGCCTATTCCTGAAAGCACACCGCCAGTCACAAACAAAAATCTAGTCATACAAATTAGAGAGAGTAAACCAAACTAAAAAAATTTCCGCAGGAAAGTTCGAGAATTCTATTAAGAACGGGTGAATAATACTAAACGATGCCCGAAAACAAACTGATAACAAAAATAGGCGACCTAGAACTCAGAAACCCTACCCTTCTAGCAGCAGGAATATTGGGACAATCAGGAAGCAACCTAAAAAGAGTCTGGAACTCAGGCGCAGGCGGAGTCATTACAAAAACCACAGGCAAAACTCCGAAAAAAGGGTATCCCGGACCAAACGTCGTGAAAACACCCTCAGGATTACTCAACGCAATGGGATTACCTAACCCAGGAATAGAAGAAATGATCGAAGAAATAGAAAAAGCGCAAAAAGAAGGATCACCCGTCATCGGAAGTATTTTCGGAGAAAATCAAGAAGAATTCAAAAACCTAGCGGAGAAAATGGAAGAAGCCAACGTCGACGCTATAGAACTGAACTTATCATGCCCCCATGCAGAAAAACTATCGCTCATAGGACAGAACCCTCAAACCGCAAAGAAAATAGTCGAAAACTGCAAAAATATCGACACACCCTTATGGGCAAAACTACCCGGGAACACAAACATACCTAATCTGATAAAAGTAGCAAAAGCCGTCGAGGAAGGAGGGGCCAACGCAATAGTCCTAACCAATACTCTGCCAGGAATGGCTATAGATGTCGAAGCGGAAAAACCGATTCTAGGAAATGAAAAGGGCGGACTATCCGGTCCTGCAATAAAACCCGTAGGGATTAGGCTAGTTTATGAAGTATTTGAAGAGGTGGACATCCCTATAGTAGGTGCTGGAGGGATAATGACTGGAAGAGACATGATAGAATACATCCTTGCCGGAGCTTCAGCTGTGGAGATAGGAACGGGAATAATGGAGAAAGATTTTGAAATATTCGAAAAAGTATGTGAAGAAGCTGAGCAAAAACTTGAAGACGAAAACATTACAGACCTAATCGGAAAAGCCCACTAAAGCCTAAATATCTGTTTTTTTACCAGCTGCATCTCTTTTGTAATCCCCAAACTCACTATCCTCAATCTCTTCATAATCAAAAACAGGGCCTTCCTCGCAAACTCTCAATCCTTGTGGATCTAAAGAACAGGACCCGCAGATTCCAACTCCACACTTCATGTATCTATTCAAACTAAGCTGCAGGTTCATATCCTTATCTTTAACCATTTCCGCTACGAAAATCATCATCTTTTCGGGGCCGCATACTAGGCAAGAGTCGTAATCATCATCTTCTAAAGCTTTTTCTAGAACATCCGTAGCAAGTCCTTCCACCCCAACCGAACCGTCTTCTGTTCCTAAATATAAATCAACATCTAAACTTTCCATTTTAGATTTGAACAAAAGGTTTTCCTCTGTGGCTGCTGAGATAACTACCGTGACGTCTTTACCCTTTTCAACCGCTCTTTCGACCGTTAGATTCAGAGGGGCCATCCCACAACCACCTCCAACTATCAATAACTTTTCCCCTGAGAGGTCAAAACCGTTTCCATGAGGGCCTCTGAAACCTATAAGGTCCCCTTCTTCCAGTTCGTGAAGTTTCGAAGTTGCATCCCCTACCTTCTCCACGGTGAATCTTATTATGCCGTTTTCTTGAACCCCAGATACTGCCATTGGGATCTCGTCAACTCCTATAACCCATACCATTATGAATTGGCCAGGTGTGACTGAATCCGCTATTTCAGGTACTTTTGCATATATGGATTTTATATCGGGTGTTTCTTTTTTCACTTTCTCTATTGGGACTACCGTGGGCCTATTTTCTCCGTGGTATGAATTTTCCATGTCCTTTCTCACCTACTATTTTGCCTTTTTCGTAGACTTTTTCCCCTCTTACTAGTGTCAGTTCGGGTTTTCCCTTCACTTTTTTTCCTTCGAAAGGTGTGAACTTTGTTTTCCCGTGAAGGTCTTCCCCTCTTATCTCCCATTCTTCCTTCTGATTTAAGACTGTAATATCTGCGTCCGCTCCCGGCTTCAGCACTCCTTTTTGGACCCCGTTTTCGTTTTGCAGCCCAAATATTCTTGCGGGATATTCGCTCATCGCTTCTATCATTCGGAACAGTGAAATTTTTCCTTCCGTAACCAGTGTGAATATCAAGGGTAGGGATGTTTCTATGCCTGCTATCCCTGCCGAGGCATCGGGTATGTCTTTGCCCTTCTCTTCTTCGGTGTGAGGAGCATGGTCCGTAGCCACTATATCTATCAGCCCTGTTCTTAGAGCTTGAACCATCTTTTTCCTATCCCTTTCAGACCTAAGGGGAGGATACATTTTCAAATGAGATCCTTTTTTTCGAAAATCATTATCGTCCAAGAGTAGATGATGTGGTGTAACTTCACAGGTAACGTTTCTATCCTGCTTAGCGTCTCCGATTATCTCCACCGATTTCTCATTCGTCACATGGCAAAAGTGAGGATGGAAATTAGAAACCATGCTCAAAATTTTATAAATTTCAGAACTCTCCGCTTTTTTCGGCCTTGACTCGAGAAAATCTTCAACATCTCCATCTTCTTCAACATCGCTTAGCAGCGACGGGTCTTCAGGATGGACGGTTAGAATATCCTTCTCACCATCAAAATTTGCCACATTGGAATCTTCACATTTTTCAGGATAGAGTTTTAGAGAAACAGCTCCATTCTCCAAAAGCTCCTCACCACTATCAGAATTAGAAGTTAACATTCCATGCAGACCGAAATCCAATAAGGATTTATCATCTGCTATCTTTCTCTTCTCTCTAAATTTATCCACATCAACTGTTTCGGGCGAAGTATTAGGCATATCACAGACAGTCGTCACTCCACCAGCCACCGCAGCTTTAGAACCTGTGAAAAAATCTTCCTTTTTCGGAAATCCAGGATCTCGAAAGTGAACATGAGGATCTACTACACCCGGCAAAATCAGACTCCCTCCTACATCGACCGTTTCATCCGCTTCCGGAAGTGAGGCCTCTTTAGAAATAGAAACTATCTTTTCACCTTCGATCGCAATCCCTGCTTCCATCAGACGATTACCGACAGGTACCTTTCCGTTCTTCAAACAAAAGTCAACCTTTCTCACTCTATCCCTATGTAAAGAAGAGGAAATATTTAATTAAAATAACTATGAAATTCTAACCAGGGAAATTTTGAAATTAAGCACTCAAGACATAATATCATTCAAAAAATTATCAAATGAAGACATTGAGAAAATATTTTCAGAAGCTGAGAAATTTGAAAATATAGCAAAAGGAAAAGAAAGTTCAGACATCCTGAAAGGAAAAATATTAGGTACTCTTTTCTTCGAACCAAGCACCAGAACAAAACTAAGCTTTAAATCCGCAATAAAAAGATTAGGTGGAAGTACCATTGGTTTTTCAAGGCCGGAGGTAAGTTCCGTCGCAAAAGGTGAGACACTCACAGACACGATAAAAACAGTCGAGAATTATTGTGACGCCATAGTTATCAGACACCCTCAGATGGGATCTGCAAAATTAGCCTCAGAAGCAGCGACCGTCCCCCTCATCAATGCCGGAGATGGAGCTGGTCATCACCCTACCCAAACTTTGTTAGATCTCTTCAGCATCAGAAAAAACCTCGACACATTGGAAAATCTGAACATAGGTCTAGTAGGGGATTTGAAATATGGAAGAACCGTACATTCTTTAGCATACGCAGCATCCAGATTCCAAAACAAACTGTCCCTGATCTCTCCACCGAGTCTTAAAATGCCGAGGGAGATAATTTCCGACCTCAAAAAGAAAGACACAGAGATAAGAGAGACTTCCAGCATAGAAGAAGTTCTTCCGGAACTGGACGTCTTGTACGTTACGAGAATTCAAAAGGAGAGATTCTCAGATCCTTCCGAATACAACAAAGTCAAAGATTCCTACGTGATAAACAAGAAGATACTCGAAAAAGCAGATGATAAATTGAGAATATTCCACCCGCTACCCAGAGTAGACGAAATAGATCCCGAAGTAGACCAAACCAAATACGCAAAATATTTCGATCAAGTTTTTTCAGGAGTGGTGGTAAGAATGGCATTGCTATCTTTATTGATGGGATAATATGGAAGGAAGTAAAGAAGAATTAAGAGTTAGAAAAATCGAGGCCGGGACCGTAATCGACCACATCCCCCCAGGCCGTGCACTAACAGTTTTAGAAATTTTAGGAATAAATCCAGGCACCGACGACACAGTCTCAGTCCTAATGAACGTGCCCAGCCAAAACCATGAAGAAAAAGACATAGTTAAAATCGAAGACAGAGAGCTGAAAGAAGAAGAAGTGAACCAAATAGGACTTGTGGCCCCTACCGCTACAATCAACGTGATCGAAAACTACGAAGTTGTAGAGAAAAAAGAAGTTGAAATCCCGGAAACAATCGAAGGAGTTGTAGAATGTTCAAACCCCGCCTGCATCACAAACACATCCGAACCGTCAGATCTAGAATTTGAAGTGGTCTCTAAAAATCCGATAAAATTAAGATGTCGCTACTGTGAAAGAATAACAGAGGAAAGCGAATTGTATAAGCAATTCTCAGGTAGATAAAATGGTCGGAGAGAACTTCAAAAAAGAAATAGAAAGCGTCTCCAGAAAAAATAAATCAAGACTAATCCTAGCGCTGGATATATCAGAAGAAAACGCCAAGAACGGAAAAGTAGAAGAAAAATGCTTGTCAATCCTTGATGAAACCTCCGAATATATAGCAGGAGTGAAAATAGGGTACTCACTAGTTCTAAAAACTGGAATAGAAATAATCGACAAAATAAGCAGTTCTACTTCAATACCGATAATCGCAGACTTCAAAATAGCAGATATACCTCCAATCAGCCAACAAATCGCTACAAGAGCCTATGAATCAGGAGCAGATGCAGTGATATCACACGGATTCACTGGAGAAGATAGCCTAGAAGCAATCATCCAGAAAGCGGAAGAAGAAGGAGGCAAAGGAGTTTTCGTAGTCTCAAACATGTCCCATCCCGGCGGGAAAAAATTCATCCAACCAGTGAAAAGTCAAATATTAGAAATGGTGAAAGAAGCGGAAGCTACCGGAATAATTGGCCCCGCCACAAGGCCAGAACAAGTCCAAAGTTTAAGATCAGAAGCCGGAGAAAACCTACTAATTTTAACCCCTGGAATTGGAGCTCAGGGAGGTAAACCGGGAGACGCTATCAAACATGGAGC
>CAZKND010000003.1:31286-37255 GCA_964554215.1 Hadarchaeota archaeon (SeqCode) | reverse complement strand
GAATTTGGCGATTGTTACGAATGCTGGTGGGCCGGGAGCGATGGCTGCAGACTCTCTAGTTCATTTTGATGGGGCGATGGCTTCTTTTTCGGAATCGACAATTGACGAGTTAAAGGGTGAATTACCTTCTTATGCTAGTTTAGATAATCCCGTGGACGTTACTGGGGATTCCTCACCTGAGGCATATCGAAACTCGGTGAAAATTTGTGCTGAGGATGATAATGTTGACGGAGTTTTATGCATCTATGCTCCTTTGGGGACTTTGACCCCTATGAAAGCTGCTGAGGCTATAGTAGATCTCAGGAAGAAAACCAAGAAGCCTATTTTGCCTTGTTGGATCGGTGGTAATAAGGTTGAGGAGAGTAGGGAGAAACTTCGTCAGAATGGATATTCCGTTCAGTTCACTCCTGAGCAATCAGTCAAGGCATATATGTATTTGAATAAACATGCGAGAAATCTGGAGAGGCTCCTTGAGACTCCTGAGGAACTTCCTGTGGATCGTACCCCTCCAAAGTATCATCTTAAAGCTATGTTGAGGAGGATAAGTAAGGATGGAAGAGAAGTTCTTACCGAGGAGGAATCAAAGAAGGTACTCTCAACTTACGGCATTTCAAGTCCTGAAATTCATGTTGCTACTTCTCCCAATGAAGCTTCTATGTATGCTAGTAAAGTTGGTTTTCCTGTAATATTGAAGCCTCACTCTTATGGAACGGCTAAGGATTGGGGAAACTCTCGATTTGTTCGCAAATCTAGGACAAAAAAAGAGGTTAAAGAGAAGTTTAAGGATATAACTGAAAAATTCGAAGAGAATTATTCTGATATAGAGATGGACGGAGTAACTGTCCAGAAGGATGTTGATAGTGAACTGGATCTTTTCCTTGGGTCTGAGAAGGATCCAGTGTTCAAATCTTCAATTTTATTTGGTATGGGAGGGGAGAAATTAGATTATTATGATGACCTTTCGGTAGATTTCCCACCTCTTAATCAAACGCTTGCTCGGAGGCTTATTGAGGATACAAAAGCCTTTGATTACTTAGAGAATGAGTATGGAAAGGATTCTCAGGTTTTACGGAATTTAGAAGAATATTTATTGAAACTCTCCCAGCTAATAATCGATTTTCCTCAAATTGAAAGGTTAAAGATAAATCCTCTCAGTTACACCGATGAAAAGTTCGAAGTTTTGGATGCGGAGATTACCATTAGCAAGGATGTGTTATTTGATAAATCTGATAAGGAGCAGCATTTGGTTATAGAGCCATACCCTCGAAAGTATGTTGAGAGATGGAGATTGGAAGACGGTAGACCCGTCACGTTAAGGCCAATAAGACCTGAAGATGAACCGCTTGAGTTTGATCTTTTCGAGACGTTTTCAAAAAAGACTTGGCGTTATCGATTTTTTGGTCCAATGAAAGAAGTATCTCATGAAGATATGGTGAGGTATACAAATATTGACTATAGAAGAGAAATGGCTATAGTAGGTATATTAGAAGAAGATGATGAGGAGAAGATGATAGGAGTGGGGCGATTAATTGTCGATCCGGATATGAATACAGGGGAGTTTGCTATAGTTGTAGGGGATCCTTGGCAGGGGTTAGGTCTGGGGGAGAAGTTGACGGATGCAATAATAGGCTTCGCCGTAGATAAAGGGTTAGAATCTATTTGGGGCACGATTTTGAAAAAGAATAAAGCTATGATAAATCTTTGTAAAAAATTAGGCTTTGAGATAGAAAAAGAAAGTGAAGAAACTGTAAAAGCTACACTAGAACTACGCTGAATTGATTATTAGTATTCTGATTATTTAATTGGGCTTTAACTGTATTTCTGATTTACTAATTGGATTATTCTTCGTGTTCTTCTCTCATATGGTCTTTTGCCACTTTGAGTATCTTCTTCTTAGTCACTTCAGGTCCAACTACCTCCTCGCATTTGGGACAAGTCCACTTATAAGTCGTCATCTTTAGTTTTTCGACATTCTCTTCAATAGACATGATATACCTCAATAATATTCTTCTCATGGAAACTATTAACTTTAAGTTAAAGGCTCGCGTCCCTGTTTTGATCACTTCTAGTGATCCGGCCCACCGGATTACCATTAATTCGTGAAATGTGGGAAACCTAAAAATTATAATCCATCAGTCGAAGAATGAACGAAAATCAATCTTGCCCTTTAACCTCATAATCTTCCTCAGTAGGCCAGAAATAGTCAAGGTCCGGAGAAATATCCCAGTCATATTGACTATAAAATTCCGGTTCTTTTCTCAGCAGATTTGATTTATGGCTTTGATGAAGTCTTTCGTCGCCCAACCAGGCGGGGAAATCAACCGACCCTTCCACCCTGTAGAGGTCCATGTTATTGTCATAGCCCCTATCTATCCACTCTCGGATAATTTCGTCATGATAGACCTTTAAGGCTTCTGTGTATCCGGTCCACATCTTTACGACAGGATGGTTCTCCCAACCGTTCCCTTCTTCTATCGCTCTAATTATCGTCAAAGCTTCACTCCGCTGCTTTCCCAATCGCTTATAATCAAGGACTTTAGCTGTTCTTTCAAATTCAGGATGAGGAAGAAATGTTTGCAAAGGCGCCACTGAGGTAGAATATTAAAATTTTGTCTAATAAACCTTTGAATAATCCTACTTGCTATCCGTCTTCAAAATTTTCCGCCTTGTTAACCTTTTTAGCTACATATGTTCTGCAATAGGAATCATCAGGATTCTTTTCGTAGTAATCTTGGTGCTTTTCCTCTGCCGGCCAAAACTTTTCTAAGGGCTTGACTTCTGTGACGATATCTTCGGAATAGTATTGAGATTCCTCTTCGATGAACTCTTCGGCCTTTTGCTTCTGTTTATCGTTCTCGTAAAGAATTATTGATCTATATTGGTTCCCTCTATCAGGTCCTTCTCTGTTTTCGGTGGTAGGGTTATGGATTTTGAAGAAAAGTTTCAATAAGTCTTCATAGGATATTTCCGATTTGTCGTAGGATATTTTCACAACTTCAGCATGTTCGTTCTTGTCAGAACAGACTTCTCTGTAGGAAGGATCCTCTGTATAACCGCCTGCATATCCGGATAAAACTTTTTCCACACCTTTCAATTCTTTGAACGCTGCTTCCAAACACCAGAAACAACCTCCTCCTAAATATGCATTTTTAGTTATCTTAATCCCCTTCAAATTCGAGTGATATACCGTTTATGCAGTATCTCTTACCGGTTTTGTCAGAAGGTCCGTCATTGAACACGTGTCCTAAGTGGGCCCCGCATTTAGAGCAAATCACTTCCTTTCTGACCATGCCTTTGCTTTCATCTTTTTTTATTTCAACTGAGTTTTCACTTATCAGGTCATAAAAGCTTGGCCAACCTGTTCCTGAATTGAACTTGTGTTTACTGGAAAAGAGTTCTTGACCACACTTTTTGCATTTGTATATACCCTTTTCATCTTTGTCTAGTAAGTTGGAAGAGAACTTTGGTTCTGTACCACATCTTTCGATAACTTCCTTCTCTTTTTCATTCAACTGAGAGTTTGAATCATTCATCATTAAATAATTCTTAACACAGCCATTTATTCCTTCGTTTATCAAATGGTTATTCCTGTGAGTCTTTTTTTTGAGAAAATACTTTTGCTTAGGTTTTTCACTATTAACATACTATATATTTAATCAGTACTGTAAAGAAGAAAAGGAGATGATAAATAATGTCAGCAGAACAAGGTTTGAAAAATCTGAGGAATAAGATTTCCGAATGGTTCGAGAAGCCAAGAGAACATACTGGCGGAATAGAACTATCAAAAAACCTCATGGACAAAGGAAGAGGAGAATCAAAGCTACCCGAACTCGTAAAATGGATAAAAGAGAACGATTACTCTAAAGAAGAAGTTAAGAGAGTGATTAGACGAGATAAAGCAGGATTAAAGAGAGATGCCGGTAATGAGAAGAGGTTTGAGGAAGAAAAGCGAGATCTTTTGAATAAAATTGAAGAAATGTAAATATTAGATTTTGAATTAGGGTTTCGAACTGTAGAAGATACTTTTCTGGTATTCGGTATTTTTAGAAATAGGAATTGGACTTTGATAAATAAAAAAATAAAAAGAGATTGAGGGATTTAATAACCCTCGATGCCTTCGTCAACTTCCATTTCATCCTCGATAACAACTTGGGCGGCAGCTATTCTTGCGACTGGAACCCTGTAAGGGGAACAGCTCACATAATCAAGACCGGCTCTATAACAGAATTTTACGGATGATGGTTCTCCACCATGCTCACCGCATATTCCGATTGAAAGATCCTCTTCGACTTCTTTGCCTTTTTCAGCAGTCATTTTCACCATTTTTCCGACTCCGTCTTGGTCAAGAACTTGGAATGGATTTTTGTCGTAAATACCTTCATCGATGTAGTTTGGAACAAAGCTACCAGCGTCGTCTCGACTGAATCCAAGTCCTACTTGGGTCAGATCGTTAGTTCCAAGAGAGAAAAAGTCAGCTTCCTTAGCGATTTCCTCTGCCGTTACTGCAGCTCTAGGTATTTCAATCATTGTTCCAACTTCGTAATCAACTTCTGTCCCGTCTTCGAAAATCTCTTCTTCGACTGGCTCTACAACTTTTTCGTTGACAGTTTCTAGCTCTTTAACATTCCCTACCAAAGGAACCATTATTTTCGGTTTGAGGTCTACGCCTTCTTCTTTGACTTCAGAGGCTGCATTAAGGATAGCCCTTACTTGCATTTGATAAATTTCAGGAATAGTTATTCCCAAACGGCAACCTCTACGACCTAGCATTGGATTGACTTCATCTAGTCTGTCGACTTTTGCACTGATTTCCTCTTTATCAATACCGAGGTTCTCAGCTAGTTCTTCCTGTCTTTCGTCTTCGGTCGGGGCAAATTCGTGAAGTGGTGGATCTAACAACCTTATGATTAAAGGTCGGTCTTCCACAGTTCGGAAGAGCTCTTTAAAGTCTTCCTTCTGCATCGGTTGAATCTTTTCCAGTGCTTTATCTCTTGCTTCCTCATCGTTGGATATGATGAGTTCCTGCATGGCTTCTAACCTTTCAGGTTCAAAGAACATGTGTTCTGTTCTGCACAAGCCAATACCCTCAGCTCCAAATTCTAAAGCTTTTTGAGTATCTTCGGGTGTATCTGCATTTCCACGAACACCCATCTTCCTGATATCGTCTGCCCACTCGAGTAGTTTTTCGAATTCTTCGGTAAACTCTGGCTCGATGAGAGGTACAGCTCCCATCATGACGTCTCCACTACTACCGTCAATTGTAATCGTGTCGTCTTTTTCTATTCTTCTCCCATCAACTTCGAAGTATTCTTCCTCTAAATCTATGTCAATCTCTTCTGCACCAGCAACGCATGGTTTACCCATACCTCTAGCGACAACTGCGGCATGACTTGTCATTCCTCCTCGGCTCGTCAAAACACCCTCAGAAGCATCCAGACCATGGATATCTTCAGGGGTAGTTTCTGGCCTGACCAAGATTATGTTTTCTCCATCGTTGCCTCTCCTTTCCGCTTCATCTGTGTCGAAAACTACTTTTCCGACAGCGGCTCCTGGTGAGGCATTTATCCCTTCTGTAAGTTTGTCAATCTCAGCGTCGGGATCTATTTGGTCGTGGAGGATTTTTTCTACTTGATCTCCTTCTACTCTTAGTAAAGCCACTTCTTTACTGATGATTCCTTCTTCATGCATATCATGGGCTATTTTTACGGCGGCATTTGGAGTTCTTTTTCCGGTTCTTGTTTGCAGGATATAGAGTTCTCCGTCTTCCACGGTGAACTCAAGGTCTTGCATATCTTTGTATTTGGTTTCGAGTGTCTCGCAAACTTCTTCTAACTCCTCATATATCTCGGGCCATTTGTCTTCTAGATCCGAGATGTCTAGTGGAGTTCTTATACCGGCAACTACGTCTTCTCCCTGTGCATTTGGTAGAAATTCTCCGTATGTCTCGTTTTCCCCTGTGGAGGGATCTC
>CAZKND010000003.1:19873-31186 GCA_964554215.1 Hadarchaeota archaeon (SeqCode) | reverse complement strand
TGTGCATTTGGTAGAAATTCTCCGTATGTCTCGTTTTCCCCTGTGGAGGGATCTCTTGTGAATGCGACTCCACTTCCGGAGTTATCTCCTGCGTTTCCAAATACCATGGCTTGAACATTCACAGCTGTCCCCATGTCGTGGGGCAAGCCTTGGATATTTCTCCATCTTACAGCTCTTTCATTGTCCCAGGATCCAAAGACAGCTTTGGTTGCTTCCATCAGCTGTTCCCAAGGATCTGAGGGAACATCTCCTACGAGTTCTTTGTATCTATCAGCTACTTCTTTCATTCCTTCGCCGTCTAAGTCAACGTCGTTTTCTACACCATTTTCTTCTTTTACGTCTTCTATTATCTCCTCAAACTTTCTTTGTGGTATTTCTCGAACTACTTCGCCGAACATGTTGAGGAACCTTCGATAGCTGTCGTAGGCAAATCTTTTATCTGTTTTTTCTTTCAAGCCTTGTAGTGTCTCTTCATTTAGCCCTAGATTCAAAATTGTGTCCATCATGCCAGGCATTGAAACGGCTGCACCTGACCTGACAGAAATTAGCAAAGGATTCTCTGGATCTCCGAATTCTTGATCCATTTTTTCTTCTAATTCTTTCATGTGTTCTTTGATTTGTTCTTCAATCTCTTCAGTGATTTCACCTTCGTCTAGATACTCTAGACACGCTTCGGTAGTTACTGTATAACCAGGTGGTACGTTAAGTCCTATTGTGGTCATTTCCGCTAGGTTAGACCCTTTTCCGCCCAATAGGTCTTTCATGTCAGCACTGCCTTCCTCAAAAGAGTATACATATTTGTTCATAGGTATCAACTCTCTTTTTCAATTCTTTTCCCCCATTTTAAATTTTTCCACGCGAGCTTAACGCACGTTGTAAAATAATTTGGTAAAACTCTGTTTCAGATAATTGATATTGGATTTGAACTCTTAAGCATTCTGAAATATGATTGTAATGGTCTACTATCAAATCGATATGCTTTTTAAAAAATAAAAAAAATTCAAATTGATGTCAAATTATAAATCTATCCTTTCGGGCAATGGAAATTTGGATGGAAAATCTCCAAAAGTAGTCCTTACAGCAGATGAAACGATGATGAGTAAGTATAGAGGAAATATTTTCATGGGTTTTACTACTTGCATGCCTGAGGGTGTAATTCCTGAAAGGGTGTATTTCAATGTATTTGCTCCACCAGTACCCACGGAGAATAATGAAGCACAACAAGCTGATTTTGGACTCAGATTAGTAGAAGCTTCCCTGCTCGAAAATGGTTTTGATGAAGAGGAAGTAGCAGTGGCACACCCTAAAGACTTGAAAAAGATTACTGGAGAAGATACAGAGATTATAGGAGTGAGCGGTCACGATATTTTAGGTTTAAATCCCCCTACATCAGAGTTTGTTGATATACTCAGAACCGGTCGACCTTACAATAGGGCTAAATTTTTAGAATTGATGGAAATGGAGCCTTTACAGGAGAATAAAGTTGTAGTTGGGGGTAAAAGTGCTTGGCAGGTTGCCGATACTGAAGTAATGGATAAATTGGGAATTGATTATGTCCACCTAGGTGAAGCAGAAAAAACTGCACCCGACATGTTCCAGGATATTTTGAATGGAGAGAATGTTCCTAGAATTGTAGAAGGTGAAGTAACTCCGGTTGAAGATATTCCTAATCTTCATGGTGCTGTGATTAGAGGTCTTGTGGAAATATCGAGGGGATGTGGTAGGGGGTGTAAATTTTGTTCAACTACCAAGCAAAAGCAACGTCATAAGCCTATTGATCAAATTTTGCAGGATGTTAAAACAAACGTGGCAGAAGGATTAACGGAAATTGGATTGCATGGAGAAGACGTACTAAGATATGGTACAAAGGAGATACATCCAAATAAGGAAAAAGTTCTAGAACTTTTCGAAAAAGTTTCCGACATAGATGGAGTTGAAGGAGTAGCGCCTAGCCATATAGCTTTGGCGACAGCTTACCATAATGAAGATTTAATAGAGGATATTTCTGAAATTGTATTTTCCTCGACAGATATGAGTAGATTGTCAGCTCAGACCGGTATAGAAACAGGTAGTCCGAGACTGATAGGTAAGTACATGGCTGGTAAAGCTTTACCTTCTGACCCGGATAAATGGCCTGAAATCGTGGAACAGAGTATCGGTATTTTAGAGGATAATAATTGGGTGATAGCAGGAACTTTGATGAATGGTCTTCCTGATGAGACTCCTGATGATGTAGTAAAGACTTTGGAACTTGTAGATGATTTGGATGATACTAGTTCTTTGATAGTCCCCTTGAATTTCGTTTCTATGGATAGTTCTTCCCTTTCTAAAGAGAAAACATTTACAGTTGATGATATGACCCCTGAGCATTGGCAGCTCTTTGGAAAATGTTTGGAACATGATGCAAAAGTTGCTCGGAAACTGAGGAAGGCTGTTAATATAGGCAATCCTATAGCAGGTATGGGTCTGGATGTGATACTTGGTATTCTTTTCGAGGCTTCAAAGAATTATGCGAAGGATTTGAAGAAGGGTCTCCCACCAAGGGATTATGATGAAACCTCCGATGAGTATATGGTCCCTGATGTTTTATTAAACAAGGAAAAGATTTGAGGGTTAGTTCATTTTATTTACTAGCAGTATTATTATTCTGTAAATCATTATGGGAGAGTAATATGAAGAAAAGTACTCTTATTTCGATTCCAACGGCTCTAATATTCTTTATCTTTTTAATTGGGTTGTTGTTGATTTTGCCTTTGATACTTACCGGCGCTTTTAAGCTACTGGGTTTTGGTGTGGGTCCAACTATTCTTCTTTTTCTGGCGACATTGTTCGGAAGCACTATAAATATCCCTATCCAAACAGTCGAAACTACTGGTGATTTCAAACGTCGTAATATTCGGTCCATTTACGATTTAATGAATCCTCAAGGAGATCTGGAATCTGGATCAAATGAGACTACAATAGCTATAAATCTGGGGGGTGCATTGATACCTATTGGAATAAGCATTTTTCTAATTTTGAGTAATTTGTCACTTTGGTGGCAATATCTAGTTGGAATTGGAATGATTACGATTCTTAGTTATAAAATGGCTAGACCTGTACCCGGAGTTGGCATATCACTTCCTCTATTTATTCCTCCTTTGATGGCAGCGTTGATTGCTGTAGTTATGCCGGGGAACAATACTGCGATAGCCTACGTTACTGGAGTTTTAGGAGTGCTTCTTGGTGGGGATATACTCAATTTGAAGAGCTTAACAGAATATGGATCTCAATCTCTAAGCATAGGAGGAGCTGGGACTTTTGACGGTATATTTCTAACAGGTATTATTGCTGTACTTCTAGCGTCAATTTGAATGTTTAGTTTACTGTCGATATGTAGATAGTTTTTTAGAGCTAATATTCTTAGAGATTTGTTCCGAAGTTTACTTAGTAAACCACTTTATATTTCAGTAGGAGATAATCAAAACAATTATAAATCGTTGTCGAATTATAGTTATTGAGATAATGGCATACCAAGGTAAAATTCTTAGAATTGACCTTACAGAGAAAAAGGTTGAAGAAGAGGAATTAAATTTAGATTATGCAAAAAAATTTCTTGGTGGCTCAGCATTAGGAGCAAGATATTTTCTAGATGAAGCAGATTCGGATGTTGATCCTTTATCTCCAGAAAATCCTATGATATTCATGACAGGTCCCTTAACGGCTACTGGGGCTCCCAATTCTAGTAGACACTTTGTCTGTTCTTATTCTCCTTTAACCGGTATATGGGGAGAGGGTTCTAGTGGTGGAGCTTTCGGGATGAAGTTAAAGATGACCGGATATGATGGCATTATCATTGAAGGAAAATCTGAGGATATGGTTTACATTACTATAGAGAATGACGAGGTGGAGATAAAGGATGGCTCTGATTTGGAAGGACTTGACACTTATGAGACTCAAGAGGAGATTGAAGAAGAGATGGGACCAGCGGCTAGCGTTAGTTCTATCGGACAAGCTGGTGAAAATTTAGTTGATTATGCTTGTATAATGAATGATGAGGGTAGAGTTACAGGTCGTGTAGGTTTGGGGGCAGTCATGGGTTCTAAGAATTTGAAAGCAATTGGTGTTATTGGAACTCAAGCTGTTGAATTGGATGATGAAGAAGAATTTAGAAAGGTAGTAAAGAAGGTAGCAGAAGAAACGAACCCGGATGGATTAGATCCTTTATTATCTTCAGGTATCATTCAGAATACTTCTAAAAATCTTGTATCTCTTTTACCTGGTCTTCCCGATAGCATGATGGATAAGGTGCCTGGTGAAATGGTAAGTGATGTTAGTGAGAAGGGCATGGAGTATTTCGGAACAGCCGGTTGGGTTGGGGTGGGAGAGGCTCATGGAGATTTGCCTGTAAAATATTTCACTGAGTCGGAGTTTGATGGTGCTTCGGAAATAGATGGTTTTGCTATGAGAGATAGGATTCTTAAGGATAACTATAACTGCCCAGCTTGTGATATTGGTTGTGGCAGAGTTATTGAAATTGATAACGAAAAATATGAAGTAGAACATGATGATGGACCGGAATATGAGACAATTGGAAGTTATGGCTCTTTATTATTGATTGATGATATTGAAGCTATAGCATATCTAAATTCAAAATGTAATGAGTATGGGCTAGACACTGTTTCCTCTGGAGTATCTATTGGTTTTGCGATACATTTGTTTGAAAAAGGAGTTATTGATGAGGATGATGTTGGATTTTCACTTGAGTGGGGAAACCCCGATAAGGTTGAAAAATTGATTGATATGATTGTTAAAAAAGAAGGATTTGGTGAAATATTAGCTAAAGGTGTTAGAGAGATGGGTAAAGAGTTTGACGCTGAAGATGAAGCTGCTCACGTTAAAGGTTTGGAAATTCCGATGCATGATCCTCGAGCTTTCCATTCGATGGCTGTTACTTATGCTACCTCGCCTAGAGGTGCTTGTCACAATAGGGGAGATTCGTTTATGGCTCAGTTCAAGGGTGGAAACGAAGAGATTGGCGTGGAGGCTGTTGGTCGTTTTGAAAAAGAGGGTGCCGGTGAAGTGGCGGCTAGGTGGCAAGATTATAGAGAATTATATAATACTTTAGTGATTTGTGAATTTGCGGAACCTGGTATGGATGCTATTAGAGATATGGTCAATTATGGCACGGGAATGAGTTATTCTAAAGAGCGTTTGCTAAAAATTGGTGAGAGATCTCGGAATCTTAAAAGAATGATAAACAAAGAGAGGGGAATTACAGCAGATGATGATGAACTGCAGGATATCAATTTGAGGCCAGTAGGTGGCGGAACTCAAGATAATGTTCCAGATTTAGACTATATGCTATCTGAATACTATGAGTATAGAGATTGGGATGAAGAAACTGGGATGCCTACAGAGGAAAAACTAGAAGACTTAGATTTAGATTCTCTATTTTCCAAAGATTAAAGCTCGTAGATTAGAACCATTAAGGTTTATTATTGTTCTTAGTATTGTGAATTAGTTTATGCTTAGCTTCTTGAGTTAAGATAAATGGGTCGAATTAAAAAACTATATCTGTTTATAAGTAATTGGGGCTATTGATGGAAGAAATTAAAATCTTGTTCTTAGATGATAAGAAATCTTTGCTTGAACAAGCTCAGATGTTTTTGGAAAAGCAAGACGACAGGTTGAATGTTCATACTTTTGATTCTCCTGAGAATGCACTGGAGAAGTTATCAGAAGAGGAATTTGACGCAATAGTTTCAGATTATCAAATGCCTAATATGGACGGTTTAGATTTCTTGGAGAAGTTGAGGAATGAAGGTGTGGATATTCCCTTTATCATATTCACTGGAAGAAGTAGAGAAGAAGTGGCTATGGAAGCTTTGAATCTAGGCGCTGATAGATACTTGCAAAAAAAGAGAGACCCGACCTCTCAATATGGTGTTCTTGCTGATGCCATCATAGATGAGGTTAGACATTATAGAGATCATATGTCTCTCCAAAAGTCAGAGGAAGAAAAAAGATTGGTTTTGAATAATACCTCCGAAATGATAGTTCATCAGGATTTAGATCATAATGTAGTTTGGGCTGATGAGAGAGCTGCGGAGTTCAGTGATAGCGAAGGAGGAGATTTGAAGGATGAAAAATGTTACGAAGTTTTGAGGAATATAGATGCCCCTTGCGATAATTGTCCAGTTGAAATGACCTTAGAAACTGAGGAACCAGAAGAATCTAAAATTGTGACTAGTGGTGGAAAAATTTGGTTAGTTAGTAGTAACCCTCTATTCGATGGAGATGGTTTAGAAGGTGTAGTTGAGGTGATTAAGGACGTTACTGAGAGAAAAAGAGCCGAACTGCTTGCGGACCAAGTCTTGGAGTCCATGGAGGACATTGTTATTATTCAGGGAAATGATGGTGTTGTGGAGACTGTCAACCCTGCGTTTGAAGAAATATTAGGTTATGAAGAGGAACAGGTAGTAGGAAAGAAAACGAGAGATTTAGCTAGAAAATGGATTAAAGATGAGCATGATCTGGAAAGGGGTTTGGAGTCCCTTGAAGCTATGGTGGAAGGAGGGTCTCGGTCTCCTATAGTGGTGGATGTGACCGCTAAGGATGGAGAAGAGGTTCCGATTAGTTTTAAGGCATCTAAACTTGCGGATGAGGAGGGAGAGGTGGCAAAGGTTATAATCACAGGTAGAGACGTGAGTCAGTTAAAATGGGTGGAGAGGGAATTAAAGAAGAGTGAAACTAGGTATAAGACTATTTTTGAATCTGCAAACGATTCTATTATAATGATGGATGAGGAGGAATTTCTTGATTGTAATCAAAAAACTCTTGACCTTTTTGAATGTGATAGAGAGGATTTTATTGGGGAAAAACCATGGAAATTTTCTCCCACTAATCAGCCTGATGGAAAAAGTTCTAAGGTTAAAGCTCAGGAGATGATAAATGCAGCTTATGATAAAGGACCTCAATTTTTTGATTGGGTCCATGAAAAAATGGATGGCACTCGTTTTGAGGCGGAAGTGAGTCTAAATGTTTATGAGGTGGAGGGGGAGAAGAGGCTCATATCCATTGTTAGGGATGTTTCGGGAAGAAAGAGTGCTCAAGAGAAGTTTAGAAGGTTATTTGAAGCAGATCCAGATGCGGCTTTTTTGGTAGACGAAAATGGTAATATAGAGGCGGTTAATGATGCGGCAGAGAGTATTTTAGGTTTTGACAGGACTGAATTGATTGGATCTGAATTTACGAATTTAGAAGCCCCTACTGAAGAAAGTTTGGAAAAATTGAGGATTAATCTTGAGAAGAGGATGAATGGGGAAAAAGTAGATCCTTACATGATAGAGTATGAGACGCAGAACGGGGAAATGAGACGTTCTGAGGTTTACAGCAAACCTATTAGAGAAGGCGGTGAGATTGAAGGTGTAGTCGCAATAATTCGAGATGTGACGAATAGTTGGAGAGCTAGACAAAAATTATCGAAGAGAGAGTCTCAATTACGAGCTATAATGCAAGGCTCTGAAGATTCTATTTACATGGTGGATGAGGACTGTAAATATGTTTTAGTTAATAAAGAGTTGTTATCTCGATTAGGTGAAGGTAGAAAGAAAGAGGTTATTGGCAGTGAGTTTGGAGAGTATCATTCCGAAAAAGAAACAGAAAAGTTTGAGGAAAAAATAGATAGCGTTTTCGAGACGGGCCAGTCCTTCAAGCAAGAGCATAAAAATGAGGATACTGATAGGTGGTATCTCCGAACTTTTAGTCCTATAACGGACGCTGCGACCGGAGAAGTATTGAATGTATCTGTCATTTCAAAGGATATCACGGACTATAAAAAGTTGGAAAATAGTTTGAGGAAGACGAAGGATAAGTATAAAGAATTATTTGATGGTGCAAATGAACTTATCCTTTCTACGGACCTTAACGGATCTATTCTAAATGTTAATAGAAAAGCGCAGGATGTTTTGGGTTTTGACAGTGGTGAATTGGGAGGAAAAAATCTCTTGAAATTATCTCCTGAAGAAGATGAGAAGGAATACAAGGAATTAATAGAGAGTGTCAGTGATGGTGAGGAAGTTGAGAAAACTTTGAGATGTATTGATCATAAGGGCAAATTTCATTGGATTAGGGTAAAAGGAAGGCCTATAAAGAAATCGGGCGAAGTTGTTGAGATGCAGTGCAATGCAAAGGATATTACAGAGCGGAAAGAAAGGGAGGAGAGAGAAGAATTTCTTCATTCTTTGTTGAGACACGATTTAAAGAATAAGTTACAATTAATTAATAATTCATTAGTTTTATTGGAGAAAGAAATTGATTTGTCTGAAGATGCCCAGGACTATTTTGATATGGGTGCAAATTCGTGTAAATCTGGGCTTGATTTGATAAAAAAAGTCAGGACTCTAAGAAGGATTGAAGAAGAGAGAGTAGGTAGGATTAATATTAAGAATGTAATCGAGAGGGTATTGAAAGAGAAAGAACCTGAAATTTCTTCAGAAGGAATAACTGTAGAAAAGGATTTGGAAGATTTACAAGTTAAGGGTGGTGGTTTGCTTAAAGATTTATTCTTGAACCTGATGGAAAATGTAATTCAACATGCAGAAGCGGATAAGGTCAAGATAACTTCTTCTATTAAGGGGGAGGACTGTAAGATTGTCTTTGAGGATGATGGAGAAGGAGTGTCAGAGGACGTCAAGCCCGATATTTTTGAAAAGGGTTATGTAAAGGGTGAACACTCGGGTTCAGGTATTGGGACCTTTTTGGTGAAGGAGATAGCTGAGAATTATGGGGGGGAAGTGGAAGTTGGAGATTCAGAATTAGGCGGCGCAGAGTTTATAGTTACTTTAAAAAGAGCTTAGATAATTGAAGTTTAGTTTTTTATTCGACTAAGCCTTCAAGATCCTATAATTTTTTTGGCTTCATTAGTTTTTGGAGACCTTAGGTACACCAGTAATTAATTTCCATGTTTGTTGATAGTGTTTCTCCTTGGGAAAAACTACTAAGGCATAAGTGAGATGTTAGGTTGATGTTAGTAGAAATTCCAATACAGATATTGGAAGTTTCAGGCGTTTTTATTCTATTTGGAATCCTAACTGTAGCTTTCTTATATCTATTAGGGGAGAAAGTTGATGATTTAGGTATTTCCTTTCTTTTAGCGTTGATACTGAGTTTTGTTTTTTCGGCAAGCCTGTATGGTTTTGATTTTAGAAGTTGGTATTCTCACTTTGGTAAGGCGATGAGCATGCTAATAAATCAAGCTGGCCTTATATACCTTTTAATACCAATTTTTGTAGGATTAACCCTTGTCTTTTTGGGAGATTATTTCTCGGAAAAGATGTCTGAACAGCAGTATCGATCTTTTTACCATGCTTTGTATGGGATGATGTTAATTGGCGTAGTCATCATATCTCCTGATATAGGATTTATTTTTCTATCGATTTCTTTGATGTTATTTTTGATAGTTGAGTATCTGAGATTGTCGAATGATGAGAATAGGGTCACGGCGTACTTAAAGAAAATTTTGAATAAGCCGATTAGGGGTCATGAGAAAAAAAGATATGTTGCTGGGTTTTCATTTATTTGCGGCATGCTGTTTGTAATACTTTTTTTGCCAAAAGGAATAGTTTTGGGTTCTGGACTAATACTCTCTTTCGGTGATCCTTCAGCGGCTCTTATTGGAAAGAAATATGGAAAACATGGGTTTAGACATAATCCTGATAAATCTTTGGAGGGGTCATTGGCTATGTTTATAGTTAGCTTTGCTTCACTTTACGTTCTGTCTCTATATTTCTCATATATCTCTTTAATAGTGGCTCTTTTTGCTTCTTTGAGTGCAGTTATTTTAGAGTCCTTTGATTTGAAGTCAGGTGATAACCTTCTAATTCCTATTGTTGCAGGTATAGTTATGCGTTTTTTAGCTGTTTGAATTTCAAAGAGTTATGGATTGATTTAAACTTACGTTTCTAAAGGGGTTACAAGTTTTTAGGATTGAGATGGGATTTCTTACTAAAATAAAGTGGTCTCTTAGGGAAAATTACTAAAGTGTAGAGAATACGTTTAGGGTTGATGTACGGAATTGAAATCCCAGTAGCAATACTAGAACTTGGAGCGGTGCTTGTTCTTTACGGAATATTATCAGTCCTATTTGTTCATATCTTAAGGAAAAAAATTGATTTTATTAAAGAACATACGGGAAAGGTCTTTGTAGCTTCGCTGTTCGGTGTTTTTTCGATTATTATTCAGATGGAAGAGGGATTAACTATTCTGTTTGAGGAAATAGATTTCTTGGTTTTGATTGCTCCTATTGGGGTAGGGTTAGTTCTGATATTCTTAGGAGATTATTTTTCGGAAAAAATGTCTAAGCAGCAATATAGATCTTTTTACCATGCAGTTTATGGTTTGATAGTGTCAGGTGTACTTTTTGTAAGTGCTAATATTGCTTTTCTCTTTCTATGCCTCTCATTCATGCTACTTTTAATGGCCGAATATGTGAGAAAATCCGATGCTACTGGCAATGTGACTTTATATGTTAAAAAAGTCTTGAACAAACCTGTAAAGGAGTATGAGAAGAGAGGTTACGTAGCTAGTTTTTCCTATACGGCAGGAATGTTACTAGTGATACTATTTTTACCTCTCAAATATGCAATCGGTTCAGCTTTAATTTTATCCTTAGGTGATCCGGCTGCAGCCGTGGTTGGCAAAAAGTTTGGAAAACATAAATTTAGACATAATCCCGATAAGTCATTGGAGGGATCTCTTGCTATGTTTACTGTCAGTTTTGCTTCACTTTCTCTCTTGTCCATTTCATTCTCAGTAGGATTTTTTGCTGCAATTAGTGCCGTTATTTTGGAATCTTTTGATTTGAAGGCAAGTGATAACCTTCTTATTCCAATTTTTGCGGGTATAGTTATGCATTCTTTAGTTGTTTAACTCTCTAAAAGTAATATTTGGATATTAATATTGGAGAAATAGTTGATAGTTAAGCTAATTTTATATGTTGTAAATTTCTCATTTTATTCAGTGAGTGTTCAAATTGAAGATACTGCTAGATGAGATGTATACTGGATTACAGGATTATTTTGAATTTTTAGGCTGGGAAGTTTCCAGTGTTAGAGATGAAGAGATTGAAGGAGCACCTGATAAGGAAGTAGTGAAGTACGCTATGGAAAATGATTTTATTCTGATTACAGAAGATCAGAAACCAGCTGATTTAGCTGATTTAGAGGATGCTCCTTATGTTTTGATATCTAAGAAGGATATAGCCAGTCTAATAGATTCAAAAATAAAAGATAAGTATGGTAAATAATCTTTATTCTAGAATAATTTGAATTC
>CAZKND010000003.1:0-19863 GCA_964554215.1 Hadarchaeota archaeon (SeqCode) | reverse complement strand
GGATCGTTATTATTTCCGCAACTGTAAGAAAATGTACAATTTGGACATCCTGCAACATTATCACAATTACACTCTTTTAAAATAGTATGTGCTCTATCTATTCCTTTTTCAAATCTCTTGTAGAGTAGGTGGGAAATTCCTGAACCCCCTTTAGCCCCGTCATATGCAAAAATTATACCGGAACTTCCCATTGCTATTCCCCCCATTTCGTCACTTCCACCTCCAGTAATCATGTCACTGGATTCGATTATAGAATGTTCAACTGCATGAAATGTTCCGGTAAGTTTCTCATTTTGTGTTTCTCTGCTTCCGTTATCTAGATGTGGGGTAGGAGCTTTGAATACTAACCCCAAAGTGTTGAAAGAGTATTCTAATGGTTCCTCTAATCGATTTTCTTCAGTTACTTCATTTTTGAATATATCTATAGTGTAGTAACCGTCTACCATCTCGGTTATTTTAAGGTTACAATACTTTATTTCTATATTATGAACCCTTTTCTTATCTATTACATCAACTATCTCTGGAGTAGAATTAATACTGGGCTCTGTACGCTTTTTATAATCTTGATTTAATTTTTCAACCTCGGCTTTCCCGGATTCTTCCCCTAGCCAGAAAGATGTGCTTCTGTATTTTTCGCCACCATGGAGATAAACTGCTCCTGGGTGAAGTTCTCTTAAAGCTATAGGCATTTGTCTCGTGCCAATATTCTTGCCGTCATTTACTATTTGGATTGTTTCTCCGATTCCTCTTATTGAATAGTTCTGTATTTTTTTTCTGCCTTTTTTTGTAGTTGTTAAATAGTTGTTTTTTTCCTCCAGTAACCCTTCATTTTTCAAATTTTCTAGTATTTCATCAAATTGAGAAAACTCATTGTGAGTTATCGGTTTGTCCATCGCAGCACTAATCAACTGATGTTTAGCTACCACCGGATTTTTAGGTTCGCAATAAGCAGGATCAATATCCTTAAAATAGTCTTCTGGGTGGCTACTATAATAAGAACTAATAGGGTCATCATTTCGAAGGCCTAATACTGCCAATCCTTCTTGACCTCTCCTTGCTACCCTACCGATCCTCTGCTTGAATTGAGTTATTCCTACAATCATAGAAATGATAGCATCTAAGTTACCTATATCTATTCCTAGCTCTAATGTGGGTGTCGAAACTACGGATTTTAATTTATCCTTTCTTAGATTTTTTACGACTTCCCTCCTGTGTTCGTGAGATAATCCAGATCTGTGGACTTCAATATCGATTCCATGTCTGTCTTCAGCTATCATTTTCATTGCTTCAACTCCTTTGTGGGAGTTGCCAAAAAGTATGGATTTTTTTCCGTTTCTCGTAATCTTTTTCAAAATATCTACTAGCATTGTTTTGGCAGAACGTTCTTTCGGATAGGACATGAAGAAGTGGATGGGGCCATGCCTTCCTTCTGTGCAGGTTATCTCATCTACTTTTGTACCAAAGAGTTTCTCTCCGAACTCTTTCGGATTCCTTATTGTTGCGCTGGCTCCGATTATTTGGAGCTCATTTTCAGAAGCTCTTCTCATTCTTTCAATAATGAATCGAACGTTTGATCCGAATAGTCCGGTGTATTGATGCGTTTCATCAATTACAATATATTCAGTGGTTTTCACAAGATTTGAAAAGTTAGTGTTTCTACTGAGATGGTAATGTATCATATCAAAATTTGTTATTAGTATCTCAGGAGGGTCTTTCTCTATTTTTTTCCGTTTTGAGTGATCGGTATCTCCGTCATATACATCTATTTCAATTTTGATATCACTTGTCAGGTTTCTCAATTTTTTCAATTGGTCTCTACTCAGAGTTTTGGTTGGATAAATGAGAAGAGCTTTAATTTTTTGATTTCGATTTGACTCTTCTAAGATATCTTGGAGAATAGGGAGGATAAATGCTTCTGTTTTCCCCGTTGCGGTAGGAGCAGAGATTATAACATCTTTACCTGCACGGATTTTTTCTATGGCCTCTTCTTGAAACTTGAAAAGGGAGGTTATTTCGTTCTTTTTTAGGCTAGATTTGAGTTTTTCATTAAGACTTATATTTCTAGTTTTTGAACCTGTTTCAGGAGAGGTTTCTTCCATTTTTTTATATTTAGCTACTTCATCTTTTCCTCTGACTATTGACTTGGCTTCTGAAGGGAGATCTTCCCACGGAATGTTTTCACCAATTCCAGAATCGAGTGCTTTTAGTTTTTTTCCGAGCCCATGTTTTCTTATCCAGGTTTTTCCATTGTTTGCTAGGACGCCCTTTTCATATAGTTCATTCAATCTTTGGTGAGATTCTTCTAGAGTTAGGCTCTCATTATCAGGTGCAAAGCAAATTTCACATTTTGAACATGACAAAAGCCATCTTCCATTTCCCACTTTGTTAGACCTTATCTTGCCACTACATTTTGGACATTCCATTCAAGCTACCTCTTCTTTTCTGAATGTTTATCATACTATTTTAACAACTTTAGAAATATTTGACTACATTTCTAGAAAATTATAAATCTTGACTGGGTTTCGTTTGTTTAAATCTGGAAAATAATCGGCGATGATGAAATATTTTTTCGTCCTTTCCAGTTAGCGATTTGCCACATTTCGGGAATAAATTATTTAGTTATGTTCAATGAATTAAGATATATGAACAAGAAAAAAGGTATTTCAGCCGCTATTATTTTATTTGTTGTATTAGTTATCTCTGTGTTGTGGCTTTTAAATATAGTATCACCAGAGATTTCAGTTCCATTTACTGTCATGATACTTTCACTCATAGGTGCAGGCGCAGCCGGAAATGCAACTGTTGGAGCCTATGAAGATAATTCTAAGAAAATTACTATGATATTTGGAATTTCCACAATTCTTTTGATTAGCTTTGCCATGATATTAGCATATTCTATTTTCTTCTAGTGATTGGTTATCTATTCTTGCCATCCTCGTGATCTTTCCACAGCTCTGCGCCATTCTTTGATTTTATCTTTTCTTTTCTTCTCTTCGATATTAGGCTCAAATTCCTTATCCAATCTCCAATTTTTCTTCAGTGTTTTCATATCGTCCCAAAAATTAGTAGCCAGACCTGCTGCATATGCAGCACCTAATGCTGTAGTTTCGTTTACTTCTGATCTCATAATTTTATTCCCTGAAATATTTGATTGGAATTGTAAAAGGAAGTCATTCTTAGCCACGCCACCATCTACCTTTAACTTTTCTAGATCTGTTTCAGTATTTTTTTTCATAGCTTCCAGCATGTCATTTGTTTGAAATCCAATAGATTCCAATGTAGCTCTAACGATATGTTGTTTATTTGATGACCCTGTCAGTCCTATTATCATACCTCTAGCACTCATATCCCATTGGGGTGCAAAAAGACCGCTAAAAGCAGGAACGAAATATACTCCACCATTGTCATTAACTGAATTGGCTATCTCTTCTGTTTCAGAGGCTGAATCTATAATTTCTAGATTATTAATCAGCCACTCAATTGCTGCTCCTGCAACTGGCACTGAACCTTCTAAAGCATATTTACAGTTTCCCTCGTTCAGACTATAAGCCGGAGTAGTGATTAGATTCTCAGAGGAATTAGCAATTTCATTCCCCGTGTTAAATAGTGTAAAGCAACCAGTTCCGTAAGTGTTTTTAGCTTCTCCTTTTTCAAAGCAGGTTTGTCCAAATAGAGCGGCTTGTTGGTCACCAAGATCTCCGCATACGGGTACTCGAATTTTAGATGGAGCATTAGTGCTAATCCCGTAGGTATTTTTGTCAGAAGATGGTCTAATTTCAGGAAGAATATTCAGAGGAATATCAAAAATATCTAGCAGTTCTTCGTCCCAACCTAGCGATTCGATATCCATTAGCATCGTTCGGGAAGCATTTGTATAGTCCGTAACGTGTACTCCACCTTCTTTACCTCCAGTAAGGTTCCAGATAATCCAAGAGTCAATATTCCCAAAATAGAGTCTATTATTTTCAATCTTTTTTTCACTATCAGAAAGATTATCCAATAACCACTTTATCTTAGTTCCAGAGAAATAAGTGTGGGCTCTGAGCCCGGTTTTTTCTTTTATAACTGAATCCAACCCACTCTTTTTTAGATTTTCACATATCTCTCTCGTTCTGGTGTCCTGCCAAACTATTGCGTTGTGTAAAGGCTTTCCAGTTTTTGGATCCCAAATTACTGTAGTTTCTCTTTGATTTGTGACGCCGATAGAATCTAAATTTTTAAGGTTTATTTCTTCAGTGGCTTCTTTCATTACTTTTTGAGTGTTTTTCCAAATTTCAATGGGGTCATGTTCTACCCATCCGGGATTAGGATGGATTTGTTTATGTTTTTCTTGTGATTGAGAAATCATCCTCCCCTCTTTATTGAAAATCATAAACTTTGTGTTGGTTGTTCCCTGGTCAATAGCACCAACATATTTCTTTTCACTCATAGAATCGACCTAAGATCCTGTTGAATAAAGTTGGAATCAGTACTAAATAATTTTAATGGAATTCGCTTGTTTTAGCTCAACCTGAACTTTCTTTTAGACTTTTTAACTTGAGTAACGGATAAAAAATTCCGGACTATTAAGGGTGGTGTATCTTTAAATTCGATAAAATCAAAAATTCATCAAGTTGGTGAACCAATGGAGAAAATTGCCATAGTGGGGGCCGGCATTACAGGAAGCGCTATTGCTAGAGTTTTAAGCAAATACAAAGATTTTGAAATTCACTTGATAGAAAAAGAGCCGGATGTTGGATGGGGGGCTTCGAAAGCCAATACGGGAATTATCCATCCGGGACATGAGGATGATCCTGAAGAGTACCCTTTGCGAGCCGAACTTTGTGTTCAAGGTAATCAGATATGGCATAATTGGGTCAAAGAACTCGATATCCCTGTGAGGTGGCCTGGTGAATTGATGGTGGCAACTCAGGAAGACGATTTTGATGTTTTAAAAAAGTACTTGAATATTGGAAAAGAGAATGGTGTGCCGGGTCTTAGAATTATTGATGGGGATAGAACGAAGTCATTAGAGCCTAACGTTACTTCGGATGTTGAGGGGGCACTATGGGCTCCAACAGCAGGTTTGATTGAACCATGGGAAGCTGTCATAGGTTTGGTTGAAAATGCTGTGGATAATGGTGTTTCTACTCATATGGGTACAGAGGTAAAGGACGTTAAAGTTGAGGATGAAGAAATTGAAGGGATTGAAACTTCTGAGGGTTTTATGGAAGTTGATACGCTTATAAATGCGGCAGGATTGTTTGCTGACGAGATATCAGAGATGGCCGGCATTGACGATTTTGAAGTTTATCCTAGAAAGGGAGAATACTATCTTTTTGATGAAGATGCCACTCCAAAAGTGGATAAAGTTGTTCATCCTACTCCAACTGCCAAAACAAAAGGAGTTTTTGCAAACAAGACGGTGGAAGGAAATTTAATGCTTGGACCTACGGCTGAAAATTTGCCTAAAGATAAGAAAGATGATAAGTCGACCACCGAATCTGGTTTGGATTATGTTTGGGAATGGTCCGAAAAGCTTCTTGAGGATTTACCGCCGAAAAAGGGAGTTGCTAAAACTTTCAGCGGACTGAGACCGGAACCACCTGAGGGTAAATGGAAGATTGAGGCTTATGATTCTCCTAGAGGGTTTGTTAATGTTGCAGGCATTAGATCGCCTGGGCTAGCGTCTGCCCCTGCTATAGCTAATTATGTAAAAAATGAACTTCTTCAGAAAAAGGTAGGGTTGGAATTTGTTGAGAAGGATAATTGGAATCCGAATAGAAAAAGTATTAAGAGGTTTTCCGAGTGTTCTCTTCAAGAACAGAGGAATTTGATTGATAAAGATTCTAATTACGGCAATGTGGTCTGCTTATGTAAGGAGGTAACTAAAGCTGAGATTAATGAGGCTATTAAAAGAATGGACAAGATTGGTATTGAGAATAAAACTCTTGATGGTGTAAAATTTCGTACTCTCGCTATGTTCGGTTTCTGTCAAGGTTCGTTTTGCCGTGTTAGACTTGCGAGGATATTATCTGAAAAGACAGACAAGCCAATTTGGGATATTCCGCTAAACGGACCGAATTCCGAATACGGTTTAGGGGATGTTAAAGATTTACAGGAGGATTCAGAGGATAAATGAAGGATAGTTATGACACTGTAATTATAGGAGGGGGGCCAGCTGGGCTGGCTGCTGGTGGTAAGACTCAAGAGGAAGGTATTGAGACTCTTATCATTGAAAACAATGAGTATTTGGGTGGGATCCCGATTCAATGTGCCCATCCTGGATTCGGGAACTTTTATTTTGACGAGGAGTTGACTGGACCGGAATTTTCTCACAGGTTAATCGATAGAGTTGAAGAGGAGGATGTTGACTACGTGACAAGTGCTCATGTTGCGGAGATAAATCAATCTTCTAATTTTGATAAGGAAGTCAGAGTTATAACGGAGGATGGAATCTCTGAAATAGAGACCTCGACCATTATTTATGCAGCAGGTGCGAGGGAGAGACATGTTTACGAAACCGGGATTACTGGAGATAGAGTGAGTGGAGTTTTCACTGCAGGGGAGACACAGACTCTAATGGATATCTACGGAGTTTTGCCAGGGAAAAAAATTGTGATAGTAGGGTCGGGTGATGTTGGACTGATTATGGCGAGGCGTTTTGCTCTAGAAGGAGCAGAGGTGAAAGGAGTCATGGAAATGCTTCCTTATCCGGGTGGATTGACTAGAAATGTTGCGCAGTGCCTTCGAGATTTTGATATTCCTTTGTATTCACAGAAGGCGGTCAAGGAGATTATTGGCAACCAACGCGTTGAGAAAGTTAGAACAGTTGAAGTTGATGATGATCTCCAACCGATACCTGATACTGAAGAAGAGATTGAATGTGATTCGGTAGTTTTGGCCACGGGATTGATACCGTACATAAAGAAGCTCGAAGAACTTGGAGTTTTGAGAGATGATTCTACTAATGGACCTGTGGTGAACGAGTATTTGGAGACCAATATTCCTGGAATTTTTGTGGCGGGGAACGCTTTGACCATTAACGATTATGTTGATTTTGTAGCGGATCAGGGAGAGTTGGCGGCTGAAGGAGTTATGAAGTTCATGGAAGGTGAGAGTGAGGGTATTCCTTCAGAAGACTGGATAGAGTTGAAAAAAGGTAGAAATATTCGGTTGGTGGCCCCACATTACATTAGCGGAAATAAGGATGTGACTCTATATGCTCGTGTTAAAAGACCGGAACCTCAGGTGAAAATAGGTTTTGATGAAATTGACTATGAGATTGAAGGTGAGTCAGTTAATCCTGGAGAAATGATTAATATTGAACTTGAAGAGGAAGATCTTCAAGATTGTGAAAATCAACTTACTTTGAAGGTGTACAGATAGTTATGGAAACTGAGGAAATAACCTGTATTATGTGTCCGAGAGGTTGTAAGGTACAGGTAGACATTGAAGATGATGAAATCCAAGATGTTAGAGGATATGCTTGTCCAAATGGAGAGGAGTACGCGATAGAGGAAATAAAGTGTCCTAATAGGACTGTTATGAGTGTAGTTAGGTGTGAGGAATGTGAAATGCCTACTATCACTGTTAAAACAGATAGACCTGTTCCAAAAGATAAAATCGAAGATGTGATGAAGGATATATCCGATATAGAAGTGGATTCACCAGTAGAGATTGGAGAGATATTGGAGGAAGATGTGGCCGGAACAGATGCTAAAATAATAGCAACTAGACCAGCGAAGTAATGTTTCATAAGACAGCGGTTAAATATTATTAGAAAAGTGAAGGTAGGAACCGATTGTTAAAACTAAGATAAATTATTAGGATGGATATAAATGGTATTTACTAACTTGGTTCGACCTGCGTTATTGATTCTTGTTCCGCTAACAGTAGGAATATTCTGTAAAAAATATAGCTTGCTTGAGAAGTTCTTCGAGAAGCTCTATAAAGGTGTAGTTTTTATAATCTTACCAGCGTTAGTTTTTGGAGCTATCGCTATAAACGGACCTCCCGAGTTGACGTTAGGAAGTAGCATTGTAGTTCTTGCTCTTATATGTGTGGGAATAACTGCTTTGATTACGGCGTTAGGCACATATCTGAGGGGTCTGAATAGGGAGGATAGTACCGAGATTTTCATAAATGCTGCTTTTATGAACTATACTTTTTTGGGATTGGCAGTTGTTCAGTCAGTTTTAGGTCAGCAACCTGGTGTTTTAGGGTATGCTTCCCTTTATGCCGTTTCTGTTGGGGTAATTCATTTACCTATAAGTCTAATATTAGCGAAAAGCAGTGCAGGTGAAAAAGCTACTATTAAAGAAGTATTTGTTGAAATCCTTTCTTTCCCGGCTTTTTTTGCTTTAATCGTGGCTATGCTATTCCAGATATTTCCTGTTCTTCCTCCATTTCATACCACAGCTAAAGCAATTTACAACGAGTTTGCAAATGTGGCATCGTTTTTGATGGTCCTTGCGGCTGGTTATAAAATGGAGATTGGGAGGTTTCGCAAGCATTTTTCGAAGATTTTAGAAATAGGAGTACTCAGGTTAATTATTGGCCCTCTAATAACATGGGGGATGATTTTAGCTTTAGGACTATTGAACTACGCAGAAAATATCGCTTATGTAGCTTTGATCTTATCCATCATGCCTCCTGGGGTTTTTAATATTATAATTGCTGAAAGGTTTGGTTTAGATATAGAGTCTTATGGATCTATTGTATTCTATTTAACAGTAATTTCTCTCTTTGTAGCTTTACCAATAATGATTATTTTGGTTTTCTAGTCTCTTTAACTGTCCTTAAAGAAAAGATGGAGATAAATTAGACTTTTTCTCCGGATTCTTCAAATTCAACTCGATCCTCAAGTAAATCTTTGATAATTTGAGGAAGTTTTTCTGTTTTAACTCGTATTTGGTCTGTTGTGTCTCTATCTCTAATTGTGACAGTTGAATCTTCAAGTGTTTGGTGGTCAACTGTAATGCAATAAGGAACACCAATTTCATCGGCCCTTGCATATCTTCTCCCGATGCTCCCTGAATCGTCGTATCTAGCAAGGATGGAAAACTCCTTCAATCTTTCAAGAACTTTTCTACTTTTTTCAGGCAACCCATCGTCCGTGATTAGTGGGAATACTTTAGCATCAATGGGCGCTAGATTCTTTTTGAATCTGAAACGACTACCATTGTCCGTCTCTTCAAAGGAATGCTCCATCATACAATACAAAACTCGATCCATTCCAAAAGAAGGTTCCACAACGTGAGGTATCAGTTTCTTTCCTTCTTCCTCGCCTTCATCTTGGAAATATAAAGACATGTCTGTGTTGGAGTATTCGTCATGCTGCGTTAAGTCATAGTCTGATCTATATGCCATTCCAGCTACTTCCACCCAACCAAAGTCCTCAGTTCTTACTTCTAAGTCCCAAGTTTCATCAGAGTAATGGGCCAATTCTCCAGGAACCTGTTCTCTTAATCTTATTTCGCTTTCAGGGATGCCAATGGATAGCAGGAACCTTTTAGCAAAAGCCATATGATAAGCGAGCAGTTCGTTGTATATCAACTCTTCTTTCACCGCATCTTCCACTGGAATTTCAATATATTCTTGATTATCATCCTCTTGATAATTCGAAGGCCATAACCTCAACATTTCGCCTTTAACTCTATCAAATTTAGGATGTTCTGGGGATTCCGGATCATAAAATATTTCAGCCTCCGCCATTGTGAATTCACGGAGCCGAATCATGCCATTTCTGGGAGAGATTTCGTTTCTGTAACCTCTTCCTGTTTGTGCAACTCCGAAAGGAAGTTTTTTTCTAGCCATTCTTTTGAGCCTGTTAAAATCAGCAAAAATAGATTGCGCGGTTTCAGGCCGAAGATAAGCAGGACTGTCTTGTTTGGGTCCTATTCCGGTAGGAAACATAGTGTTAAAATCATGAATATTTTGTAAACTTCCACCACACTTAGGGCACTTTATTCTTTCACTCTCTATTTTCTCTTGCATTTTCTCTTTACTTTGACCTTCTAGGTCTTCACCCGTGAATTCTTTGATTAGATTCGTTACCTCATAGGTTTCTTCACATCTGGAACACTCAATCATTACGTCGGTAAAGTGATTTACATGTCCACTCGCTTTCAACATGTCCTCTGTAAATATGTTTGGTGAATCTAACTCTAAGCAACCTTCCTTTACCATGTAGAAATCTCGCCACTTCTTCATTAACTTCTCTTTTAGGGGTGCGCCCTTCGGTCCTAAATCATAGAATCCAGCTGCGCCACCATAGATTTCAAAAGAGGGCCAAATGAAACCTCTCTTCTTTGCTAATTCCATTACCCTTTCGTATTTGTTTTTCGATTCGTTCTCGCTCATTTTCTTCTCCTATAGATTACTTGTTTCGACTTTTCTTTTATGATTTCAGTATACTTCCTCTTTCTATATCTATTAATTCTTTTTGTAGACATTGGTTAGGACTGTTAATCGAATTTTAATTTGTTTCTCTGATCAGCTCTGAATTTTCAGGAGACTACTCCGGAAATGTTATCTGCTCTTGCGCGATTTACTATTCCAACATAGGGATTGTTGATTTTTCTAAGATTGTTCTTTCTGGAAAGAATGATGAAACTTGCTTTATTCCCTTCGCTAATTGGTTTCAGAGGGGAATCGATAGCTTCCATTGGATTAGTAGTTACGGATTTTAAGAGTTCTTTAGCCTCTTTAGAACCTGTTTGACTCGATTTTGCTCTTAATATGCTCCAGGCAAAGGATAATTCTCTAAATATATTTGGAGGATTCACGGATACATTGTCTGTACCTAAAAACAATTCGACATTTGAATCCAGAGCTTCCTTGATAGGTGGTATGCCATCGTTTAGCAGGCAATTAGCTTTAGGACACATAACTAGAGGTTTTTCTTCTTCAGCCAGTAGATTGAGGTCTTCTTTAGATGCATGTGTTCCGTGTATTAGAAAAGAAGGATTGTATTCTAAGGATTTTTCAATTTCTGATTTTCCATGTTTTTTCAAAGAATTCTCCCTAGCTTTTTCCGTTTCAGAGACGTGAAATGACAGAAGTTTATTTTTTTCGTTAGCCATTTCTGAAATTTTTGTTATCTCTTCTTGAGGGTATGAATTTAAGGAAGGAAATCCAATGCCGTCAGACTTGTCTATTAGAGTTTTGTAATCTGTGCTTTCTTTTGGGCGACTTAGAATCACTGAATTTACTTTATTGCTTTGAGCTTTTTTCAAAAGTTTTACTCCTTCAAGTCCCCCTTCTCTGAAATCTATGTGTGTTAGCGTTCCAGACCTTTTCATTTCTTCTATCTCGTTCTTCATAGATCTTATTTTTTCATAATCTGAAGCATTTCTTAGTTTGGTGAACTTTTCTCCTTCTCTTCCCACTACGTCGCTCTGTTTTTTTCCTTCATATATGGATTTAGCAACCGAGTCCCCAAGATGAGTATGAGAGTTGATTAAAGGTGGTAGAATAAAGCTCTTATTCAAATCAATTCCTTCTTTTGGCGGTTTTCCTGATTTTATTTCCTTGATTTTACCATTTTGAATCTTTAGATATCCCGTCTTTTTTTCGAGATTCTTACCTTCGAAAATTATCGCATTTTTGAAAATTCTAGTTGACATACGTTTTCAGTAAGGATTCTTAGGTTAAAGAAATATTGATTTCGACAGTGATTTTACTTTTATTTTTTAATTTTTTTGGCCAACTTCTTAATAGAGAATATCAATAAAGATATGAGACAGATTTGGAGGAATTAGATGGTAGATTTAAAGGTATATCATGAAGACGATTGTGATCCTGAAAAATGCACGGCTTTGAAGATGGAAAGGCAAGGTGACGTGGAATTATTTGAATCCATTGAAGAACTTCCTAAATTTGCGATTTTGCTGAATCCTTTTTCTGAAAAGGCGTTATCTAAAAAAGATGCTGAAGATGCGAAAAATGAGGGATTGGTGGCTTTTGACTGTTCATGGGAGGAGATTGATAAAATTGAGAAGATAAAATCGAAAGCTAAGCATAGAAGCCTGCCATATCTTGTGGCGGCCAATCCGGTTAATTTTGGAAAACCAACCAAGTTGAGCACAGTGGAAGCTTTGGCAGGTGCTCTGTACATTTTAGGGGAAAAAGAGCAGGGAGAACAGTTACTTGAAGGTTTCAATTGGGGATCCACCTTTTTCGAAATGAATGAAAAGCCTTTAGAGGCATATTCTAAAGCCGATAATAGTACAGAGATAGTTAAAAAGCAGAAAGAGTTTATTCCAGATGAAAATCCATAAAAGAATTGATAGGAGATAATAAAGTAAGATGGCAAGAAGAAGAAATGAAGGAGAAGGAATGCCCTCCACCGGAGCAGGGTTAATGAGGTATTTTGATGAAGAAACGAGAGGTCCGAAGATAGATCCAAAAACTGTTGTTGGCATGTGCGTTGGAGTTATTGCAATGGAAATTGTTCTTTGGGGTCTTTACCCTATCTGAATTGGAAGGATTTGAAATTTTCAATTAGTCCTTATTGATGTGTTTTACATATTCTTCTAACCAATCAATATTCCCTGGTTTCAATTGAATTTTGTTTTCTAATCCTTTTTTCAGAGTTTCTAGTACTTCTTCTGGATTTTTTTTCGTGGTGTTTATTTCAAAAATATTTTCGATTCCGTGTCTCTCTATAGACTCACTGGTAACTGCACCTAGTGCTTCGGATTCTATATTTTCCTCAATTTTTTCTTCAGAAAAGTCTTCCCTTCTGTTCAATCTTTTTCTGAGAGTATTTGGATTAGTGCGAAGTATCACTATATGGTCCACTTGGTTTGAGGATAGGAGATATGATAGAAGGCCATCTACTACTAAATCATGATTTTTTTCTTCAAGGATTTTTTCAAACGAATTTTGTAAGTCGTTTCGATCAACTATTTTGGTTCCTTCTTCATCTGGCTCGTAGATATTTTCCTCTTTGATGAATTGGTTCAAATCAAATAGTTCAAAATCTAACTTTTCTGATAATTTTTCTGCTAATGTAGTTTTTCCGGTTCCTGGAGTTCCTGAAATCGCAATGACTTTACTATCTTTCATGGTCTTTCCAAATACAACTGACTGTAAAGTTTAATAAACTCTGATTTTGTTTTTTGAGTGTCCACTGAGTATGTGTTTTGAGATTCTTGGATTAGGTGGTAATTTTATTAAAACCGAAAAGTAAATTCATTTGGTAAGTATGGTTAGAGAATTAGAATTTGGAGATGTAACGAGAAAGGCTGATGTTAGACTAGCTAAGGATATGAAAGAAGTGATAATTGATAAAGACTGGCTTGAAGGCAATGAAGATACTGGTTTGTATTACATGTACAGAGATTTGTGGAAAGAAGGGGATAAAGAAACGATAAAGGAAGAGAACCTTAGATATGATATCACAGTAATTCCACCTCGGGATTTAGGAAAAGAGTTTGTTAAAACAAAAGGTCATTATCATCCAAACGTAGTCTCTGGAGTTAGCTATCCTGAGATCTATGAAGTTTTGGATGGCGAGGCTCATTATCTTTTGAAGAAAAAATCATCGGATGGTGTTGAAGATGTTGTTTTAATGAAGGCTGAAGAAGGAGATAAAGCTTTGATACCTCCAAATTATGGACATATCACAATTAATCCAGGTGATAGTGAATTGAAAATGGCTAATTGGGTTGATAGGACATTTGATTCTATTTATCAAGATATTTTGGAGTTGGAGGGTGGAGCCTATTATGAGCTGAAAACGGGTGAGTGGGTTAAAAATGAGAATTATGATAATGTTCCTGAAATGCGAGAAGTGGAGTCTACTGTTATTCCGGAGTTAGGTATTGAGAAAGGTAAGAATATGTATAGTCTAATTCGTGAGAATCCTGAAAACTTAGATTTTTTGAAGAGGCCTCAAGAATTTGAATCTTTGTTTCAACTTTAAGAGCTGATTGAACGTCAATTCCTAGTTATTTTTGTTCGATTTTTTGGAAGATGTTAAGTATTAATTCCTAAGATGTTAATGGAACTCGAGAAAAATTGGGTTTATTATTTTTCCAAAAATGAGAAATCTTCTTTCATTAGCATTTCTGCAGTATAGAAACCTAGTGGGGGTGCCGTACAAAAGAGAGCCAAAATCCCAAAATCATTTGGGATGAAAGAAGTGGAAAGGAAAAGAGCTACAGCTGCTAACCATTTTTTGTGTGGTGTCCATTTTTCTAAGTTTGATAACATGGTTTAACCTTATTTATGTTATTTTTAATCTAGATTCTCGTTTTCCTATTAATGAAAAGACCTTTTTTAAGGGTCTCGGTTTTAGCTTTTTTGAACTTAAATAGCTTTAAAAGTAGAACAGGAAATGCCCAAATAATTGGTCAAACCCCCCCTGTTAATGTTAAAAATAATTGAGAAGGCGGCTAGCGAGGCTAGAACATACGTGTTGCCAGCCAACAAGTCATTCTTCTCTAGCCCGTTGGAACCGCCTCCATGTTTTTATTATTTCTTATAGTCCTTTATCTCTTTCTCAGATTCTTTCAGCTGTCAATTTTCTGTTAATTACTTCTTTGAAGAAATTGAAAAGGTTAAATAGTAGTGGAAGATTCAAATATTTTAGTAGATTGTAGAGGCGGTATGATGAAAGTTAGTAGTTATCTTAATTCCCTTGATCCATATGCTTTTGCTGAGGTTGACAAAGCTAGAAAAAAAGCTGAGGATGAATACTCCGGAGAGATTTTAGATTTTGGAGTAGGAGACCCTACTGAACCGACTCCCAAGAAAGCAGTGGCAGAAGGAGTTAAGAATGCTGTTATGAATCCTGATGAAGGATATCCTAGTTATGAAGGTGAATTAGGTTTTAGAGAGTCCGTGTCTAAATGGTTCAAGGAACGGTTTGATGTAAAGATGGATCCGGAATCCGAGATTACAGCTACTTTGGGTTCAAAACAAGCGGTGTTTTGCTTACCTATGGCTTATGTTAATCCTGGTGATTCCGTTTTGGTTCCTGACCCAGGTTATCCGCCTTACACTACTGGGGCCAAGCAGAGGGGTGCTCAAATAAATTTCATGCCTTTGAAGGAAGAGAACGATTTTCTACCTGACTTAGATGAGATAAGTTCTGAAGCCGCGGAAGAGTCAAAAATAATGTGGATAAATTATCCAAATAATCCCACTTCCAAGGTCGCCCCTAAGAGTTTTTTGAAAGAGGCAATTGATTTTTGTCAAGATAATGATATTATTCTAGCTTCGGACGAAGCATATTCTGAGATGTATTATGAAAACGAGAGAAAACCTGTTTCTTTGTTTAATCTGGATGGAGGGTTGGATGTTGGGCTGGTTTTTCATTCATTGTCTAAGAGGAGCAATATGACGAATTATAGGATTGGATTTGTAACTGGTAGAGAAGAAAATTTGAATCCGTTCAAAAAAGTACAGACTAATTTTCATTCCGGACAGTCCCAAGTTTTACAATCTGCAGCTGTGGGTGCTTTGTCGGAAGAGAATCATGTTGAAAAAATGAGGAGTTTGTACGAAGAGAAGAGGGAAGTTTTGGTTCCAGCTCTCGATAAGACAGGATTTGAAGAAATTTATTCTGAGGGAACGTTTTATGTTTGGGCTAAAGTTCCTGAGGACAGTTCGTCAGTGGAAGCTGTCAAGTTGTTGTTAAACGAAAAGGGATTAAATACGACTCCTGGTAGTGCACTGGCTAAGACTCAAAATGTGGCGGATAAATTTTTGAGATTAGCTTTAGTTCCATCTGTGGAAGAGATTGAAGAAGCAGCTGAGAGATTAGAAAAAGAAAAAGTCTTCGCGTGAAAAGATGAAAATTACTAAAATGCACGGGTTGGGAAATAGTCAGATAGTTTTGACGGATTTAGAAGAGGATTTGAGAAATGAAACTGGATTAGAATATAATCAAATTGCTTTAGGTTTAGCACATCAGGGGTTTGGTGTTGGATCGGATCAGATTCTTTATATTCTACCTAGTGATGAAGCTGATTATAGGATGCGAATTTTTAATCGGGATGGAACTGAGGCTGAGATGTGTGGAAATGGAATTAGATGTGTTGGCAAATATTTATATGATCGAGATATGGTTGGAGAAAATTTCTCTATTGAGACATTAGGTGGGATAAAAAATCTTGAAATAATTGATAATAATCAAACATTTGTGAAAGTTGATATGGGTCACGGAGAGATCAAAGAATCAAGTAAAGAAGTTTTAGGTTATTCAGGTTCTACTGTTTCCGTTGGAAATCCACATTTTGTGATTTTTGACAATGAGTCTTCTGAGGATATGGCAAAAGAAGAAGGGCCTAAATTGGAGAATGCGGATGAGTTTAGCCCTGAAAAGATAAATGTTGAATTTGCGAATTTGGTCGATGATGGGAATATAGAGTTATATGTTTGGGAGCGGGGTGCTGGGTTGACACTAGCCTGTGGAACAGGTGCTTGCGCAACTGCTTTCTTGGCTCATAAAGAAAAGGGAGCGAATTCTGTTTTAAATGTGGATTTATTGGGAGGAACTTTAAAAATAAAGATAGAAGATGATGATCGTATTTTCTTGATCGGTCCTGCAGAGTATGTTTTTTCTGGCGATGTAAAGGATATTTCTAACATTTATTCCAATGTATCATCGTTGTGATGATTCTGTCTTTATTCGATGAAGATATTTGTAGTAGTGTTTTGAACTCCGTCTATCTCTCTTATTTTATCTATTAATGCTTGTGTTATGTCTGTCATTTCGTCTGTACTTGCTATTGCCATTAGATCATATGGACCCGTTAACATTTCTACCTGTTCTATCTCCTTTTTACCGCTAATTTTCTGTTCAACTTCTTTCATTTTTCCTACATCTGCAGTGATTAAAATTAGTGCTCCTGTCATTCATATCACCTCTTCAATTAGATTAGTTTTATCGGTGGTAAAAATTTATTCTTGTATGGTTATTAACATCTAGTCGCTTTATTTAGAAGTGGGATATGGTAATATGAGTTTCAATATGTCTGCTCTGGATATTAAAATAAGTACCGATGAGATTAGACAGCGCGTCAATGAAGCCTGGGTAAATAAGATATATGAGATTGATGGTGTTTATCTTATCAAGTTGAATCCGAAGGATAGCAACGAGAATAGAAATTTAGTTATCGAACCAGGTGAGAGAATTCACTTATCTTCTAAGGAGTACTCCACTCCTAGAAAGCCACCTTCTTTTGCAATGTTGTTGAGGAAACATCTTTCGAATAAAAGGTTGGTAGATGTATTTCAACCTGATTTTGAAAGAATTATCAGATTGACTTTTGAGAATAATGGTGAGACTCGAAGGGTTTATTGCGAGTTGTTTGGTGATGGAAATATTGTTTTGTGTAAGGAAAATGATGAAATCATTCAACCTTATTACCAGCAGAATTGGCAAGGAAGGACAATAGAACCCGGAGAAAAATATTCGCTTCCTCCAAAAAAAGGTAAAGACCCAACTGATTTATCTAAAAGTGAACTTGAAGAAATTCTTTCGGAATCACCAGACTTAGTTAGAGGATTGGCTAGAAATTTAGCAATTGGAGGTGATTTGGCGGAGGAGATATGTACTAGGGCAGATGTAGATGGAGGTTCAGATTATGAATCTCTTGGAGAGTCAGATATTGCAAATGTCTATGATGCAATAAGTGATTTGTTGACTAGAGAAACGTCCGCTAGAGTAAATTACAAAGAGGGTGAGATTTCTGAGCCACTTCCCTTTAATTTTGAGACTAAGGCTAGTGATGAAGTAAAAAAGTTTGATAGTTTTAATGAAGCCTTGGATTATTTTTATCATAAGAAAACAGAAGGGGAAGCCAATGAAGAGGAGAGGCAGGCGAAACAGAAGGAAATTAGTGAAATAGAAAATCGGTTAAGACAACAGGAAGAGAATATATCCAAATTGGAAAAGAAGGCGGAGAAGGCAAAGAGTAAGGCCGATATAATTTCTAATAATCATGAGAAAATTGGTAAGTTAATAGATAGGGTGAATGAGGTAAGAGAAAATGAGGGTTGGGAAGAGGTTAAGTCTATTTCTGAAAACCCTGAGGACCATCCACAGAAATGGGGTTCTTTTTTAAATTCTATAAGGCCCAATCAGGGAAAGATTTCCTTGTCGTTGGATGGAAAGGATATTGATTTGGATGTTAGGAAATCTAGTTTTGAAAACGCATCTAGATTTTACGAAGAAAGCAAGAAAATGAAGAGAAAAAAGGAGGGGGCTAAGGAGGCTTTATCTGAGACTGAACAACAGCTTCAAAAGTTGAGAGAAGAGCCTTCGACTAAGAAATCTGAAAAGGTTTCTAGGGAGAGTAGAGAGAAGAAATGGTTTGAAAAGTATCGTTGGTTTTACTCCTCTCAAAAGTTGTTAGTCATAGCAGGTCGAGATAGAAAAACAAATGCCGAAATTGTAGAGAAGCATATGGAAGAAGGGGACCGGTATTTCCATGCTGATCTGAAAGGAGCTCCCCATGTTGTTGTAAAAGCGAAGGATGAGAAGATATCTGAGAAGACAAATAAAGAGGCTGCTATTTTCGCGGCTATACATTCAAAAGCTTGGAAAAATAAACTGGGAAACGCCGATGTTTATTGGGTGAATTCAGATCAGGTCACTGAAGATGCTCCGTCTGGAGAATATTTGCCGAAAGGTGGGTATATGATTGAGGGGGGAAGAAATTACAAGACTGTTCCTTTGGAAGCGGCTGTAGGAGTGGTTGAAAAAGGTGAGAATAAGATACCGGTGGTAGGGCCTTTGTCTGCTATTGATTCGAGTTCTGATTTTGTTTTGAAGATAAAGCCAGGTGATACTAAGAAAAGTGACTTAGCTAAAAAAGTAAAGTCGATATTAGAAGAGAAATTAGAGATTAGGGTGGACTTGGATGAATTGATTAGAAAATTGCCTCCGGGTCCGGGAATGGTTTTGGATTAATATTATCGATTTTTCTTGTGATTTCTCACTTACCTTTACGAATAGAAAAAATTAGAAAAAAGTTAGAGGTAATGAATGGAGTATTATTTTCATCTTCCGTAAGTTCCTACAATCGAGTCTTTTTCAATAGTTTTATTTTCCATTTTATTTTCTAAGTCATTTTTGGAGATTCCTGGATTAAGATCTACTTTTTCGCTAATAGCGTATGCTTTAAAGTGGTAGTCATGGTCGGGTCCGCTTGGTGGACAAGGCCCTCTATAACCGATTTCTCCAAATCCGTTTTTACCTTGTGGAGCTTTTCCGAGAGAACTTACCTTTTCATCGGTTGGAACATTTTTAGGGATTTTATCTATTTCGGCTGGTATGTTCCATATAATCCAGTGGTCAAAGGTTCCTCCTGGTGCATCGGGATCGTCCATCACTATTGAAATATACTCTGCTTCCTCTGGCACGTCGCTGATTTTTAGGGGTGGAGAAATATCTTTTCCGTCGCATGTGTACTCTTTTGGAATTTCTTCTCCATCTTTGAATTCAGAACAGGTTATTTTCATATTTTCACCATCTCAATTAAAGAAGTGTGGATTAATAATACTAACTTCCTGATATTACTGGAGAATAGGGTGTAGAATTCCAATGGGTGTTTGAACGTTATAGGAAATTTTAAATTTCCCACAAATAAAAAGATAATTAGGTTAGGACCTTTGAGGTCAGATTATGAAAAAAGAAAAGGAAAAAGGAGGATTACCTAGAAGTACAAAATTGGGGTCTGTTGCTGAAAGGAAGAAGAAGGAAAAAGAATCAGAAAAGAAACCAGCTGCGGATTATCTCGCGATTCTCTTTTTGATGGTGGCTTTAGTAGCTAATGTTATACTTCTTCTGATACATGTCGGTGTGTTGGGTCAGTAATTTTAAATTTGGGTTTCTGGTTGGGTCATTAGAGAAAAATGATAATG
>CAZKND010000002.1:26192-38238 GCA_964554215.1 Hadarchaeota archaeon (SeqCode) | reverse complement strand
AAAGAAAGTTCTACTAGACTAACTTGTTAAACAAATTCATAAAGAGGTGATATTTTGCCAAAAGACCCATCTGCAAGTTATAAATCAAGAGATAGAGGGCCAGCCGAATTTGAATCCAAACTGCATGAAGAAGAAGGGGAAATCATGGATATCGCAAGTGAGGAGGTTATCACAATCTCCACAGGTATGCCGATAAAGAAGGCCTCTGAAAAAATGGTGGAAAACGGAATCAGAAGATTACCTGTAACGGATCCTGGAAGCAAGAGATTGAAAGGTTTGCTCATAACTAGAGACATCGTGAATTTTCTCGGAGGTGGCGAAAAACATCAAATCATAGAAAACAAACATTCGGGAAACTTCTTATCAGCTATAAACGATTCTACAGAAAAGATCATGGAAAACAATCCCCCTTACACCACAAATAAATCTTCCATATCGGAGGTTGCAAAAAAGATGGAAGAGGAAGGGGTAGGGGGTCTACCGATTTTAGACGATAACAAAAAAATTCTAGGGATTGTATCGGAAAGAGACCTAAGCGGATACATGCCTTCTCCAGCAAACTCCAAGGTGGAAGATTACATGACTCCAAAAGTAGCAACTCTCGATCCCAACGTTTTCCTCATAGATGCAATGCAAGAGATGATTTCCAAAGGTTTTAGAAGGCTTCCGGTTATCGAGAACGATAGCTTAGAAGGCATCATAACATCGGTAGATGTCTTAGACTATTTCGGAAGCGGAGAGATATTCAAAAATATGTCCACCGGTAATGCAGCGGACGCACTGCATGTAGAAGTTGAAAAAATAATGACGGAAGACCCAATTTGTTGCGGACCAGAAGACGATGTCGGGGATACTGCTAGAAAAATGAAGGAAAGCGGATTTAGTGGACTTCCAGTAATCGAAAATGAGAAGATTATCGGAATTATAACTGAGAGAGATATTATCGAAGCTTTGCTTTGAATTTCTTTAAAATACATCCCAAAGTTCGTCTCTTTCAGGGTACTCAGCTTCTTCCCCATCTATCTCTCTTCTATTTTCTTCTTTTACTATTTCTCCAATTATTGAAGCTTCAATACCTTGGTCTTCTATCGATTTGACTATTTTTTCACTCTCATCAGAGGGAGCTACAATAAGCAAACTGCCGGAGCTAATCGTTCTGAGAGGGTCCAATCCGAAATGTTCACAAACAGTTTTTGTTTCCTCAGAAATATTGATCTTATCCGAATAAATGGAAAAACCGACTTCTGAAGCATCAGCCAATTCGTAAAGCCCTCCAATCAATCCCCCCTCCGTAGGATCGTGCATCGCGTGGACCTCCCCGTTTTCAACTGCGGTGAGGGCTTCTTTTACCACTGAAAGTTTATCTCCATAACTTTTGCATCTATCCACAAACTCTTCTCCGTAATTCTCTTTCAATTCGGACTCTTTGTCCTCAGACAGAATGAAAGTCCCTTCCACAGCCGGTGATTTCGTAAATATTATATCATCTCCTGGTTGAGCTCCTGATGACGTGACCCATTTCTCCTTTGAAACCATTCCAGCCATAGCTCCACTTATCAACACCCTTTCTAACCCTGGTGTAATCTCAGTATGCCCTCCAACCAAAGATATGCCCAGTTCTTCACAAGCTTTTCTAGCCTCCTCCATAACTTGTTTTATATCTGAACGGTCAGCATCTTCCGGCATGAATAGGGTAAGGAGAAACCATTTCGGGTCTGCTCCCATTGACGCGACATCGTTTGCGTTTACATGGACCGATAGCCTGCCAGGGTTTTTCAAGGATCCTGTAATAGGGTCTGAAGATAAGACGAGAGCACCATCGTCCAGTTTTATGACTGAAGCATCAGCCCCTACTTCGGGTTTTACGAGAACTTCTTCGTCCTTGAGATCTAATTCTTCAAACAATAGTTCTTTCAGTTCATACGGACTGACTTTTCCTGTTGGTAAATTCATAGTTTCCCTACTTTGTTGGACATGTTCCTTTTTGAATATCTTGGGGATACAATTATAGACTTCGAAGATCACTCTCCGCTCTCCGAACTTTCATCTCCCTCTTCTTCTTTCTCCAATTCTTTCACCTTTTCCTTTCGTAATTTTTCAGCGATAATTCCGTCTTCTATGACTACCGGACCTTGATAATCGCACTCTTTGCACACATACTTGTAACCTGTATATAAACCTAAAAAGTAATACAGAGAGGGAGAACCACACTCTGGACAGAAAAGTTTCCCTTTCGGTTTTTCAGATTCTTCCTCTATCATTTCTTCCAATTTTTCATAATCCTCTTCCTTTGGCATATATTACCGTTTATCATTACTTTGTTTTGAGTTTATAACCCTAATTTATCCCCAATCAGCGGCTGAAAGTTTCAAAAATTTTCCATCATTTTTGTTAGCCATTTAAGTGTCTATTAATCGAAATCATAACAAAGGTGAAATCTTTATTGGACTTAACAAGCTCTCCAAAATCTCTAAGGCTCATTTTGGAAAATTTTAACTATTTAAGAATAAGATTATCGATTAGGTGCCCCTATGATAAAAAATAAAGTGAAAATAATCGTCAGACAAGTCCTCCCAGTGCTATTGTTGACCGGTTTCTTCAACCTAGGGGCCGGAAGTTTACTAGGTGGACTGGAAGAACAAATGGCAAAATATTTGACAGGTACGTTGGTGATGGTCCCTCCACTCATGGCGCTCAAAGGAAACATCACCGGTACATTGGCTTCAAGACTAGGTTCCGGACTTCATCAAGGGCTAATAGATTCTGGAAACTTCTTGAACAAGGAAGTCAAAACGAACGTCTACGCCGCCATCAGTCTGAGCGTCATAACTGCAGTCACCATAGGGACCATGGCGACCTTGATCACGATAATATTCACTGGAACAGCCTTCAGCTTATCGCTTCTAGCTCAACTAATATCCGTTGCCGTCATAGCCGCTGCCCTCTCAGTAACCATATTATCAATCATATCAGTAGCGGTTTCGATCCTATCATATCGAAAAGGCTGGGATCCGGACAATATCACAAGTCCGGTCCTGACAACATTGGGAGACATCCTCTCAATAGGGTCCTTATATTTAGCACTCTGGGTGGTGTTGAACGTTGCAGGGAGCATATGACCTTAAGGATATAATCTCCGAAAGTTACGGAATACTTTTGGCCGCAGCCATGATCGGGCTGGCAGCAGGTTACCTACTGGAGAACCACATACCTAGACATATAGCGATATTTCTAATCATGGTCCCCCCTCTGAACAGTATGGGTGGGAACATTGGGAGCGTTCTAGCGGCAAGACTCTCTTCAGCTCTCCATCTTGGGACCGTGACGCCAGACTTTCAAAAACAGGAGGTTCTAGGAACAAATATCACAGCGTCAGGAATATTAGGAGCCGTATCTTTTTTCGTAATCGGAATATCTTTCTTCCTGATAGAATATTTAATATTTTCAGGTGGGTTTATGACCAGTTTGAAAATCATGCTAATATTTTTCCTTTCTGGACTGCTACTAACTCTCATACTTATCGGAGTAACAGTGACCTCAACTTTCATCTCCTATAAAAGAGGGATAGACCCTGACAACGTTGTTATGCCGATAGTGACGACATTTGGAGATATCGGAGGAATAGGGAGTCTGATACTCTTCATATACCTCATCGGTGTGTAAAAACAAAAACCAAAGCTTCTTTCTCCACCAAGTAGAAATCTGTAAGACTATTTATCTTATCCTCAAAAATCCAAAAATCACTCAAACCCTCAAAGTACCTATCAAACCAAATGATTCAAGCTTCACTACTCTTTCCACAACTTCAAACCGTAACGTTTGACTCCACCAAATAAGAACAAACTCCCTCATAATTGAAAATACCAGCAGCCCCCAACACTCAAACCCCACATGAAGAGACTTAAGTCATATCGCTATAAACAAAAATGAGCGGCCGTGGTCCAGCGGCACGACTCTGGCTTCCCATGCCAGCAACGCGGGTTCAAATCCCGCCGGCCGCACTCAACCTACTCTCAGTAGAATTATAGCAGACCCAATCAATGCGACGCAGAAAAAACATGATATATATCGAGTGAAAAATGAAAAAATCCTAACTCCAATATAAATGAATCGTTTAAAAACTAATCTACTGTTGTAGCATTTGATTTGCTCGATACTCAGAAAAAGACATCAATATAGCATTTTCAGGAGGTGTGAAAACATCATCATCCATTTCACTATTTTTCTTTATCTCCAAAATTTCCCATTCAGGTGCTTGACCCCCTGATCCAGGTAGTGTATAACTGTCACCCTCACTATACTCCATCACAACCTGATCAAAGAGCCCTACTTGTTGAACTATTCCACTTTCAAAATTTTCATATGGCAATTCTCGATACAACCACTGCGACCTCTGATCCGATCCTTGATAGAAATTTTCTTCCCGAGAATTGTAAATTTGAATTTGGCTATTTTCACCTATAGTCTGTACTTGCCTATAATCAACTCCATTACTTGTCTTCCTATACCAAATTTCCGTTTTTACGTCAAAGTCAATATTCTCTGTAGTGGTAGATTGAGAAATGTATAAACTATCATACTCCCCTGGTAAATTATCCATCGAAGATCCATTATCCGGAATGGCTCCATTGTCCCCCTCCAACAGATTCAAATCGTAAACCTGAAATACAGCTACAAATCCAATAATCACTGCTACGAAAAGTACAATCAAACCAATCTCTCTATTATCCATCTTTTCCTTGCTCCGGGAAGACATTGTCTAACTTTTGTTATAAGCTTTGACATTAGTTCATATGACTTAATACTAATAGATCAATAAACATGCTTTAAAAATAAGCAGATAAGAATAAAAGTCAACAATCATTTGAGTTTATTAAAGATGCTTTAAACACTAAAAGTAGAGAACCTTAGGCTAAAAAGATGAATAAATCACAAAAAAACATTTTGCAAGACGAACGTGGACAAGAACCGACCGTTATGAAAATTCTGGTCGGAATAATATTGGTCTCCTTAGGATTAGGAATAGGCGTTACCCTTTACCAAAGATTTGGAGAAGAACTACAGAACCCTGATATTAAGATAGATTTTCCTCAACACCCAGACGGAGAAATAACGATGAGCCCAGGGGAAAACAAATGGATAACCGTTGAAGTATCAGAAACATTCAACATGGAAGAAGGGGAAAATGTAACCCTGAGTGCAGAAACTGGAGAATTAGAAGTCGAATGGTTACAAAACGATCCAACAGTAAAGATAGGAAACTCAAAACAAATGAAAATAATTGTCAGAAATAGCACCCCTGCAAGAGAGGATCCTTATCCCATTACTGTAAGAGGGGAAACCGAAGGCAGTAATGATAGCAAAACTCTATACATCCAAGTAGAATAAGTCAGCAAAAACGGACAATTTCTAAATCTTTTCCTAAAGCTCTAGGATTCAAATAATTCAAGGGAAAAGGAACACAATGCCAGTTTAAGAGGTTAATTCTATGAATACAACACTTATAGGACCAATTTTAGCAACAGTCGGAGCATTTCTCCTAGCAATAGAAATGTTGATGATTAGAAAAGCCACAGTCACAGGAAAATCTTTTGACGCAGTCCTAGCTTCGATCTGGATTAATTCCATCATATTCATACCAGCTCTTTTCATAATACACGGTCTAGAATTTCACCTGACAACAACAGCCATAATAGCATTCGCTCTATCAAGCATCTTCGGAACAGTTCTCGGAAGAATCGTTTTCTATCTAAGCACAAAACGGATAGGTGCTTCACTCACAGCACCGATATCTCAAGCCAACCTTCTGGTAGCAACCATTTTCAGCATACTTGTAATCGGAGAGACCATAACAGAAGGCCATTTTTTCGGAATTCTAATCTTATTGGCTGGAGTAGTAGTGGTAAGTTACGAAATAAACAGTAAAAACAAAGGTTCCGGTTTCCAACTGGATTCAAGACTTATACTTCCACTTACAACCATGGTATTCTTCGGTCTTTCCACTCCACTCTTTGAAATCGGTCTAAATCAGGGCACTCCATTATTAGCGGGTTTTGCTCTAAAATCAGTGGTCGCCTTATTCGCCGTTTCAACCTTTGCAATATACAAGGGTTTCTCCCCTCTCCGACCGTTCAGAAGCAGTGAAAAGAAGACTTATCTCTATGCAGCTATCGCTCAAACAATTGGATACTTTCTCGGGTTCTCAGCTCTCTCATATTCAAGAGTAGTGGTCGTAGCCCCTTTTCAAAACATACAGCCTTTCTTCGTTCTGCTCCTGTCCTTTATCTTTCTAGGAGAACTGGAAGAGATAACTCCAAAAATAATCATAGGATCAATACTAACTATCGGAGGGGCAATAACGATTGGACTATTCATGTAAAATGATTCGACTAAATTCTTTTTTCACTTTAACTTGAGAAAGACGATAATGAATGATGTGAATATAAAATGGATCTGTTGAAGAGTCCCAATGCGGAAAAATGCAAAGATTTGCTGGATCAAAAACTCCACGAAAGAGAAACGACCTTGATAATAGTAGGATCCTGTAAAGTCGAATATCAAGGGAGAGCTGGATCGGTACTTCCAGAAGGTGAGAGGATAATCATCATGAAACCGGATGGCACTCTTCTAGTCCACCAAAAAGAAAGCCGAGAACCTGTAAACTGGAACCCTCCAGGATGTGAAGCAAAACCACAAATCGACGACGATAAGCTCCAAATCATCTCCAAAAGATCCTCGCCGAAGGAAGTTCTTTTCATAGAATTCCAAAACATAGAACTCATCGCTTCGTTCGAATTGGATGACGAAGCAGACCTACAGCTGATGGGTTCTGAAGAGGACTTGGTGAGATCGGTAGTGGAAAATCCCGATATAATAGAGGAGGGGTTCGAAGTAGAGGAGAAAAACAAGAAGATAAAAACAGGTGAAGTCGACCTTTATGGAGAAGATTCAGATGGTAAGGGAGTAATCATAGAATTCAAAAGAGATAAAGCCACCTCTTCTGCAGTTTGGCAACTTGGAAGGTACGTAAATGAGCTTGAAAAGAAAATAGAAAAGGAGATAAGAGGGGTAGTAGCCGCCCCTAACATAACTGCCGGAGCAAAAACAATACTGGAAGAGCAAGACTTAGAATTCCTAAGAGTTGAAGAAATACCAACCCAATCATATGAGGATGTAGTTTATGATAAAAGTCAAAAGCAAATTCAAGAATTTGGCAAAAAAGATAAGGAAAAATAAGAATAATCCAACCGAGCTTTTTCAAACTATATTTACGTTTGAGGACTCAGAGATGATGCCATGAGAGAAAAACTATTCCCCTACAACTATCGTGACCAGCAGAAAGAGATGGTGAAAAAAATCCATGACGAGATTTGGAACTCAAACATTTGCATCCACGCAGCCACAGGATTCGGAAAAACTCCAGTCATACTTTCAGGATTATTACCCTACACGGACAATTATACAATCCTATGGACAGTAAGAACAGGGAACGAAACTGATAGACCCATCGAAGAACTTAAGACGATAAACCGAGAAAGCAATGAAGATTTTTTCGGATTCTCTTACCGTGGAAAAAGAGACATGTGTCTACTGGCCAAAGAAAAGGACATGGGGGATTCCGCTAATTATAGCGACATATCTTTTCTGTGCAAAAACCAAGGGGAGAACTGTCCTTACAGACAAAGACTTGAAGACGCCAACCCACCAGCAATGGCGGACGGTCCTTTACTCTATTCCGAGATAATGGACATTGCAAAAGATCTCGAAATCTGCCCCTATTACCTGCAGCAAGAATTTATTCCACTTGCCGATGTGATATCTTTGAATTATAATTATGTGATAGATGAGGACATGAGTTGGGTAATCAAGAGAAAGATACCGTTCAAGAAATGTTTTCTGGTGGCCGATGAAGCTCATAACCTTCAGAAAGCTGCTTCTGGTTTGAACTCCGACCAAATAACTTTGAGGACTCTCGACCGTTCCACTTCGGAGCTGAAGAAACTCGATAAATATAGTTCAAAGAAAATGTTCGAACTGGTGGACTTACTCAAGAAGGAGATGGAGAAAAAAGAGAAGAAGGTAACTGGAGAATCCAAGCTAGAAATGGACGAATTCCTTCACAAATTTCTGAAAAATTGGGGGGAAGACTCATTCGAGTTCAGACTGTCATTGGAAGAATTAGTAGCATATGGAACCAAACTGAGAAAGAAACAGTTAGAACAAGGAAAAAAGCCAAGATCTTCAGTTTATCATTTGGGAAACTTTTGGCTCACCGTCCTAGATAAATACGATATGGAAGGGGTTGAGGTCCTAGCTAAAAAAGAGAGAGGAACACTCGCTCTAGAATTTTGGGATATGAGATCCTCAGAAATATTGAGCGAAAGATGGGACAAATTCAAAGGCTGTGCTTTCTGCTCCGGAACTTTGAAACCAATCAGAGCTTTTGCAACCACAGCAGGGCTGGAAGAAGTTAAGAGCATAAGCATAGGTTCCTTCTACGATCCGGAAAAAATCATCTCATTCATCCCTTCAGACCTAACCACAAAAGGAAAAGAGCTGAGCGATAGAATGGCGAAAAAATATGTAGAATCATTGTCAGAATTTTCAGAAAAAATCGACTCAAACGTAGCCATGTTCTCTGCCAGTTACAGAATACAAAACCGGATAATCGAAAACGGGTTGAAAGATGAAATCAAGATGCAGGGCAGGAATTTCTATCAAGAACAAAGAGGCATGGATGGCAATAAAGCCAGAGGAATACTGGAAAAGTTCAAAAGAGAATCGGAAAACGGTGGAAACGGTTTCTTATGCGCCACGGCAAACGGAAGATTCGCCGAGGGGGCCGACTTCCCAGGAGAAGAACTTGAAGGATTATTTTTAGTAGGGATACCTTTCGACAGGATGGGTCTACGGACAAAGCTCTACCTAGATTACTATAAGAAGAAATATGGGGAAAAGAAAGGTACCTACTACGGATACATAGTCCCAGCACTAAGAAGAGCCTCGCAAGCTCTCGGTAGAGTACTTCGATCAAAAAGTGATAAAGGAATCTTTGTATGCGGAGATAAGAGATACGGAGACAGAAGATTCACTAAACTTTTGCCCAAATACATCAAGAACAATATGAGAAAAACCAACCATGAGAATCTCGGAAAAGATATAGATCTATGGGGAAATGAAGTGCTTAACTCAAACTAACGGGAAACGTGGCCGTTCTCCTTGACAAAAAATCTGAGCTCCCTCTCTAAATCTTCGGTGACTCCAATTCTGTGAGATGTTCCTATCTCAGAAGACGGAATAGTTTTCTCACCCTCCTCAACTACCAACTTTTCAGAAGATGTGACATCCATCCCGTGATGGTCCTTCGATATCCCAAAAGCTTGAGTGAATTTGCCGGGGCCTGAAGCTAATTCTTTATCTCTGTCTTTCCCCCTTCTATTTTTCATTTTTTCGATCCCTTCCAAAGGTTCTACTGCCCGAATCAAGACTGCTCCAGGAATATCTTCACCCTCGGTAGCGATATTGAACAACCAATAACTGTGAACCATGTAAACGAGCGTTTTTCCACCTTTCTTCCACATATTTTCATTGATTTTGGTCTTTTCTTCCTTCGCCCTTGATGCCGGGTCTTCAGGGCCGAAATAAGCTTCTGTTTCTACTATTTTCCCTTTGAAAACTCGATCGTCTTCTCTATGTATGAAGTTCTTTCCCAGCAATTCTCTCGCGACTTCGGCCGTGTCTCTTTCAAAAAATCCTCTATCCAATGACATTCTATCCCTCAAATCAATGATGCAAATATTTTCAAGTGGTTGTTTATTTGAAAATGTCTAAACGAATTATCTAAACAGGGTTTTTTAATCTTCTAAATTGACTATTGCTTTCGCTATGTCCCCTTCAGTTTCTTCTAGAGCTTCCTCTGCCTCTTCTTCTGTGGCGTCGGTCTGATCTGTGACCATTTGAATGTCTTCGTCGCTTATCTCTATCTCCGTCTCTTTCTCTTCTTCTTTGGGTTCCCCGATGATTTGATAGGTCTTCTGACCTTGGGCCTCAGTGAGTTGGACCTGTGGATTTTCAAACACTAAGTTCTCATCAGATTTCTTTATGACAACTTCTTCCACATCGGAAAGTTGATCCATCTCTACGCCCATCTTCTTCATCATCTGCTCTAACTGTTTAGGGTCAAAATTTCCTTTACCGAACATAATTCAACACCTCTCATCTACACATTGTTAACAAGTTAAAAAAGACTCCACCCTGAAAATCCAACCTAGGGATCAACGTTCGGACTTCAAAGCTCCGAAAGCTTCCCAGAACTTACGACCTATGGCTCTATCCATCTCCCCTCTTAAAGCCTGCATATTATCTTCATCAGCATCGAAAGCATCGAGAGGGATTCTACCCCCACCTATCGTGGGATGACCTCCGGCCGATCCTAAACCCCCATAGAGTTCCTCGAGAGTCTTCCCAATATGCAACCTGACGTCTTTGGTTCGAGCGGAGATATAAACATAATCATCTTCGATTCCGTAAACTAGAGATGTGAGCGTCCCTTCACGTCTCAAAAGATAGTCCGCCGCTTGAGCAACTGCATCTCTGTTCTTCACCTCTCCTACATTGGAAATCAGATACCCATTCTTAATCCTGCTACTTCTGATTGCCTTCCGGATTACTTCCATAGTATCAGCGGATAAAGGCGGGGACTGTAATGTTTGCAAAAGCTCGTTGTTGATGGAAGGTAGCAGATACTCCAGCGTAGAAAAGTCAAGTGGAGTGGCGCCCCGAGTGAAGTTCATAGTGTCAGTGAGAATTGCAAAGGTCAGAGAAGTCGCTAATTCTTCATCTATCTCTATTTCGGAATATTTCAAATAGTTAGTCACTATAGTGGCAGTTGCACCTACATTGACAATGTCTTCATACTCCGCTTGCGCCCTAGATGAAGTGTAAGCATGATGGTCTACTATTATCGTCGGAGAGATATCTTCGGGCAAGGAACAATTCCCATAAGTCGAAACGTCCACCATTGAATAAGCGGAATAATCCTGTTCAAAGTCCACATCTTCGGCTCTCTTCATTTTAGCTTCCAAAGTATTGACCAAAGCTCTATTCTGTTGATGGCCAATTCTTCCGCTAAACACAAGGTCCGAACTTATACCCAAATGTTCAAAGTAAGTCTTTAGACCTATACCCCCTGCTATACTGTCCGGGTCGGGATTATCCTGAAGAACTATAGCCATCTTGCCATCAATGCCTTGAGCAAATTCCTTAAGCTTTTTCTCTTTAATCCTCTCTCTAAATTCTTGAAATCTATCATGAACATATTCTGCAAACATTTCAGAGGTAACAATCACTTCATCAGCTCCCCTGTCCAAAATTTCGGACTTCAAAATTGAATCCGTAGCTCTCGCTATCACAATAGGATTAATATCTAAATCCATCTTCACCTGGTTAATAGCAAAAAGACCGTCCTCTACCGTCTCCAAATCCGGAGTCAGAATCATAACGACCTCAACTTCCTCAATATCCGTCTTCTTCAAATCTTCTATCGAGGTGAAATCCCCCTCGAATACATCAAAATCCCTATTCTCTAACTGTCTGACCTTATCGGAATTCTTCTCTACTATCTGAACCTCTTCCTCGGATTCTTTGAGGTTCTCCGCTAAAGCATATCCTAAATCTCCACAACCTAATATCAAATACATTATTCCTTCCTCCAATTCTTTATCTTAACAATATCTCCTTTAACTTCTAGGTTTGTAAAAATTATTTCCTAAAAAATTAAATTTTTACCAATATTTATCCCTTAAAATGAGAGAGGAGTAAAATAAGAAAAAAATATTCCTGAAAACGCAAAAAGGCAAGGAAAAACCTATCTAACAAAAAGTCAGATTCCACCATAGGCTGACATAACGGAAAGACAAATTTTAAATAGGAATTGCCACCATAAGTAAACTCAACTATTAATAAATCCTAAAGGGGGCCTTATTATGGAATTTTGTCCTGAATGTGGAACCATGTTATTGCCCAAAGAAGGTGGAGAAAATAAACT
>CAZKND010000002.1:0-26182 GCA_964554215.1 Hadarchaeota archaeon (SeqCode) | reverse complement strand
AATTCTTTATCTTAACAATATCTCCTTTAACTTCTAGGTTTGTAAAAATTATTTTCTGAAAAATTAAATTTTCACCAATATTTACCCCTTAAAATAAGAGAGAAGTAAATTAAGAAAAAAATATTCCTGAAAACACAAAAGACAAACCAAAACCTATCCTAACAAAAAAGCAAACTCAACTACAGGTTAACATAACAAAAAGACAACTTTTAAATAGTAATTGCCACCATATGTAAACTCACAACTATCCTAAAGGGGGTTTATTATGGAATTTTGTTCTGAATGTGGAACTATGTTATTGCCCAAGGAAGAAGGTGAAAATAAACTGGTCTGTCCTGATTGCGGAAATGAAGAAAAATTGAAAGAAGAAGAAAGCTACAAAATTGGGGAAGAAAAGAAAAAAGGCAAAGAAAAAGAAGTTGCGATTGTCGAAGAAGAAAGAAAGGAGATAGAACAACCTGATTACGATCTCGACACTGACGACGCATATTCCGAGATGTATAGTCAATAATCTTTAAGGATCGACCTGAGCACCATCAAGGGCATTACTGCACTCGCAAGACCTTTCTAAAGACAGTTCAGGAATTGCGGAAAAAATCAATTCTTTCACTTTGTTTATATTCTCTTCCATTATTTCCTTTACTTCGCTATGAGTCAATTTCTCGTCTCCAATTCCAGCTCCATAATTAGTAACCACAGAAACAGTGGAATAACACATTTCTAACTCTCTCGCAAGAACACACTCCGGCACATTGGTCATCCCCACAACATCTCCATCTAAATCATTGAACATCTGTATTTCGGCAGCAGTCTCATATCTAGGCCCTTCAGTACAAACATAAGTCCCCGTCGAATGAACGTTTATATCTAGCCCCTCTGATATTTCGATCAAAACCTCACGCAAATCAGAACAATAAGGATTTGTCATATCCACATGCATTACTTTGCTCAAATCACCATCATAAAAAGTCGAATTCCGACTCTTTGTGAAATCTAAAAACTGATCAATTATAACAAAATCCCCAGGGCTTATTTCCGAACTCAAAGAACCCACAGCTGTCGTAGCTATAATCCTTTCAACCCCAATATTCTTCAAAGCCTTGATATTAGCCCTATAATTTATCTTATGAGGTGGTTCAGAATGTTCCTTACCATGTCTAGGCATGAAAGCCACCTCTTTATCACCGACCTCCCCTAGAACAATTTCAGGGGATTCCCCATAAGGCGTTATTATGGTCTTCTTTTCCGGATTATCTATATCATCCAACGAGTAAACTCCCGAACCTCCAATTATCCCAATTTTCGGCAAAATAACACCTTCATTACTTATTTTTAGTTTTTAGGAGACTTATAGTATTTCTGTAAATAAAACGATTTATAACCGATAAGAATCACTATTTATACTTGAGGGTTGACTTTGCCGGAGGCTGGGCCGGGAAAGTAGTGATAGGAGACCTGGTCCAAATTGGTATATGTTAGCAAACTAGAAATGAGAGGTTTCAAGTCCTTCGGACATAAGAAGGAAGTAGTTCCTTTATCTTCCGGACTCACAGCGGTGGTTGGCCCCAACGGAAGTGGAAAAAGCAATATTATCGACGCTATTTCTTTCGTCCTTGGTCAAAGAAGTTCTCAAGCTCTAAGAGCCAGCGAATTCGCAGACGTCATATATCATGGGAGTGAAGGTGAGGAAGGTAAAAACCCTGCACCTTATGCAAGAGTTACTTTACACATTGTAGATGATGATAACTCTCTGAATATTGATGAAGAGGAATTTACTATTTCTAGAAAGGTTAACAAAGATGGAAAAAGCACGTACAAACTCGGCGGAAAAAGAACCACGAGACAAGAGATTGTAGATCTTCTCAAAGGTAAACTGGTAGGTAACGAGGGTTATAATTTTGTAATGCAGGGAGATGTAGATAAATTCATAAAAATGAGCTCTCTGGAAAGGCGTAAAATAATAGATGACATTGCAGGGATTGCCGAATTTGAAGAAAAGAAAGAAAAATCTATGAGAGAATTAGATAAAGTCAGTACTCAACTTCAAAGCGAAGAAGGTAGATTGGAAGTCTTGCAGGAAAAAATGGAAGAATCAAAAGAGGATAAAAAGGATGTTCAAAAATACAAAAAACTCAAAGAAAATTTAACAGGAAAAAAAGCTGCTCTAGCCAAAATAGAAGTCGAATCTCGTAAAAAAGACTTAGAAAAAGTGGGAGAAAAAATAGAGAAGAAAGAAGAAGAACTAAAAGATCTCGAGCAGGAGAAAGAAGACCTGAAAAACAAAAGAAATGACTTGGAAGAAAAAGAAGATGAACTCGAGGACCTGATTAGAGAAAAAAGAGATTCAGAAGTCCTTAAAGAGGTTGAAAGACTCAACTCCAGACTAGAAACACTAAAAGAAAATCTTGAGGAAGATAAAAAATCTGTATCAAAATTGAATAACAAGATAAACGACCTTAAAGAAGACGCGGAGGATGCCGCAGAGAAAAGCGAGGAGAAAACGCCTATTAAAAAAGTGGAAAAATATTCCGAAACCTTCGACAGTCGTTTTTCCCAATTTAAAACCCTGATAGAAAAAATTGAAGAAGTCGATAAGGATTCAAAAGAATTTGATGAGACCGTATCAGAAATAAAAAGCTCGCTAGAAAAGATAGAAAAAATCATCCAAAAACTGAATGACTACTTCCGAGAGGTAGTGAAGTCAAAAAAGGAATTTCTCGAATTGGCGGAAGAAAAGGACAAGATAGAGGAGGCAGGATCTGAATTCGAGAGACTGAGAACCAAACTTACCTCTGCCAAAGCAAAGAGAGACGATGCCGAAGATAGAGTAGAAAAATGGAAAAATGAGATATCAGAATGTAAAGAATCCTTAAAAGAAGCGGAAAAAGATTCTAAGGAAATTAAAAGCGAAATAGAGGATAAAGAATCCGAAAAAAAGAGCTTAGATAAAGAAATAAGAGGTATAACTAAGGAAATCAATGAAATAGACAAAAAAATCAGTTCAAAAGAGAGTGAAATTAGTGAACTAAGACTTGATGAAAACTCTGCCGAAAAAGATTTGGAACAAGCGGAAGAGAAGCTAAAAGAATACGACGAAGAAGAAATAGAAGAATTCGACGGAGAGAAGAAAAAACTGGAAAATAAGATTCAAAAACTGGAAAAGAGAATAGAAAAACTCAAACCGATAAACGAAAAAGCACCCGAACAGTTCGAAAAAGCCAAAGAGGAATATGAAACGCAAAAAGGCCACTATGACGAGTTGGCCCAAGAAAAAGAAACCTTATTGAACCATATAGAAAAGATCGACGAAAAGAAAGCTTCTGTATTCATGGAAACCTTTGAAAAAGTCTCAGAAAACTTCAGCAATATTTTCAGCGAGTTATCACCAGGTGGGGAAGGGAGACTTACATTGGAAGACCCTGAAAACCCATTGGAAGCAGGATTAGACATCGAAGCCAAACCCAAAGGAAAGAAATTGAAAAGCGCCACATCTCTATCAGGAGGGGAAAAAGCACTTACAGGGCTAGCTTTCATCTTTGCCATCCAAAAAACAAAACCATCTGCAATTTACATATTCGACGAAATAGATGCACATCTTGACCCTCAGAACAGAAAAGGTGTAGCAGAACTGGTAAAATCGTTCGCAGAAGAAGCACAGATAACAATTGTAACACTACACGAGTCCGTGATGGCCGCAGCCGATAAATTATTCGGGGTTAATATGGATGATGACAATATATCACACATAGTATCAGTAAATCTAGAGGAGATAAAGGAGGAAATCTAAAATGCCTGTGATATTCGACCAACCATTCCAAATCCTACTCGACCTTGCACGTGACGATAAGATAGATCCCTGGGACGTAGATATCAACAAGATGGCAGACCTATACGTAGATAGGGTAAGAAGACGGGAAAAACTTGACTTAAGATTGTCGGGAAGAGCTCTCTGTTCAGCATCAGTGCTTTTGCGAATGAAAGCAGAGAATTCACCACATAACGGAAACGGGAAAGAAGAAGACGAACTTTTGAAAAACCTTGACTTTGACATGCCCGATATAGGCCCTGTCACACTTATTAGGCAAAATAATCAGCAAATAACATTGTCAGATTTAGCCAGTTCTCTAGAAGAGGTGTTAGAAGAAAAAGAAACTCCTGAAAAGAAGAAAAAGGAAGTGGAAGACGTAAAAGACATAATGTGGGAAGTTGACGACTATCATGTAAATATAGAAGAACATATCGATGAATTCCACGAAAAAATAGCTTTGTTGGCAGGTGAAAGAGGGAGGATTAACTTCACTCAATTATTACCTGAGAAAGATGAGGAAGAGATTTGTAAAAACTTGCTATTAGCTCTGTTCTTATGGTCAAGGCAGAAAATTAAAATCGAACAAGAAGATCATTTTGATGACATTTATATAGAGCTTCTAGAACCGCCAGAGGGTCAAAATGGGAGTTGAAGAAGACATAACAACTCTTGAAGCCGCTCTTTACGCAGCAGACAGACCATTAAGTTTGGAAGAGCTAAAGGACATCGTAGATACTTCATCGGAAACATATATACGAAAATTATTGGATAAACTGGACAAAAAGTTCGACGAAAACAGCTCACTAGGACTGGAAGAACCCAGTGAAAACATGTTCACAACCCAGCTACAAGACGAATACATGTCAAAAGTAGAGAACATCATTCCAAAAGCAAAACTCAACAAAGGCGCAATGAAAACGCTAGCTGTCATCGCCTACAAACAGCCCATAAAACAGTCAGAACTCTCAGAAATAATAGGGGGAAGGGTCTACAAATATGTCAAAAAACTCAAAGATCTGGACCTGATAGAAGCCAAACCAATCGGAAGAACAAAAGTATTGAGAACTTCCAAAAAATTTGCAGGTCATCTAGGATTCGAAGATCAAATGGACAAGATCAGAGAGAAACTTCAGCAAATGGCAAAATAATAAAAGAGCAAGGCGAGGTTTTAATATCATGAAACAAAAAGAGCGACTGGTGAATGAAGATGGTTGACTGGCAAGGGAGATCACTGAAAAAAGGAAGCAGTGGCCGAATATGGCCTAGCCGTAAAAAAAGAAAATACGAAATGGGTCGCGAAACAGTCGACACTGAAGTAGGTGAAAAAAGTACTTCGGAAGTATCCGTAAGAGGAAATGGAAAAAAATCCAGACTAGTTTCAGTAAACGAAGCTAATGTTACTGATCCTGAAAGTGGAGAAAGCGAAAAGAGCGAAATAAAGACTGTTTTAGAGAATCCCGCCGATCCCAACTTAGCTCGGAGAGATATAATCACAAAAGGAGCTATAATAGAAACGGAAGCAGGCAAAGCACGAGTCACAAGCCGTCCTGGTCAAGAAGATAATCTAAACGCTGTCCTCGTTGAAGAAGAATAAAACACCTTTTAGTCCGAGGAAATTCTCTAATTTGGAAACAAATTATCATTTAGAAAATAATAACTCATCAATCACAAAATTCACTTTAGTCAATAAATCCACATCCTTAACCTTTGAATAGAATCTAAAAAAGAAACAGGCACTTGAAAAAGAGCCAATCTCTATTTTTCTTTTTAAAAATTAAAAAAATAAAAATGGAATATTTTTCCAATCACTTGCTACTTAGTTTAACTGGTTCTCTGCTATATCTCCTGCAATCGGTAGTTTGTATCTCTCTCCCTGGTAAGCTTTGATCATCAACACAAGCCAAAGTATTATTATCAATATCGTGACCAAGGACCCAATAGCTCCAAGAATTGAAAATCCCATTCCATAGCCATAATAAGGGGCTCTGAAGGCAGTCAGTATCCAAGAAAGAATGGTTAAAGGCAAAAAGACAACGATTGACTGCATAGCATGGAATCTTACAAAGTCATTCTTTTCCTCAACTAACAAAAAGACTATACCTGTAATCCACGTCAATAAATAGCATAATAAGCCAGCTATATTCTCATCTAAACCCATTTCAGATTTGCTCCCCTCCTTTTCAGCCATTTATTATCACCTCCCCTATACATTATCCTTAATACAATCAAACTTCTCTAAGCACTTCTCTTTTCCATAACACCATTTCTTTTAATTGATATAATAGACTTACTGTTCCTCAAGTTTAAAAACGCAAATATACGAGAGAAATGCTCAAAAGGCACTAAAAAACTCGAAAATATCTAAAAAACATATTCAAAAAAATTTTATTCCGGCTCGTTCCCAACATACACTTGATCAACACTGTGTACAACGCCACCCCAATCCTCTATTTGGCTTCTTATATCTTCGTAAACTAAATCACCGTCAATAGTTATCTTCAACGTTTCAGTCTCTTTATCTATCTCTATCAACGTGATATCTACCCCTTCCACTCCGTCCATAGAACCTATCTTCTTAGCAAAATCTGGAAGCGCAGGTTCGTGAGGTTTCAAAACGTCGAGAACCATCCTCCAAATCTTTGGTTCTTTGTTTTCTTCTGTCATTGTACTATTTCCATATGATTTCATAGGTAAAATATCTTCCTTTTTAATGTGAGAAAAGTCGAAGGTGAAGTAGAAAGTTAAACTATTATTCCATTCCAAGATATCTATAATTATTACGCAAAGGAGGGACCATTCTGAAAGGTTCTTACGTGATCATAATCAAAAACCGAAAAGATCAAAAAATCGAAGTCGGCAGCCTCGGTTCAAAAAGATTCAAAGAAGGAGGATTTGCCTACGTCGGGTCCGGACTGAACAGTTTAGAGAGCAGGATTGAGAGGCATCTAAGAGATGAGAAAAATAAGCACTGGCATATCGATTATTTACTCGGTGAGACAGCTGTAGAAGATGTGATCTTTGATGAAAGTGGAAAAAGAAAAGAATGCGATATAGCGAAAAAGCTATCGAATGAGTTCCCTTCCGTGCAAAATTTTGGATGTAGCGATTGTAAATGTGAAAGCCATCTGTTTTATCATGAAAAAGTCTCTAAACTGAAACAAGAGACAGTTCAAATCTTCAAAAAAATAAATCTAGAGCCGGAGATGTGGAAAGATGGGTAATAGATGGCAACAAAAAAGGAAAAATGATCATTTTTACAAAAAAGCGAAAAAAGAAGGCTACAGAAGTAGGTCCTCTTTCAAACTCAAACAATTAGACGAAAAATACGAAATTCTACAAGAGGGAGACAACGTAATAGACCTCGGAGCAGCTCCCGGCGGATGGTTACAGATGGCAAGGGAGAAAGTTGGGAAAAACGGTTTCTTGTTAGGTATAGATTTGGACGAAATAGAAGAACTCGAATTTTCCAATGTAGAAACAATCACTGCAGATATCACAGAGCCAGAGACGGTCGACCTGATAGAGGAAAAAGTACCACAAAAACCAGACGTGCTAATATCCGACGCATCTCCAAACATCACAGGGACATGGGAGATTGACCATGCACGTTCAATAGATTTGGGAAAATCATGCCTATCGATAGCTGAACAAACATTGAAAAACGGCGGTAACATCTTGATGAAGATTTTCCAAGGAGAATATTTCAAAAATCTACTAGAAGAAACGAAAGAAAAATTTCAATTCTGCAAATCTTCAAAACCTGAAGCCTCGCGGGATCAAAGTTCAGAGATTTACATAGTGGGTAAAAATTTCCAAGAATGATGAAAAATCAGGAGAGTACGTCCTTCAAAACTTCCACAGAAGCATCAGTTCTAATCCCCATATCTGAAAGATGGGTTCTAGAAGCAAAATAATCCATATCGCGAAGATCTCTAATTATCTTATCAAACCCGGGAGGTGAGACACCTGCTATAGAACTGATCTTGTGAACATCATAGAAACCGGGAGGACCCCCAGCCTCTTCAAGACAAATTTTCAAAAGCTCGATTTCTTCCTCACTCTTCTCGAAATCCCTGACGTCCAAATCTTCAATAACCTTCTTCAGATGATCCTCATCGGAAAACTTTCCAATCCACATAGGTCCTGCATGTTCCCAAGCATTACCACAATCACAATTTTCGGAAAGAAGAGGTTTTAAACCCTCTTTCACCTCTCTTTTCCCACATTCAGAACAGTAGGAGATAAAACCCATCTTCCTCATTATCTCATCCCCCTTCTTCGCGCCTTGATCCACTTTGAAATGCGATCTGAAATAGTGTTGCGTAGAATGGCTCAGAATAGGTGTGAGCGCCAAATCGTAAGCCGCTGCCTTTCTCTGAATCGCACCGATAAATATCCTCAAACCTATCTCGCTAGAGAAAGAATTCCTCAGAGGATGGGCTCCGTATCTCCTGATGCAAGCGTTCCTATACGCCCCGTTCAAAGGTCCAGTATCCGTAGCAGTGACGTGCAAAATCCCCCTTCGAGAAATTGCAGAAAATGAAGAATCGAGAAAAGGTATAGGGGAACCGAAAGGGTCTAGATCTATCATGTGGAACCTCGGCCGATGATTCGACAACATCCTATTCGCGTCTTTTTGCCTCTTCTCCGCGTTTTCCAAACCGTTCTTCTCTATATTCTTTTGAATCAAATCTGCCGCTTTAGAGTCCCTGTCGTTTATAACCACCTTCTTAGTGTTTTCAATCTCTTTAGCATATCTCAAACCTCTAGCTCCAATTCCCGATAAAGAATCACATATCCTCAAACTGTCAATCTCTGCACCAGAAACTGCTAAAGAGGAAACTGAAATATCTCTCGAAAACTCCATCACCGGATTGAAGAAAACTTCCGTCTTTGAAGGAACATATTCATTGGGAGATGTTTTGAACTTCTCCAGCTCTGGAACTATGATTTCTATCTCTCCCTCAGTTATCTCTTCGGTTTCCATCCGTTTACCTCTTTAACCAAATAAGGAGAGGTCCTAAGAAAAGGTTTCCATGATTAAATCGGTCAACTCTTCAGGCAACTGGTCTCGAGTCTCCCTATTAACATCGAAAAATTCGAAATCGTCACGATACTTAACCTCACCAATGAACCCCATAGTAGACTTTTTATGAATAACTGCGAGCAAGGGTTTTTCCGAGGACAACGCAAGTTCCACCTTCTCTTTAAATTCCTCACTATGAACCTCCATCGGAGCGATTTCATCTATAATCAAAACGTCAACCTCCTCCAAAGCTCTAGAGATCGCCAAATCACTTACCTCATCAATATTCGTCAAATTAATTCTATAATTACCAACTCTAGGCCCATCCTCATTTTCAACATGTGCCATGACCCTCGAACTGTCCGACATTATATCCACTATTTCAAAACCTACACGTCTACCTTCTGACCTTATTTCCGGACAATATATTCCGCCTATAGAAAATCCCTCGTCCTCTAGATTAGAAACCACTTTCTCTATAACGGTAGTCTTTCCACTACCAGGAGCTCCAGAAATAAGAAAATTATTTGGCATAGAAATCAATGATTAGATTTACTAATCAACTCAAAATTCTAATCTACGTGGGGTATCGGAACCACTTCATACTGTTCCGAACGGACATAATCCAACAATCTGGTGGCGTCGCCCTGAATAGGCACATTGACCAAACAGGTTACTTCAATCTCAGAAAGCTCAATATTACTTTCCATTGCATGACTCACAACATCTTTTCCCCAATCTTCCGGCACTTCAGCATTATTGTGACCCATAACCTGAGCTTTTATCTCTTCCTCTATATCGGTAGTGAGACCGTTCTGAATAGTGTCCTCGTTACCACTCAAATCTTTCTGCTTTTGCCACTCTATAGTTCCCAAATCCTCTTCGTTATATAGTACGTGTTCAACTGCAAGCCCTTCACCCAAAACCCACTCGTTTTCAACTTCACCAGAATCAGACAAATCATATATTCTTACATCAACCGTAGAATCTTCCATTAGAGTCGGCGCTTCTCCTAAATCATACGTTATAGGTATCTCGTAAGAACCGGTCTCTTTAAACGCCCTTGAACTAAGTTCCTTCAACGTCATATCATCAACCAAAGCTAAAGCTTCATTCTCCGAAATCCCTACCCTGAACCACTGAGGTGAACTATTACCCTGCATAACCAGTTCTTCAGTGGTAGCTGACTCTATATCAGAAATATGGGTTTGTCTCCATTCTTGAGTTGCCTGAGACTTCATCGTGCTCTCAAAATCATTTAATTCAGACAGAGTTTCTAGACTTTGTATCTCGCTCTTAAAATTATCATAAAGGGAATCTAAACTATCAAAAGACCCATGGGTCGTATTTTTAGCCAACATCATCAACTCTTCTCTCTTCTTCTCCACCTGATAAGTATGAGAAACTTCCTCCATCACAGCTTCAACTTCTTTTGTGGACTCAGCTGTTCTAATTTTCGTCCTAAACTGCGTCGTTGCCATGTCAGCCTGACTCGTGTCAACGGTCGCAAGAGTAGAATCCAGCTCTTGCAAAGAATCATCTTTCAATTCTTCTAATTGTAACCTTTTCGGTCTAACAAATCCGAGATAATAAACGCCGAAAACAGCTGCTCCTAAAACAGCGACTACAACGATAACTCCAACAACAACCGAAGTATCTATCTGACCTCTATTCGACTCTACCACAGTATCAGGTCCATTGATTAGTTTATTAACTAATCTATTTAAAATCAGCGATTTTTTAACACATCAAAAGAAGCACAGAAAAAGAAAAAACCCTCTCTACAAAAAATACAACCATGAAAAAAGGAAAAATATCAGGCCTAGACGAGGCGGGTAGAGAATCGAGAATCTCGGTTCGCCCAAAGGCCCCGTTATAGGCCCTATGATAATATGCGGAGTGTCTTTTCAACAAAAATCACTCAAAGACATCCAAAATAAAGGGGTCAAGGACTCCAAGGGACTCACACCCTCTCGAAGAAAAAAATTAGATAATTATTTGAGAGATAAAGCTGATAAAGTCGAAATCATAGAGTTTGGAGCCGAAGAAATCAGCTCGATGCAGAAGCAAAACACAAATCTCAACCAAATCGAAGAAATAGGATTCTCTAAAATTCTAAACCAACTTGACACCGACAAAGCCTTCATCGACGCGGCGAGTGCAAACGTTGAAAAATTTTCCGATAACCTCAAGTCGAAAATAAAAGTTAATTCAAAAATTATCGCCGAACATAAAGCGGACGAGAATAGACCCTCCGTATCAGCCGCATCTATTATAGCAAAAGTTCGTCGAGACAAACGTATAGAAGAATTAAAAGAAGAATTCGGAGAAATAGGTTCTGGATATCCCAGCGACCCCAAAACTATCGGGTTTTTAAAAGACTGGATTAAAAATCACGAAAAATTTCCTAAAATTGTGAGAAAGAGTTGGAAAACGGCAGAAAGGATCAAGTCAGAGGGTAAAAAATAGACCCTCGATGTCGCCCCACCTACTAACTCCGAGCTTCATCGACTGCCTTTCGACGCCCTCCACTCAGTAACCCTCATGGCGGGCTTTCTCGAGGGTCTCACCCACCTGTTACGTGCCTGGGTTGTCTCACAGTCATCAGATGGTGTCACACCAAGCGTTCCTGTAAGGACCGTGAGGCTCGGTTTTCGGTGGGAAAATGCTCAGGTTTTCCTCACGGAATCAACCTATCACTTATTTCTAAGCTAGGCTAGATTCCTAGAAGAATGTACCTTCATAGCACTTTATTTTCTCCCCTTTTTTCTACTAAAATCTATTCTTCAGACATATTTTTCAAAAAGAGGAGGAATTTAATTATGGAGAGGATGGATTTTGAGTGCCAGAGCCGCAGAGATTAACCGAATTAAATCACCTATTAAAAAAGAAATCAAACACCTGGCTGGAAAAACGGAGAAAGAATTTCCGGAACTATTGGAAAAAATCGTAATAAAACTCCGGGAAAAAGGTTTCAAACTATCCCATGTTACAAAATCCTACCGAAAAAAAGACACAATTCGGTCTGACAACTTCTGGAAAAAAGAAGACAGAGTAAAAAACATCAAAATCGTTTGGCTTTGCAAACTAACAATTATTTTTGACGACGGAATAGAATTCAAATTCGATTTTGATTACTGGTTCAAATTTTCTAAATTTCTACAAACGCTGCGAGGGGAAATTTACGATTCAGGATTTCCTTATACAAAACGGCCATATGCAAAAAAATTCGGAAAAAAAGAAGCCACAAGAGCCTTAGATAAAATTGAAAAGAAGATTAACGAGAAATTGAAAAGAAAAAGCGAAGGCTGGGGTGTTCATGGAGTCAAAAAAGAGTTTTCAGAACGAAAATCGAGCAACATCTGCCATCAAAAAGAATTTAAGGTCTCTTCGATTCCAGAACTCGACAAACTCAGAAAATCAATAGATGGTATCATAGAGGACCCTATGGAAATAATTGAGGAAAACAGGGGGGAAATTGAAGAAACAGCGAACAAAAAAATCAAAGCACTATTTCAATTCGACAGAGAAGCCGTTTCTATAGAAGGGTACTTAGCTTTGTTCCTCTGGCTTACAGATCAAGGAGGAGGAGTTGACTTTCAGGCTTATAGATTTGTTCAGGAAAACTTTGGAAAAGTGGTGAAAAAAGAGGATATAAGAGACGCTCTGTTAAGACTCGAGGTCCATAATTACGCGAACGTAAAGGAAACCCCACAAAAACTGAGAAATGAACTAAATAAGCAGGACATAAAGCGAAACGCCAGATTTTACGAGACAGGGAAAAGAAAGATTCAGGGAAAAGAGATACATAAAAAATTGAACTATCAACCTGATTTAGGTGCTTATCTCTATCCATTGTCGAGAAAAAAACTGGTAAAAAAAGTCAACGCCCCTAACCACTTAGTGAATAAGAAGATTAAGGAACTCACCAGAAAAAACTTCCTCTCAAAAAATAAAGTCAAAGACTTCCGCGGTAGAACTGTAAAGAAAATAAAGCCAAAAAGGAATCTCAAAAATCCTTCAAAATTAGAAAGAAAGATCATGAGGCTCATCAAAAAACATTACGACAAACAAAAGCAATGTCTAGACAAAATGCAAGAAAGAAGGCCATAATTCCTTCTTATCATAAGATATCAATACAAATCCTTCAGATATGGCTTCAAAAAATACCTAATCAAAGTGAAAATTGCGGAAGTGGACAATACAAAAGTAAATCCCGTTACTGGAGTTGAAGAATAAGCCAAACCTAGAGCAGCACCAGCAGCAGGAGGATGTTCCGCATCAACGAGAACCATGAAAAAAGAAGATAAAGCCACTGCTACCCCACCACCAAACCAAATAGGGGAAAGATACGAGCAAGCTAATCCCAAAAATCCACAGATAACACTCCCCCCTATGATATTCCTAGTCCTTGCAGTCCGGTTATGAGGGATACCAAAAACAGTGAATGCCGTGGATCCGGCCGCAGCAACAAGTACGAGACCAATCAAATCCTTAAAAGCTACGAGTAATATTATTGATAATCCGGCTCCAATACTTTGCCAGATGTAATTTTTCCATTTTTCTTCAAAACTCTTGCTGAGAATTCTCATTTTTCTTATCCATTCTAATGGATTAACTTAAGACTCAAAAATATTCTGATATTCCTACTAACTACAAAACAGAACCTGAAATAGGACTAAACAGGTAGATTCAATTCAAAAGCTACAACGGGATGTTCTAGCTCGAAATTTGTGATGACCTCAGGATTGATTTCTCCTAAAAATCCTTTTCTCTCTCCATCGACCATAATTTTTGCAGTCCTTCCTTTCAAAAAAGAGGAATGTTCAAAAGGTTTTATTTCCCATTTCATATTCAACTCTCTCATCAGAGATTCTGAGATAGACCTTATATATGTATAATCAAGTTCATCCCCTATCGCCACCGCTGAAACCCTCTTTACATTCTCAGCACCGGTCTCAGCTTCTTCATTAAGCCTAACCACATCTCCTACTTCAAACACTTTCTGCGGCAATTCATGGAGCTTGTTTTCTTTAAGAACCTTCATCAACCCAGGTAAAAGCCAAGTTCTCAGAATAGAATATTCGTTTGAGACAGGGTTTTCAACCACCACTGCGTCGCCATCGATATTCATCATTTCGAAGTTTCTTTCAGGACTTGTAAGGATATATGGCATGGCCTCCATAAATCCTAAACCTTCCAGGGCTCTTCTGGCAATATTGCCAGTCTCCACGGTTTCATGAGGTTTACCAGTCATTTCAATTGAAGGCAATTTAGGTTCCAAACTTTCATAACCATAACCAACAGCTAAATCTTCAAACAGGTCCGCTTCATGTAACAAATCAGAACGGTAAAAAGGAGCTCTAACCTTGATCCTCTCACTATCTTGTTCCAAAACATCATAACGCATATTCTCCATTATCTGACAAGCTTCATCAACATCAAGAGAAGTACCTAGTTTCTCGTTCGCATCTTCAAGATTGAAAGTCCACTCACTATCTTCAAATTCAGGACTTGAAAAAGTAGATTCTAAACCCTCAACTTCTATCTTCCTAATCTCAAAACCTCTCTCTGCCGCAGAAGACATAATTATATCCAACGCCTTTTCCGCCAAATTTCTGTCCGTGCCGGTCACATCCACTCCTATATTAGAAACATTTTCCGTCAGACGAGCCGGCTCACTGTTTATGATCGGGGGCATAGATAAAACATTTCCATTCGACCCCTTCAAAATAGGATACCTATCGTCCTTCTCAATAAGATGAGCATATTTTTGACCTTTAGGATGTCTCTCCAGAATTTCTTGAGGAGACATCTTCTCGTTAAACTCTAAAGGAACAAACCCCTCATCTTCTGGCGAAACAGTAGTATAGTGAATAGGTGGTTCAATATTATCCAGGTTATAAGCTCCAATAGATATCTTTTCTCTATCCCGACCCAACGTGCCGTGCAGCTTTTCCTGCAAATTCATTAAAGCTTCTAGAGAAACGTCATCATAATGTGCATTCTTAATCTGACCCATAACGATAACCGGTCTCGATCCCTCAAGACTTGAATCCGCTTTACACTTGACCTCAGGCTCCTTCAAATCGTAATCCGGAGTCCCCTTCTCAATTCCAAAATGTCCTTTCAAAACCCGAGCTATACCTTCCACACTAAGCAAATCAGGACGATTGTGAAGGACCTCCAGTTTAACGTCCCCTTCCTCAGTTTCACCTTCAACCTCAATCCCCAGATTGCGGAAAGGTTTTCTAAGCTCATCTAACGAATACTTCTCTTCCAAGAGACGGTTCAGGTCCGAAATATCAATTTCTATAGTAGGCATTTTATCCCAACGATTCGTTTTTCAACCATTCCAAATCATTATTGTGAAGATTTCTCATATCCTCAATACCCATCCTAATCATCGCAATCCTACTGAAACCAATCCCCCAAGCCAAAACAGGATAATCAATGCCTAAAGGTTCAAGAACCTCAGGTCTGAACATGCCCGCTCCTAAAAGTTCTATCCACTCATCTCTCTCAGGGAGATAACCATCAGCCTCAGCAGAAGGTTCCGTATAGGGGAAATAACCTGGTCTGAACCTTATCTTAGAAACGCCCATCTCATGAAGAATTTCCTTCAGATATCCTAACATGTTTCTAAAGTTAAGATCCTCCGCCATGACAATCCCTTCAGCCTGAGGGAATTCAGCCAAATGCTGATAATCAATCCTCTCCCGCCTGAAAACTTTATCGATAGAGAAAACCTTGACAGGGGGCTCCGGCCCTTGGGCCAAATGCCTTACAGAATCAGCAGTAGTCTGGGATCTCAAAATTGGTCTCCGGCTTATATCCTTATCAAACTCGTAGTCCCAACCTTTCGATCCTGCCACACCATCCTCGTGAGCTTTTTTAACTCTCTCTAAAAGTTCAAGGTCAGGAATCTTAGCCTCACTCGGCTTCGATAGAGACATAGTGTCATGTATCTCTCTGGCCGGATGGTTTTGAGCCTGGAAAAGAGCGTCGAAATTCCAAAACTCGGACTCAACCATTGGACCTCTGATCTCTTCAAACCCCATTCTCAGAAGTATAGATCTGAATTCTTCTATTATCCTCCTTTGAGGATGTCTCTTTCCAGGAAAAACCGGTTCAGTAGAAGCAGTGACGTTATATTTTCTTAAATCAACCTCTCGCCATTCTCCAGACTTGATGAGGTCTCCGTTCAGCTTACTCACAGTCTTTCGCAACTCCAAATCATAATCTTGAGCATTCTCCCCCTTCTCAGTAAGAGACAGCTTGTGTTCCTTCTTTTCTTTTATCTCTACTAATCCTCTGTCTTTCAAAATAGAAACCTGTTCTTTCAACTCCTCGGGAAGACTCTCAAGAGAAAGCTTATCCTCTTTTTCAAACTTATCCAACAATTCCTCATCTTTTCCTTTTTCATCAGCGGCTTTACGACCCTCATCCGTGACCTTAAGAACTTTTCCACCTTCCCCACCCTCAATTTTGGCCCAGTTTTTCTTTTTCAACCATCCGATAGTCAGTCCGGTCTTATCCTCAGAAATATTTGCTATTTCTGAAATATCGTCAAAACCCACACTACCTTCTTCCACCATAGCAGTAAGTACTCTCCTTTCGGGAAGAGATTTTTTTCGATAAGTCTCTCCCTCATCGGTGATAGATGCTGTTTTTTGAACTATCTCATCTATTTCTAAGAAATCTTTTTCTTCTAGATTAAGAGCCGATCTCATAACACCTGATTGGCTTAAATCAGCTTCTTCACAGATTTCGCTGACTTCAGCTGCTCCTTCAAATTCGGCTAAACTGGTTAGAACTATTTTTTCTTGATTGTTCAGATTTTTAGCTTCTTTTTCCAGACTCATCGTAATCCCTGAAACAGCTTAAAACATTTATTTTGTAAATTCGTTTACCTTGCTCTTGATCTTATCCATTGCGTTTTCCACACTGGTCTCTCCATCGAAAACAACATTCACCAAGTCAACTTTATCCTCGTAAAAATCCAAGATTGGTTTTGACTTGCTTTCATATTCATCCAACCGATTCTCTATAACTTCCGGCTTGTCGTCTTCTCTCTGGTAAAGTTCGCCTCCACACTTATCACATATTCCTTCTTCTTCCGGAGTCAAAGACTCCAAATTGTAAATTTCTCCACACTCACTGCAAATTCTACGATTTGACAATCTGTTCACTATTACCTCTTTAGAAATATCGATGTTCAAGACCAAATCAATGCTGGCGAAGTCTAAAAGAGCTTTTGCTTGGTCCATCGTCCTTGGATATCCATCCAAAATATATCCGTCATCACAGTCAGGCTTTGACAATCTTTTTTCCACAACGTTATTTACCGTCTCGTCGGGGATCAAATCACCTTTTTCCATATATTCTTCTATTTTTTTACCTAACTCACTGCCTTCTTCCACTTCATTCCTGAAAATATCTCCTGTCTCGATATGGGGGATTCCATACTCATCGCTTAACCGGCTACTGTATGTGCCTTTACCGGCTCCTGGAGGACCCATCATAATAATATTCATATCATTCACCATCATGAAATCGAAAGCTTTCAATAAAATCTTTCTCTTTATATCTTCATCCGAAATGTTCAAATCCTTCATCGGACAATTTTTCTTCTCTATCCCCACTCAATAACCTGACAGAATCCCCGTCAACCACTTTTCCTATTTTTGTTACCTCAGTCCCGAGTCCTTGAATCTCATCTTCAACTTCTTCCCAAGATTCAGGCTCAGCTGTAAACAATAATTCAAACTCCTCGCCTCCATATAAAACGAGATCATCTAAATCCACGCCACTCTCCTCCGAAAAATTCTCAGCTAAAGTATCAACAGGTATCTCATCATAATCAATGGTAAGACCAACGCTACTACTTCTTGAAATCTGCCATAAATCACTTGACAATCCATCCGTAACGTCTATAGCTGAATTCACCCCTTCAATCCTTGAAAGTATCCTACCTTCTTTCAACCTAGCAATGGGATTATTCAAAACATCCCTCAAATCTTCCCAATCCTCCAAAGACATATCATCATCAAGTTCAGCTTTTACTGCCGCAGGAACAGACCCCAACCGACCAGTCAATCCAATAACATCCCCTGGTTCAGCTCCAGAACGAGTAAGCAACTCGCCCTCCCCCATACGTCCAACCGCCGTTCCAGATATCACCAAAGAGTCAGCTTCGTTCAAATCCCCACCTACTACAAATGTATCATGATCTCTCGCAGAATCATTAATAACCTCCAAAATTTCGGTGAAAAAATCAGCATCTTTATGCCCTGGAGATCCTATTGAATAAACCAACCCTAACGGTTCACCACCCATAGCAGCTATATCGCTCAAATTCGTGACAACGGCCTTTCTGCCGATCTGATTAGCGGAAGAATCACTCATAAAATGGGAGCCTTCTACAATCATATCCGTAGAAATCAATAAGAGATCATCACCCATTTCAAGCACAGCAGCATCGTCACCAATCCCCAGCTCAATCCCAGAACCAATTTCACATATCTCTCTAGTCAGATCCAACAGTTCCTTCTCCCCCAAATCACTCAATTTCAAAATACATCACCCCAATAACTTCAAATGGCCCGTAATATTATCCACTTTCTCCTCTGGTGCAGGGCCTACACTTAAGGTAGTATACGTATTCGGAGAAAGTTCCGTGTGTCCGGCATCTTGAACAAGAGAACTGGGAATATTTTGAATTTCAGCTTCTTTCTTCAAATCTTTCAAATCATCAACATTAGGGGCCTTGACAACAACTTTCTTCTGCTGGCTCTTCCTCCAATCCTCATACCACCCAGAATTTTTCTCCCTCGCCTTTTCGGCAGAATTTAAAGAAGCATGAGCAACTTGAGCAGCAAGCTTACCCTGGCTCATGTTCAAGTCATCTCTAACTACAATGACCTGCTTATATCCTGTCATCGTAACCTCTCAGTCACCTAATTTCAGACCCTGATTGACCGAAAAAGGCTAGGAAAGCTTCCAAACTCTCGCCGACAAAAGGAATCATAACTCCAAAGATCGCGGAGAATCCTAAAATCGAACCGACTACAGGCCAAAATCTGAGAGCTCTTATCTCCGGGTGGGAAAGCATCAAGATTATAAGCATATCTACGAGGGCACTAAGTCCGACACTCGTCGCAAACCTGCTCCAAAAATCGAGCCTTTCCTTACCTGGATAAAGTAAGCAGCTCAGCAAGAAACCTGGAAAGAACAATACTATTGCTCCTAAGATTATATATCCTATGTTTATCATTTTCAGGTCCCACTCGATATCCTTATTTACCTTGAACTTAAAAAACCGATGCCGGGAGATCGCATTGAGAGACGTGATTATAGTAGGTGGCGGCCCTTCTGGCTGTTTTACCGGGAAAAAACTTGCAGAGAAAGGCTTTGATGTGACCATAATCGAAGAGGACAGTCAGATTGGCCATCCGATGTGTTGCGCAGGGATAGTGGGAGATGGAGGTATGAAGGAATTAGGTTTGAATCCTTCGAGATGGTCCTTAAACAGATTAAAAGAAGGGATCGTGTACTCGCCAAAGAACGAATCTGTCAAACTAACACGAGACAAAGTGGAAGCACATTGCATAAATAGAAGCGGTTTCGACAAAGATTTAGCGATAATGGCGGCCGAAGAAGGTGTAGATATTAGACTTAATTCTAAATGTTCCGACATAGCCAGAGATGAATCCGGAGTATCTGTCAAAGTAAAAGAAAAAGACGGAACAGAAGAACTCAGAGCAAGATTAATCGTAGGTGCCGACGGCGGGAACTCAACAGTGGCTCGAAATTTTAACTTAATCGAAGAGTTTTCCCCGCTTTCCGGAGCTCAAGCTGAAATAGTGGGTAAATCGGAGAGAGAAGCCGCTAACATATTTTTCAAAAACGAATGGTCCGAACATTTCTTTGCCTGGGTTGTGCCAGCAGGAGAGATTTATAGAGTGGGGTTATGCGACAGACAAAATAACGTCCGGAAAAATCTCGAAAAATTCATCCGAAAAAATCCGGTTCTACCAAAGAACTCACATGAAAAAATCGTCCGATATACCACTGATATAATACCTAAAAGTGGAAAAAGAAAGGTTTTCGACGATCGAGTGGTCCTAGTAGGCGACGCAGCAGGACAGGTTAAACCGCTAACAGGTGGAGGTATCTATATGGGACTTTCTTGCGCCGAGATTGCCAGTGAAGTAATTACAAAAGGACTGGAAAAAGAACCTCGGGAAAATATTCTGAAAGAGTATGATGAAAAAGTCAAAGAAAAGTTTGGTAAAGAATTTGAAATTGGAAACAGGATTATGAATCTCTTAGAGAATATGGAAGACGAAGACATCTCTAAATTTTTCAATCTCCTGAAAAAACCATATATAAAGAAGATGATTCTCGAGGATTTCAAGTTCGACGAGCATTCACATCTACTAAAAGAAATGGCGAAAAAAATGCCTCGTTTAGTAAACCATTTCGGACTAAAGAACTCTGTTAGGTATTTAAGATGGTTACTAAACCCTCTCAACTGAAACCATATTTTCATTCTTCGTACTTGCTTACAGCGCCTAAAGTGGCATTTTTCACTATTGCGAGAGAATAATCGGCCATTCTTCTTAGATTTCTGGATAATGAGGTCCTCAAATCACACATAGCCGGGTCCAAACACTTCTTACTCTGGGAATCAGACAAATCCTTATCCAAAGAATTTTCAGATGGATTATTCACAAAATAATCTGTTAATCCTTTCACTTCCTTCATTTTTCTTTCAAGGTCCGTGGCCATTCCAATCTTTTTATCTAGAAGGGCTCTCACAGACTGCTTTTCCATTTTTGAAACTAAATCCGATATTTCCAAAATAGAATCAATATCCGCCTCCGATAAACGACCTTCCGACTTGTGAACAATCTCGGCGAATCTAACCGAATGATGAGCCATTTTACTCAAATCCCTGGCTGCTATAGTATAAACCAACTCATCACCTCTTCCCTCCACACCTATTGAATCAGCAACTTCCTTGTTCGAAGCCGAAATCTTTAACTCACGAATCATCAGGCGATACAATCTGTCAGCGTCCTTTTTTCTTTGAGAAACGCCAGAAACCAAACCTGGATCTTCCTTTTCCAAAGCCTCAACTGCGTTTTCCTGTACAGAAGTTATCAAATCAAAAATTCTTCGAGTCAGATTCTTTATGGAAAATTTCGTAGGATCCACCAAAACTCTATAAGAAACCAAATCCGGACCATTCTTTAAAATTTCAGCTCCTATCAAATCCAGAACCACGTGTCTCAGTTTTTCTTTCTCTTCAGAAACAGATTTTTCGCCAAATTTAACCTTTATAGTTTCGGCCCCTTGCATATAACAGGACTTAATAGTATCCTCTAATGATTCCAGATTAGAAAAGTCATCATAATGCAATTCATAATTAGATTTTGCTTCTCTTTCCGACAACTGTAAATTAAGAGAACCCTTTTCTAACTCTTTTATCTCTACTCTATCTCCCTTCTCAAGTCCGCTTTCTTCCACCCAATTCTTAGGTAGGGAAACTAGGTAACTTCCGCTCCTACTCTTTTGAATTTTTCTTGAAGTCATTGTTTCACAATCATTTATTTACTAACTTATCCTTTTTTATCAAAATATCTGATAATCATTAAAAATCTATGTAAAATTCCAACATTCTAAACATAAGAACAGATTTACAGATATTCAAATATTTTGCATATACCTAGCAAAACAATAGAGGAAAAGAAAATAGAATTAAAAAGCTATTTTCCCCTAATATTTTTAGCGACTTCCATTACAGCTGAAGACTCCCCAACTAAAACTACCCTGTCTTTTTCCTTGAAAACAGTATCACCTCTAGGCGGTATGAGGTCCCCACCTCTAGAAACCATAGCAACCGTACACAAATCAGGTATACTTAAATCCTTTATCGACTCATCAACAACCTCAGAATCCTCAGCGACCGTAACCTCCACAACCTCTTGATCGCCCCCTTGTAAACTCATAAGACCATACATTTCCGAACTAGTAGTCGCCCTTTCATAAAGAGTCACAGCTGCATCAACGAAACTGATAGCCGCATCTGCACCTAAATCTTCAAACGCTCCGGCTAACTTATCCTCATTAACTCTCGTGACAACCCGTTCAATATCCAATTCCTTCGCAAGTTTTACAGCCATGAAATTGATCTCGTCAGACCCAGTTACAGAAACTAAAGCATCAGCATCCTCTCCACCCGCATCTTTCAAAACATCGATATCTCCACCCGTTCCGTTAATTACAAGACAATCGAGCTCTACGGCCAGTTCTTCCGCTCTGTCCGGGTCAGATTCAATAATGGAAACTTGATGATTCCTCTTGAGCAACCTAGTAGCTAAAAGATGACCTGTTCTACCACCGCCAACTATGATTATAAACACAGTTTCACCAACATATTGTCTCATAACATCACAAATATAAATAAGGGTGTGAAAAACTATACAGTGATAATATGCCAGAAAAACCAGCTAGCTCATACAGAAAGCAAGACGGGCAACCGTACACTCGAAAAGAGTACATAACAGGACTACCAGGTAACAGAATAACGTTTTACGAAGAAGGAGATCCAGACAAAGAGTATCCAATAGAACTTTCACTGAAATCAGAAGAAAAGGGACAAATAAGACACACAGCTTTAGAGTCTGCAAGAGTGTCAGCAAACCGACAAATGGTAAAAACGGCTGGAGAAAAAAATTATTACTTGAAACTCAGAGTGTATCCTCATCAAGTTTTAAGAGAAAATCCAATTGCACTAGGAGCTGGAGCCGATCGTATTTCTGACGGTATGAGAAAATCATTCGGCAGACCAGTCAGTTTGGCAGCTCGGATATCAGATGGGCAAAAAATACTGAGCATAAAAGCCCCCAGAGAGTTTTACAAAGCAGGGAGGGAGTCACTCCGTCGTGCAAAAATGAAACTCCCATTGACAGCTAAGATATCCCTAGATAAAGGCGAAGAAATGATATCTTCATAAATATTTTCTCAACTGCGAAAAGATTAGTCTCTTTTGCCTACAGCATATTTATTTTCCAAATCTTCTTTCTCTCCCCTGATAATCGTACAATGCACGTAAAAAATCCAACTTGGTCATGGCAGGCCAATTCGAATCACAGAAATGAAGTTCACTATATGCTGATCTCCATAAAAGAAATCCACTTAGCCTTTCCTCCCCACTCGTCCTAATAATCAGATCCGGATCAGGAATGTCACTCATGTATAAATGTTCATCAACTAGCTCCTCATCGATGTCCTCAGAATCAATCTTTCCTTCCTTGACCTTCCCAGATATTCTCCTAACAGCATCAACTATCTCTTCTCTCCCACCATAATTTACAGCAACATTAAAAACAAAACCATCGTAACCTTCAGTTTTGGTTTCAACCTCTTCCATTGCCTTTCTAACCCGTAGAGGGAGATCACTTTTATCACCAATTATCCTTATTCGAACCTTATCGGAATGAATATCTGGATCATTGGCAAGCTCTCTAAATTTCCTCTCCATCAAATCCATTAATTCCTCCACCTCATCCTCCGACCTCCTCATGTTTTGTTTAGAAAAAGCATAAACTGTACCGTATTTTATCCCAAACTCCTTAGCCCAATCCAAGACGCTTCTCAGCTTCTCGGCCCCTAAAGCATGGCCTGTCCCCTTTCTAGCCCTTAAACCCTGAGCAAATCTTCTATTTCCATCCATGATTATTCCAATGTGGTCGGGAAGATCACCATTCTGTTTAATATCACGACTAATCTTAGTAAGATAATAATTCGATAATAACGTAGCCAAGTAGTCTGCGCCCGGCAAAGTCATCATCACGTCCTCTAACTTTCCACCAACTCTAAAGCTATTTTTTTCAAAATCGAGGCTTTCAGAATCAACCCTTTGCAATAGGTAAAAAGCAGGAGATATCAAAGTTGACAATGCCACTATCAACAATCTGACTGACAGAGGCAAAATAGACTCTCTTTGGATTCTGAATATATCATCGGCAAATTCCTCCCAATCATCCATTACTCTCCCTCGACAAAATGTTATTGATAACAAATTTATTAATTTTAACTAATATCGCCGAAATTAGAATTCTTAAAGCTAAAAAATACGATGGAAACCTCTATTCCTTAATTATAGTTTTAAAACGCTAAGAATGGAAATTTATGATAATTTTAGTCTTATTGATTTGTTAAAATCTCTTTAAATTTATTAAAATAAAAATTAATAGCTTAAAAGACAATATTTCTCTTTAAAGTAACCGTATAAAATCAAGGATTTATTTGAAAATCAATTAAAAATAAACATGAAGTGAAAGAATGAACCACGAAGTTGAAGAAGACAGAAATATTTACAATCAGCTTATAGAAAGATTAAGCACAGAACTTTGTATCGAATGCCAATCATGCGTAGCTTCATGCCCATACGACTCACTAAAAATGGGAGAGAACAAACCAGTACTGAAAGGCGAATGTAAAAATTGTGGTCTATGCATATCCAGATGCCCCCAATTTTCTAAAAACGACGATGAATCCGAGAGAATCTTTGGTGAAGAAAAAAATTCTAAACTCCTCGGTTCATACAAAAACGCCTTCTCAACCCGAACAAACTCCGAAGAAATATCAAAAAGAGCACAAGATGGAGGAACAATAACTACAATTCTTTACAATCTATTAGATGAAGAATTCATCGACGGTGCAATCGTTACAGGTACAGATAGCAAACCATGGAAACCAGAAGGTAAACTAGTTACCGAAAAAAAGGATCTACTGAAATATGGAGGAACTATCTACTCTCTATCACCTATTATCAAAAAATTAAAAGAAGTTTCAGAAGAGGGAGAAAAAAGTAGATTAGCTATCGTCGCACCCCCTTGCCAGGTCCAAGCTTTAAGGAGAATGGAAGTCGGAAAAGAATCCTCAAAAAAATTGATATCCAACGTAAAACTGATTATAGGATTGTTTTGCATGGAAAGTTATCCATACGACACCATAGTGGAAACTGTAGAGGATAAACTAAATCTAAAAATAAAAAACATAACCAAATTTGACATAAAAAAAGGAGATTTCATAGCTGAAACCCGCCAGAAAAAAGAAAAACTCCCTGTTAAAGATATGAAACCTTTGATGTATCCTTTCTGCGAAACATGTTTAGACTTCTCATCAGAACTAGCAGATATATCTATCGGGAACGTAGGCGCTCCAAAAGGACATAATGTAGTTCTTTCCAGAACAGAAATAGGTGAAAATGCATTGAAAACCGCAGATGGAGAAAATCTAGAGATTGAAAAATTAGAAAAAGTTAAACCCGGCCTAAAATTAGCAAAGAAACTTTCAAAAAAGAAAAAGAAAAATCGTCTCGCAAAAATAAAAAAGAGATGGGAAGAGAATAAACCAATCCCTCCAAGAATATTGAAATGTCCAAATTGTGGAAGAAAAGTATCCGAATCTTACTCAAAAACCTATTTTTGTGAATTTTGCAAAAAATACTACACAATCGACCAATTATTGCCTAAAAGTCCATGAAAAATATAGAAATAAAAAAAATATAATTACGAGGGTTAAAAATTTTCAACCCTCTCAAAATCACGCGCTCTTAAAATATCAAAGTCTCACAACTTTTCAACTTCAACAGCTCTTGGGCCTTTATCGCCTTCTTCTGACTCAAACTCTACTTCGTCTTCTTCATCCAATGTACCCGATTCAACATCGCTAGCATGGACAAAATGGTCTTCATCTTCGTCTTCCGGCTCGATAAATCCGTAATTTTTCCTAGAGTCGAAAAATTTTACAGTTCCTTTCATAAATTACACCTCCTAAAACAAAATTTAGATATCAAAAACTAAAATTATCTCAATTACATTAAAAAACAGATTTTCCACGAAATACTCTACTCGTCTGCTAAGTTTGTCCTCCTTCTTTTAACCAAAGGATATGCCCCAATAAATAGGTTAGTATGGTAAAACTCTCTATTCAGTAAAATTCAACTGAAAAGTTCTCGGGTTCACTCAAAAAAGAAAAAATCAGCCCCATCCGACTTATTCCAAGGGGCTGCCAGTTCCAGGTAATCCAATACCTGAATGTTCTCTAAATATGTAACAGAAGCTAGTATATACTGCCCAAGCTCCACATAGTACTCCTACAATGCCAGCAATCATTCCTACATTTAAGGCTAGTAGGAAAAACAATAGCCACAAAGTTCCGAAAACCATCACTAGGTTCCAGTCATGATAGAAACTATTGATCCACATATAAAATGTGAATACTCCCCAAAGTGCCAAGTATGCTGAAAATCCTATCGATGGAGATGCCGG
>CAZKND010000001.1:0-86240 GCA_964554215.1 Hadarchaeota archaeon (SeqCode) | reverse complement strand
AGCGGGCCCGCCGGGATTTGAACCCGGGCTTCAGGCTCCGCAAGCCTGCGTCTTATCCGCTCGACCACGGGCCCTCTTTTTTAGTTATGATGGGACAGTTAAGCGGTTTTTGGGAAAAGAGTTAAAGCTATGGATTGGAAATAAGAAAAAGATAATATGCCAGAATGTACAGGATGTAATCGCGAAATATCTCAAGAAGGAGGAGCTGTGAATTTTGAGTGTCCAGAATGTGGTGAAGTGGTGATATGGAGATGCAAGGAATGCAGGAATTTAAGCAACGATTATGAATGTCCAGAATGTGGATTTACAGGACCGTGAGGTGATAAAATGGGAGAAGTTTCATTGACTATGAAAGTTATGCCAGAGGGCAAAGATGTCGATTTGGACGAAATGAAAGAAGAGATTAAATCTCAACTAGATCCTCATGAGATAAAAGAGGAAGAAGTTGCCTTTGGTCTGAAAGCTTTAATCGTCGTAAAGGTCATCCCCGAAGAAGAAGGAGACCCTGATGATGTGGAAGAAAAGCTTTCGAATATCGATAACGTGAAGAACGTAAAAGTTGTCGATCAAAGAAGACTTATGTAGAGTTTCTTCTGGAAATTTTCGCGAGGGTTTTTGTTGGAAAAATCGATAGAGGAGATAAGGTCAGATTTTCCTTTCCTAAATACGGATATAATCTATTTAGATAATGCTGCGACTGCTTTAACCCCCGAACCAGCAATAGAAACTATGGAGGAATACTTCAGGGAGTACAATGCTAACATTGGAAGAGGTTTACACAAATCTACGAAAAGAGCTTCCGAGGAGTTTGAGGAAGCTAGAGGAAAAGTAGCCAATTTGATAAACGCAGGACAGGAAGAGCTGGGTTTTACGAAGAATTCTACCGAAGCTTTGAATCTCTTAGCTAGAGGGCTTGGTTTGGAGGAGGGGGATAAGGTTGTCACCACGTTTTTAGAACACCATAGTAATCTGATTCCCTGGCAAAGATTGGTGGAGGAGAAGGGTATCCAACTGGAGATCGTTCATGAACATGATGATTTGATTATAGACCCTTCAGCGATAGCTTCCGCCATAGATGATGATACGGAACTAGTGACGATGACACATGTCTCGAATGCTTTCGGCACGAGGCAGCCCGTGAAAGAAGTTGGAAAGATAACGGAGGAAGAGGACGTGCTTTTCTCAATAGATGCTTCTCAATCAGTAGGATATGAACCGCTAAATGTTAAGGAGATCAATTGTGACTTTCTCGCTGCACCCGGTCATAAGGGATTATTGGGGCCTCAGGGCACTGGATTGCTTTACGTTTCAGAAAATATCGAAAGAGAGATTTCACCCCTTCTTTATGGAGGGGGTATGGTGAGGTCTGTGAGTGAAACCGATGCAGAATTTGTAGAATCTCCTCAAATTTTTGATGCAGGGACTCCGAATATACCTGGCTTTATAGCTTTAGGCAGATCTGCCGAGTATTTGCAAGAGATAGGCGTTGATAAGGTCAGGGATATGAAGAGGAAACTTACTGAGATTATGTTAGAGATGGTGGGAGAGAAAGGTGTTGAGAGGGATGGTTCTGGGGATCTGGATGATTTAGGAGGCATTGTGAGCTTTAATATTGAGGGGTTGGATCATCACGAAGTAGCTTCGGTTCTAGACGAAACGGAAAATATAGCTGTGAGGTCCGGATATCATTGTGCTGAACCTGCTTTTGATTTTTTGAACATGTCTGGAAACGTCAGGGCCTCGGTTAACTTCTATAATACTAAAAGCGAAGTGAGGAAATTATTGAGTTCTGTTTCGAAAATCGTGGATGATTTGACTTAGAGTTCGAATGGACCCGTCTATCCGGGAAAAGTTTGGTATAAAGCAACCATAAACCTTTAAAAAGAGGCTAAATTACTTAGTATTCGAAGTCAGTTCAAGTTTACCAGGCGTTGCCCGACGCCTGTGAAATAACTTATTTAGGACCGGGCGGTTCCCCCGACCGTCCGGTTTCCTCCCCCCATGATTTTCTGTTCATTTAACGTTTACAGTGGATTTTTTATATTGGGAAAATTTTTGGACCTAGTAATATCCGGTTTGCGCTACTCTTAGCCTCATTTTTATGTATTTTAAATTTATATGGATAAAATCGGAACTTCAAAAGGTAAAATGGACAGAATGACTCTTGAAAATCTTTCAAAAGAGGGGGAAAAGGCCCTTGTATTGGGAATTGGTGGAGGTGGAGATATTGTTGGGACCCTACCGACAGCTCGCTACATCGAAGAATATGGTGTTGAAACAATTAAGGGTGGGATTACTTGGGAAAGATCCGTGAAAGATTCTTCTCCAGGCCCAAGAAAAATAGAAGATATTGATAATTGTGATCCAATAACGGATACCACTGCCATGGCAAATCCTAAAACGAAGACAGAAGATGGGATTAAACTTACAGAATCTTCCGTTTCGGAGGTTTTAGGTGAAAAAACATTTCTCTTAGATTTGAATAAAGGGGTTAAAGGTGCTATACGGGGGCTGGAAGAATCTACTGAAAAACTCGATATAGACTTCGTTGTAGGTGTTGATGTTGGAGGAGACGTTTTGGGGAGGGGGCATGAAGATGGTTTGCAGAGCATGCTTTCTGATAGCATGACCCTTTCGTCTCTGAGAGAGATGGATTCGGACACTGTTCTGGGGGTACTAGGTTTTGGTGTGGATGGAGAACTATCTTTGGATGATTTAATGAAGAATTCGGCTGAAATAGCATCATCTAATGGTTTTTTAGGGGCTAGAGGTGTTCATCCTTCAGACTTTGAGGTTATGAGAGAAGCTGCTGATAAGACAGCTACGGAGTGTTCAGAACTGGCTTTGAACGCAGCTCGAGGGGAGTATGGTGATGTTGAGATTAGAGAAGGTGAAAGAGATGTGAGTGTATCGCTATTGACGGCTGTTACCTTCTATTTTGAGGTGGAGACAGTCGCTGAAGAGATAAACAATGCAGCATTGAAAATTTCAGACACCGAATCTATTTACGAAGCACATGAAATCTTAGCTGAGGAAGGAATTCCTACAGAATTGAAATACGAAAGAAGCATAAGAAATAAGAGAACAAATGGGGAAAGGGAAAAAGATGAAAGATAGAATAGATTTACATACTCATACGTTTTTTAGCGATGGAGAGCTGAGTCCTTCGGAACTAGCTAATAGAGCCGAAAAATTGGGTCACGAACTGGTGGCTATAACAGATCATGTAGGACCTTCAAACTTTGAGTCAGTTTTAGAGAAAGTTAAAGTGGCTTCAAATGAACTTACTGAAAATTTTGATGTTGATGTGGTTCCAGGTGTAGAAATAACTCATGTTCCTCCTGAGCTCATATCGGAATTGGCAGAAAAATCTGTTGCTCAAGGGGCGGAAGTCGTGATTGTTCATGGAGAGACTATTGTTGAACCTGTTCCTGAAAGTACGAACTTAAGGGGAATTGAGTGTGATGATGTTGATATTTTGGCTCATCCTGGGAATCTATCTTTGGAGGAAGCAGAATTAGCTGAAGATACCGGAACTTTCTTGGAGGTATCTGGTAGAAATGGCCATTCCTATTCCAATGGCAGAGTCGTGAAGTTAGGCATGAAAGTTGGCGCCGACCTCGTCGTTAACACCGATGCTCATTGTCCAGGGGAACTAATGTCTTATGAAAAGGCTGAGGAAATAGCTCTGGGAGCAGGAGTGCCAGAAGAAATGGTTGAGAAAGTTTTGGAAGAGAATCCTAGAAAAGTTTTGGAGGGATAATGTGTATTCGGAAAGAGTTCAAAAAATGATAGCTGATGGTGTCTCTTATCCCCTTGCCAAAAAGTCTGAAACTGAGGATAAGGACTTTACTAAACTTTGTTCTAATGAAAACCCTTACGGTCCTTCACCTCAGGCTATGAAGGCCGTCAAGGATGCAGCTTCGGATATAGGAGAATACCCTAAATCTGGTTCTTTAAAACTCAAAAAAGCTATTTCTGATTACGCAGGTGTAGAATACGGTCAGGTTTGTGTGGGAAACGGCTCTGATGAGATAATGGACCTAGTGGAAAAAGCGACTATGGACCCTGGCGATGAGGCTCTTATTCCCATTCCGACTTTCAGTCAGTATGAACTTTCTTGCCGAGCTAATGCGATGACCACTAAATTTGTAGAGTTGGATGATTTTAAATGGGATTCTGATAAGTTGGTCGAAGAAATCGAAAGTTCTAAGATAGTGTTTTTAGGTAGACCAAATAATCCGACTGGGAATTCGATAAGTAGAGAGGGGTTGAAACGACTTCTAGAGACTGAGAAGATGATTGTAGTGGATGAAGCTTATGTAGAATTCTCTGGAGAAACTGTCGTGGATATGGTGGGGGAATATGATAATTTGATTGTTTTAAGGACCTTCTCGAAGATGTTTGGACTAGCTGGATTGAGAATCGGTTATGGATTGACGAACGAGAAGTTAGTGGAGGCTATAGAGAGAGTTCGACCTCCATTTAGTGTGAACAAATTGGCTCAAAATGCCGCTATTGAAGCTTTGGACGATGAAGAATTCGTAGAAAAAACAAAATCAACAATATCTTCAGGTAGATCTTATTTAGAGGAAGAGTTACAGGATTTAGGATTCAAAGTCCTACCTTCAGAGGCTAATTTCATTATGACTTCCCCTGCTCCTATTGGGCTTGATTCATCCCAGGTTTGTGATTATCTTTCCCGTGAAAAGGGGATTTTGATAAGAAATCTCTCTGGATTCCGGGGTATTTCTTCTGATTGGGTTAGAATAACCATTGGTAAGCCCAAACAAAATAAAAGATTAATCAAAGGTTTAAGGGAGTTAAAGGAGGTAGAAAATGACGATAAAACTAGCAGTTCCGAATAAAGGGCGTCTTCATGACCCAATTTTGGATTTATTGGATAGTTCTGGAATTGGAGTTCTAGATCGGGGAGCTCGACAGCTTTTTGCGGATACGAATGTAGATGATTTAGAGGTAGTTTTTGTTCGAACTCAAGATATTCCTAATATCGTTGGTTCTAAATCAGCGGATTTGGGGATAACTGGACATGACCTAATAATGGAGAGTGGAGAAGATATTGAAGAACTTCTAGATTTGGATTTTGGAAAGGCTGAAATGGTTTTGGCGGCTCATAAAAATTCTTCCATCAACTCTATAGATGATATTGAAGGAGAGGTTAAGGTTGCAACTGAATTTCCGAATGTTACTAGAAATTATTTTGAGGATAAAGATATAGATGTCGACCTGACTGAAGTTTCCGGAGCCACTGAGATTACACCGTTTATTGGAATGGCTGATTTAATTGTTGATTTGAAGAGCACGGGAGTTACTCTGAGAAGCCATGGTTTAGAAGTTATCGATTCTCTTTTTGAAACCTCGGTCCGATTGATAGCCAATCCTGAGAGTTTAGAGGAGAAAGAGGAAAAGATAGAAGAAATAGTTTTGGCCATAGAGAGTGTTATTAAGGCCAAGCCGAGGAAATTGTTGATGATGAATGTCCCTGAAGGAAAAGTCTCGGAGATAAAGGATATAATCCCTGGCATGTCTGGACTTACAGTTTCGAATGTTCAGGGGGCCGATTTGATGGATATTCAGGCCGTTGTTAAATCTAATGAGGTTTACGATTTAGTTAATAAAGTAAAGGAAGTTGGAGCTCGCGACATATTGGTAGTTCCTATTGAGAGAATATTGGAATAATTTATGAGGATTTAGAATGCGAGTTATTCCCGCAGTGGATATTCGTAAGGGCAAATGCGTTCAATTAGTAGGGGGGGACCCAGATACGGAGCAAGATTATGGAGATCCCTTGGAAGCTGCTTTAGAGTGGGGGAAAAAGGGTGCGGAGAGAATTCATGTTATAGATTTGGATGCAGCTATGGATGAAGGGGAAAACTTAGAATATATCCGAAAGATAGTGAAAAATTCCGATTTGGAGGTTCAGGTGGGTGGAGGAGTTAGGTCTGTCGAAAAAGTTGAGAAACTTCTTAATTTTGGAGTAGATGACGTGATTATAGGTACTACAGCTTTTAGGTCCCCAGATGTTTTTGAAAGGATACTTGAATCGGTTGGAGGGGAAAATATTTTCGTAGCTTTAGATGCGAAGGGGGGGAAGGTCGTTGTAGAGGGTTGGAAAGAGAGCACTGAGAAAGGAGTTCTTGAAACTGCAAAGGAATTGGAGGATAATGGTGTGGGTGGATTTTTGTTTACTAATGTTGATGTTGAGGGAAGATTAGAGGGGTTAGATGCTAAAATGGTGAAAAATTTGGTTCAAACGGTGGATATTCCTGTTTTTGCAGCGGGTGGAGTGAAATCTATAAAAGATATAAAAAAGGCTAAAAAAGCGGGGGCAAGCGGAGTTATAGTGGGAACAGCGATATATGAAGAGAAATTAAGTTTGAAAGAAGCATTAGAGGTTGTAAAAAATGAGAAAAAGTAAAATTTCTCGAGAAACTGAAGAAACGGTTGTTGATGTAGAATTAAATTTGGATGGAGAGGGAAATGTGGAGGTAGAGACAGGCATAAGTTTTTTTGATCATTTACTAGAGTCCATGGGAAAACATGGAAGATTTGATTTATCAGCTCATGGGGAAGGAGATTTTGATCACCATATCGCGGAAGATGTATTTATAGCTACAGGAAAGGCCTTTGAGGATGCTTTGGAGGATAAGAAAGGCATCCGCCGAATGGGTGACGCGATTGTTCCAATGGATGATTCGTTAGCCCTAGTAGCTGTAGATTTGGGTGGCCGAGTTTATTCTGATGTTCGTGTGGATTTTGAAAAAGAGGAGTTAATAGATTTGAATTCGGATATGTTTGTTCATTTGTTGGATACTTTTGCCAGTAATTCAAATTCTAATCTACATGTTGAGATCCTTAGAGGGGAAAATGACCATCACAAGGCGGAAGCTGTCTTCAAGGCTTTCGGAGTTGCTTTATCCGAAGCAGTGGAGGTAGTGGGTGAAGAAGTTCCCAGTAGAAAAGGGGTTGTTTAGATGGAAATATCACCTTTGGATATAATTAAGCTTTCTAACAGGCCTGATACTTTTAGAAATAGGTTGCTTAGGAGGTCGGAGGTGGAGATAGGCGGAACGTCTCAAAACATTGAGAGGATAATTAATGATATCAAAAATCGAGGGGATCTTGCTGTACTCGATTATACAGAAAAGTTTGATGATGTTAAACTAGGTAGAGATCAGATACGGGTTAAACAAGATCGGATAGAGAGGGCGAAGAGAGAGGTTCATCCCAGGAAATACGATGTTATGAAAGAAGCTGCTGAAAACATAGAAAAGTTTCATGAAAGACAGGTTCCGGAGGATTGGATGGATGAAATGGCAAACGGCGTATTGGCTGGACAGACGGTTCGTCCGCTAGATACAGTTGGTATATACGCTCCAGGTGGAAGTGCGGAGTATCCATCTACAGTTTTGATGTCCGCGATTCCGGCTATGAAAGCAGGAGTGAAAAACATAGTTCTTTGCACACCTCCAAATTCTAGAAAGTCCGTTAATGAAGTTACATTAGTGGCAGCGGATATAGCGTCCGTTGATGAGATATACAAAGTAGGTGGAGCTCAGGCCATAGTATCGATGGCTTATGGCACAAAGACTATTCCGAAGGTAGACAAGATTGTTGGGCCGGGAAATATATACGTGGCTGGGGCCAAGAAGGCCGTTTCTAATGATGTTAGTATTGATTTTGTTGCAGGTCCGAGTGAAGTTTTGATTTTGGCGGATTCTTCAGCTAATCCTCGATATGTTGCTTTGGACATGGTGGCTCAGGCTGAACACGATTCTTCTGCAGCTTCAGTTCTAGTTACTACTTCTATGAATTTAGCGGAGGAGGTTCAAGAAGAAGTAAAGTCGGTTTTGGAAGATATTCCTCGAGAGAGAACTGCTGCTAAGGCTTTGGAGGAGTATGGGAATATAATTGTCGTTGACGATTTGGATTCAGGTATAGATTTTGCTAATGATTATGCGCCTGAACATTTGGAGATAGTGACGAGGAGTCCGGATGATGTCGTGGATAGTATTGAGCATGCGGGAGCGATATTTATTGGGTCCAATTCTCCTACGAGTGCAGGTGATTTTGCGGTAGGTCCAAGTCATGTTCTTCCGACGGGCGGAGAGGCGAGGTCTTTTGCCGGGTTGTCCGTTCAGGATTTTGTTCGGATGACTAGTGTTCAAAAGTTGAGCGAGGATGGTTTGCGGGAGATTTCTGATATTGCGATGAAATTAGCGAATATTGAAGGGTTATCAGCGCACGCTAAGAGCATTGAGGAAAGATTGGAGGAATAAGGTTGGGTACTGAGATTTTAGAGGAAGTATTTTCTGTTGTTCAGGATCGAAAGGAAAATCCACGGGAGGACTCCTATGTTTCTTCCTTGTATAGTGATGGCAGAGAGAGGATTTTGGGAAAGATTAGAGAAGAGTCTCATGAGTTGATAAAGGCTGTGGATGAGCAAGGAGAATCTGAAATTATCCATGAGTCCGCTGATGTGATTTTCCATATTTTAGTGCTTCTCTCTTATGAGGATGTAGATTTAGAACAGGTTATGGACGAGTTGAGAGATAGGAGGAAGCCTCGTGAATCTGAGTGAAGAGAAAGCAGAAGAGATTGTTGATTCTTTGAATTTTGAGGATGGTTTGATTCCGGCTGTTGTTCAGAATTTTGAGAGCGGTGAGGTTTTGATGGTTGCTTTTATGAATACTGAAGCTCTTTCGAAGACTTTGGAAACCGGCAAGATGTATTTTTGGAGTAGGTCTCGAGAGGAGCTCTGGCAAAAAGGTGAACAGTCAGGGAACGAGCAGTTAGTGAAGAGGATCAGGGTTGATTGTGATAAGGATACCTTGCTTTTCGACGTTGACCCTATGGGTCCTGCTTGCCACAAGGGGTATCAGTCATGTTTTTATAGAGAGATTGATGACGAAGGGTTTTCTGAAATTTTAGAAAGGGAGTTTGATCCTGAAGAAGTTTATTGATGGTTGCTAATCTTTTTGAAGTTGCTTATACAACTACAATCCAAGAGGGGATGTAATGCCTTCTGAAGATGAAGATAGCGTAAGTGATGATTTTTCTCCTAAAAAAGTTCGTAGAAAACTCATATTGTACCTTCTTCAAGAATATGGGGATTTGCAGACGAAAGAAATAGCGAAAGTGTTGGGCTTTGAACCTAGAACCATTAGAAGGACTTTGAATGAATTAGAAGATTCAGGAAAGATAGAGGGTGACAAGCTCGGAAGAGGTTATATTTGGTCTCAGGCGAGTAGTGATAATGAAGAGAGGTTGCTTTATTTTTAGATAGTAAAATTCATTATTGATATTTCAAATGAGGTTCTTGAGATGAAAATAATTGTTTCAGGTAAAGGCGGAGCTGGAAAAAGTACTGTGTCCGCAGCTTTAGCTAAAGAATTTGCAAGCAGAGATAAACAGGTCATGGTGGTGGATAATGATGAGTCGAATTATGGTCTTCACTCTTTGCTCGGGCTTGATTTTCCCGAAGAGCTAATGGAAAATTTTGGTGGTAGAGACGAGGTTTTTGACGAAATAGAAGATCTACCTGAAGATATATCTCTTGAAGATTTGCCTGAGGAATATATAGCGGGGGAAGATGGTTTGAAGCTCCTAGCTATAGGAAAGATTGGAGAATATGGTGAGGGATGTGCTTGTCCAATGAACTTTCTTTCGGGGGAATTTTTGCAGAAATTATCTTTAGAAGAAGATGAAGTTTTGATTGTAGATATGGACGCAGGTGTGGAGCATTTTGGAAGAGAGGTGGAGAGAGGAATTGATTCCATACTGGTAGTGGTTGACCCAACTAGGGAGTCGATAAAACTCTCTCAAAGGATAAAGGAATTTGCGGAAGGGATTGACAAGCCGGTTTATTATATTCTGAATAAGATGGAGGGTGAAGCGGAAGAAATAGTTGCTGAAGATTTGGACGAGGATAAAATTATAGGTGTTCTACCTAGACTGGATAGTTTTTACAAGTCGGGTCTTGAAGGTAGTCCGTTGAATTTTGAAGTGGAGGAAGTCAACGAGTTAGTCGATTCTTTTCTGGAAGAATCTTCTTTCTTTTGAGACTAATTTATTTTTTAGAATAGTAGTGTGCCGATCTGGGCTATAATGCCCCCTATTGTGAACGAGACTAGAATTGTCAACCCGACAATCCCTGCTGTAACTTTCAATCCTAGTTCTTTGCCCAAGACTCCTATAGTACCTAGACAGGGGATGTAAAAGAGGGCTATCACGGCACCCACGAAAAGTTGAAGGGTTGAAAGACCCATCTCTAGAAGAGGTAGTACTGTCAATTCCCTTCTGAATATACCGAGTATTAATGGAGTAGATGCTTCCGACGGTAATCTTAGCCACCCCGTGACCATGGGTTCGAGTAGTTTGCCTATGTATCCCATTATTCCTACTTCGTAGAGCACTGATGCTACTCCGATAATGATTATCATTGGTAGTGCCCCTTCGGTGAGAAAGCTTTTTACTCGTATCCATATTTTCTTTCCTAGCATGTTTAGGTCAGGAACTAAAAGGTCCGGCACTTCCTGAATCATAGGTTCTCTCTCCCCTCCTTTCATAAATCTGCCCATAACCAGCCCTGCAATAATAGCTGCAATTATAGAGAATGTGAATATAGCTACTACTAGAAATATGGAGTGTTGTGCTAGTAAAGCTATAAAGGCCCCCGATTGTGCCACACACGGAATAGCTAGGGCGACCATAGAGGATAGGATTATTCTATTAGTTCTATTTTTCATAGTTCTTGTTGAGAGAATGGCGGGGATTGCACAACCATAGCCGAGCATTAGAGATATGATATGAGATCCTGAGAGTGACATCTTTTTGAATAGACCGTCTATGAGCACTGCTAGTCTTGGGAGGTATCCTGTATCTTCTAGAATGCTAAGTCCGGTATAGAAAGTGAGTATGTAAGGTAAAACTAGACCGAAGGGCCATTCTATTCCTCTGATCAGGAATCCGTATTCTCCGATAAGTATGTTTTGAGCTGTTTCATTTGCTATGGTTTGTTCGACGGCGCTAGTTATGTGAGGGAAGATTTCATTTTCGAAGAAGGGTATTAGTAGGTCTTCTCCTAGAAATCCTCCTACCCCCACCACGAATCCGAAGGTTATTAAAAGGATTGCTATAGCTATTGGTACTCCTGGGAATGGTTCTACTAGTTTGTCCCCCCATTTTTCTCTCAGGCTTTTCCCCCCTGAGTCTGAACTTTCTAGGGCATTTTTCTCCAACTCTTCGGCTTCTTCCCATGTGGCTTGGGGTGGGTTTTGAGGAATGGGTATTTGCTTGTTTAGAAATTTTTTTATTTTATCTTTTAATTTTGAGAGTCCTTTTTCTTTCACTGCTACTGTTTCGATCACTGGGATTCCCAATTTTTCTGATAGGAATTCCTTATCGATTGATCCTTCGATGAGGTCATTTTTGTTTACCACTGCTATTGTAGGTAGTTTCTTTTCTAGTGCTTGTAGTAAAAGATAGAGACCGTTCTCCAAATTTTTGGCGTCCAGTACACATACTACGCCGATAGGTTCACTTTCAAGCATGTCCACAGCTACTTGTTCTGCTTCGTTAGATGCGTCGAGTGTGTATGACCCGGGGGCATCTATTAGTTCGTATGACATTCCGTCTACTTCTGCTGTTCCTTTTTTGTAATCGATGGTCGTACCAGGATAGTTAGCCATGCCTACATCTAGCCCTGTCAGCCGATTGAACAGGACGCTTTTACCCACGTTAGGTGGGCCTAGAAGAAGTACTCTCACTTATTCTCACCGAATTACGATTTCACTTGCCAGTTCTTGATCTATTGCAACCTTTCTTCCATCTACAGAAGCGATTATTGGCCCTTGGAATGGCTGCTTTGTTTTTGTTTTGATGTTTTTCCCAGCTCGTAATCCGAGTGCGTTTAGAGGAGATTTTTGTGGTGCTGATTGAATTGTTGCTTTTTCTCCGGGATTCAAGTTTTTTAGTGATTTATGTTTTCCTGAGTTCCTGTTTCTATTTTTGTTCCCGTTCTTTCCTCGATTTCTTTTATTTTGCTTCATATTTTTGAAGTTAATAAGAATAGTATAAAAGAGTTAGGTGGACCTAATCATTTGCTTATAAAGGACCGGAATCAGGGCTTATAAAAAAATTGAAATTTAGAGAAATGAAGGCATTTACTTTTAAACCCCTTTGGATTTCTAAATCTATTACAAAAAGTTGATTTAAGTGCTTTTTGAGGCCTCAACCTCTATTATTACATTTCCTTTTTCCCCACCAAATTATAATTACAAGAAGATACATCAATTGATAGAGGAAGTAGATGATGGAAGATGGTTTTTCATCAGGTTTAGATTCTTTTTTGCAAATTTTCTTAACTAAATCAACATTTTTGGAATTAGGTAAGATTTTTGCTTCATTGGGTCTTGAAAGAATTTATTTGTGGTGATATTTTGGGAAGTAATGAAGTAAGTTCAAGTGTAGAGGATTATTTAGAAGCGATATACATCTTATCGGATGAGAAAGAGAAGGTTGGAACATCTGATATAGCGTCGTTTCTTAATGTCAAACTTCCTAGTGTGACAGAGATGATGGAAAAATTGGGTGAAAAGGGTTTAGTAGATTATAAGAAGTATGGAAAAATTTCACTTACTTCACAGGGGGAAGAGAAGGCTAAAAAAATTAGTCAAAGACATAGAGATCTCGTTAATCTTCTAGAGCTTCTAGGGGTAGGAGAGGACTCGGCTCAAAGAGACGCATGTAAAATAGAGCACGTGGTAGGAGATCAAACAATGAAAAAACTGAGGAAATTCCTCGATTTTGTAGAGAACTCTCCAAAAGATCCAAAGTGGTTAAGACATTATCAGGAATTTGATGAAACGGGTGAACATCCGGCTTGCGAAGATGATGATTAATGTGATCTGTTATCTTCAGGTATTGCTGAGAGAGTATGGTTGGATTAAAAGAGTATCAGGACAAATTAACGAATAGGAGAGAATTAATTTAGTCCTAACGGATTCAAAAAAACGGGTATTAGAATGACGATTGAAGAATATGAACCTAAGAAAAAAGAATGGTCCAATCAGATAGAAGAAGTTCAGATGGGTGCAACTTCTTCGGAAGGGGGAACTAGAAAAACAACTCTCACTTTAGGAGGGGAGGAACAACTCCCATTTTATCCGGATGGAGAAAATGATCATAGTCCGGTAGTTACTTTTGACATTTTTGACCGTGAAGAGCCTCTCCCGGGTGTGATAAGCAAACATTATGAGGACGTGATTGGAAATCCTGCAGAATGGGCAAAGAAAGCTGTAAATACCTACGATGCTGAGATGGTGACTCTTCACCTAACTTCAACTGACCCGAAAGGGGAAGACACCAGCCCAAAAGAAGCGGCAAGTACTGTGGAAGATGTTCTCGAAGCTGTTGATGTTCCGCTGGTAATAGGGGGGAGTGGAAACCCGAAAAAAGATCCTGAAGTCTTAGAAGCGGCGGCCGAAGCAGCGGAAGGGGAGAAATGTTTACTGGCCTCTGCTACATTGGATTTGGATTGGAGGACTGTAGCTGATGCAGCTATGGAGTACGGACACAATATTTTGGCTTGGACTACTCTTGATATCAATCTTCAAAGGGAGCTTAACAGACGTTTGATCAATTATGGGGTGGATAAAAATAGGATAGTGATGGACCCGACGACGGCGGCTATGGGCTATGGTTTAGAGTATTCCTTTTCCGTTCTTCAAAGGATTCGATTGGCTGGTTTGGGAGGAGATAATGAGTTGGATTTACCGATAAGTAATGGGGTGACTAATGCGTGGGGGGCTAGAGAATCTTGGATGGGCAATGAGGTCCCTCAAGAGAAATATGATGAAGATTGGGGCCCTAGAGAGTTTAGGGGGCCACTGTGGGAGACACTTACCGGATTATCAATGATTATGGCAGGTTCAGACCTTCTTATGGCCCTCCATCCTAGAGCTGTAGATGTTTTGAATAAGATGGTTGACCGTTTGTCAGGTGGGGAAGAAGTTTCTGGATATCAAAATTGGATAAAGGGGATTTGAGGTGGTTAAAATGTCAGATGTTGGACCTATGGATATTTATAGACTTTTGCCAGGTGAGAACTGTGGAGACTGTGGATCTGATAACTGTATGTCTTTTGCTACTGAGCTTTTAGAGAGAAGAGCGGATGTTGATGATTGCCCTGTTCTTAAGGAAGAGGAGTATAAGGGCGATAGGAGGAAGTTGGTAGAGCTTTTGACTCCTCCTGTGAAAACTGTGGAGATTGGTAGTGGAGAAAACTCCTTTGAGATTGGTGGTGAGGACGTCATGTATAGACATGAAAAAACCTGGTTCAATCAGACTGCGATTATAGTAGACGTTGATGATGAAATGAGTGATGAAAAAATCAAAAGAAAAGTGGAGTTGGTTTCTAATTATTCTAGAGAAAAAATAGGAGAGAGTTTAAGTTTTGATGCAATAGCTATCAGAGCTAAGAGCGGTGACCCTGAAACTTTTGGAGAAAAGGTAGAAGTTGTGAATAAGAATACGGATTATCCGATAGTTCTGTGTTCTTTTGATAGTGAAAGTCTTGAGGAGGGTATCGATAGGTTGGCAGATAAAAATCCCATTTTGTATGGGGCGACTCTTGAGAATTGGGAGAAAGTAGTGGATTTGGCAGTTGAAAATGATTGTCCTTTAGTTCTAAGTTCTGATAGAGTTCAAGATTTGATAGATTTGTCGAGAAAATCGAAAGCCGAAGGTTTAGATGATGATAAGGTTGTGTTGGATTTTGGTACGGATCCTAGAAATGTTAGAGAAACTCAAAATAGGATAATAGAGTTGAGAAGAGCTGCGATAGAGGATAAGTTTGATCTCTTAAGATATCCTCTTCTTGGAGTACCGGCTACTTCATGGCTAATTGAAGAGGATGAAAATGAGGCCGCTTTCATGGAAGCCACTCTTGGGGCAACGATGATGGCTAGTGGGGCTGATGCTTTGATTTTCCATTCGGATGAGATATGGTCTCTAATGCCGATTCTGGTTTTGAGACAGGATTTGTATCAAGATCCTCGAAATCCGGCCAATGTTGATTCAGAGTTAAAAGAGGTGGGAGAGCCCGATAAAGATTCTCCAGTATTAATCACGACTAATTTTGCTCTAACTTATTATACTGTCGAAGGAGATTGTGAGGGGTTGGATGTGTATATCTATCCTGTAGATACTGGGGGTACTTCTGTAACGGCTTCAATTGCTGGGGATATACTAACTGCTGATAAGATTATTAATTCAATTGAGGAAGAGAATCTAGATGAAAAAATTGACCATAGGACAATTATTCTTCCCGGCCCTGCCGCAGTATTAGCAGGAAAAATAGAAGACAAATCAGAATGGGAGACTATGGTGGGTTCTCAGGATTCTTCGGGAATCAAGGAGTATCTAGAAGAGAATTGGTGCTCTAATTGAGCTTGATTTAATATTCTATCGAATTTTATTTATTGAAGTTTTATAGCAAGCCTTGGCAATGTTTTGTAAATTTTACAGTAGTTATAGTGTGTAAAGGATTATAAAGGTAACAGCTTAAAGTAATAATTGAGAACTATGGACCTTTCAGAGATAACAGGAGTGCCTTTAAACGATACACGGGCTCTAATAATGAGTAACTTGCTAAATAAAGACTTAACAGCCATTGATTTGGAAGAAAAACTTGAAATAAACGAAAGCGCTGTTCGACGCCATTTAGATACACTTCAGAATCAAGGTTTAGTTAAGCCCTATTTTGAAAAAGCTTCTAAAGGTCGACCTAAGAAAATGTACAGTTTGACAGAATCGGGAAACAATATTTTTCCTCAAAAGACGTGTAAGCTTTTTTCCTTTATGATTGATGATTTACAGGAAAGAATAGATGAGGAAGTTTTGGATAAGGTCTTTACGAGCGCTGCTTCTAGGTTAGCGGAAAATTTGGCTCCAGATAGAGAATTTTCTTCTACAGAAGATAAACTAGAAGTATTTATAGATTCGCTAGATGATTTTGGTTTCTTTCCTGAGAAATCGAAAGAAAATGGATTTTTTAAGGTCGAATATAGAAATTGCGTATTTAATAATCTAGATAATGATGTTTTGGATGACGAAATCTCTGATAAGCTTTGTAACTTGCATAAAGAGGTAGTAGAAAACGTTATGTCAAATTGTGAAGTTTCTGGGGGAAAAGGGATAGGAGAAAGCGATGGCAACTGTTTTCATTTGATAAAACCTTCCTGAGAGCTTAGAAGTTTGATTTGGATTTCTTAATTTATTCCTTAAAGTATATCTTCTTACCTTGATTGTAATCTTCTATTTTTTTGAATTTCAATTGGCTAAACGATTTGTGTAGCCTCGTTTGTGGCGTTTCAATGGATATAACGTCAGGAGTGACTATTTTTATATCGCAATCTTCGTTAATATCTATTTTTACTGTATTTCCTTCTTCCTCCGTTGAGCTCTTTATTTTTTCTACAATGTCATCTAAAATCTTCTTGTCTTCTTCATTTACTGGTTCTGTGTCAATTTCTCCTTGAAAATCCTCTTTCAGCTCTTCTATCTCCTCTTTTTTCTTTCGAATCTTTCTTTTTCGAATCCAGAGAAAGAATAGAAATCCAATTATTGAGAGAATAAGAAGTATACTAAGGATCAGTCTTATACTCAATTTTTCACCATTTAATATGGTTTATAGAGGGTAAAATACTTTTTGAGACGCAATACATTTTTAGTTCATAGTACTGATTCTTAAACAGGTGATTACTTGACCAAGATGGTTGATATTGGAGGAAAGGACCACGTGAAGAGGGTGGCTAAAGCGTCTGGATTTATAGAACTAGATTCTGATACGGTAGAAAAAATTGAAAATGATGAGGTTCCTAAAGGCGATGTAATATCTGTTTCGAAAACTGCGGGAGTGATGGCTATAAAAAATACAACTCAGATAGTTCCATTAACACATCCAATTCCGATAACAGGGGCAAATGTTGATATCAATCTTCAAGAAGATGGGGTAAGAGTTGAGGTTGAAGTAAAGAGCAGAGGTCAGACTGGTGTAGAGATGGAAGCGCTATCAGGAGTTAACGCTTCTCTCCTTACAATTTGGGATATGACTAAGGGTTTCGAGAAAGATGAAGAAGGGCAATATCCGGATACAAAAATAAGGGATGTTTCGGTTGATGAAAAGGTGAAAAAATGACCTCCGAAGAACACAGAAAAGAAGCTCCAGATACTTTACATGTAGGCGTTATCACTGTCAGTGATTCTAGATCAGCTGCTATGGAGAACGGTGAAGATAAAGATGAATCGGGACAGTTAATTGAAAAAAGATTAAATGATTCAGGCCATTCTTCTGATCGCGTGATAATTCCTGACGATGAGAAAAAATTGAGCAAATTGTTGGAAGATTGGTTAGAGGATTCTGAGGTTGATGCTATAATCACTACTGGGGGAACTGGGATTGCTGAAAGGGACATAACCATTGAGGTCGTTAGAGAATATTTTGATAAAGAACTTCCTGGGTTCGGTGAAACATTGAGAAGAAAAGGCTTTGAATCAGTTGGTTTCCCTGCGATAATAACTAGGGCAACATTAGGTATTGCGGATGATAAACCTGTTTTTTGCTTGCCGGGAGCCCCCAACTCTGTTGAGGAAGGAATGAATTTGATTTCAACTGATTTGGGTCATATCGTAAAGCATGCGCGTGAATAAGATGGATGTTAGAAAGAAAGGTTTTTCCGAGTATACTGCTTTGGAGAAGGCACAGCAGATAGCTCTTTCAAAAACGCATGTTTTGGATGAAGAAATTGTTCGTTTTGATGATTCTCTAGGAAGGATAACGGCAGAAGAAGTAGTTTCAAATGTAAATGTACCTCCTTTTGACCGATCTGCGATGGATGGATTTGCAGTAAAGGCTGAAGATACGTTCGGTGCAGACGAGAACGATCCTAAAGAGTTGGAGATCGTGGAATCTGTAAAAATTGGTTCCAGTCCGGAAAAAAATATAGAGAGTGGAAAAACTGCAGAAATTGCTACTGGAGCTCCTATGCCTGAAGGAGCGGATGCTACGGTGAAGTTTGAGGAAACGGTCAGAGAGGGTTCGAAAGTAGATATTTTGTCCCCTGTGTCTCCTGGTGAGAATGTTTCTCCTAAGGGGGAAGATTTTAGAGAAGGCCAGAAGGTATTGGAGGAAGGCAGGGAAATTAAACCTTCCGATATAGGCATTTTAGCTTCCACTAAAAATCTGAAAATCAGCGTCAGAAAAAAACCTAAAGTTGCCATTGTCATGACAGGAGATGAGCTCAAGGAAGTGGACAGCTCTTTGAGCCCTGGGGAAATCACGGAGGTAAATGGGTATACTTTGGGTCATTCAGTTGAGAAAGTAGGTGGGGATTTTGAGAGATTGGGTATATTTTCCGATGATCTAGATGAGATTAAAAAGGTTTTAGAGAACACGTCTGGTTTTGATTTGATGGTTCTCACAGGTGGGTCTTCGGTCGGGGAGAAGGATTTAGTTCCTCTTGCTATTGACGAAGTTGGAGAATTATTTTTCCATGGAGTGGGTATACGCCCTGGTAGTCCATGTGCTTTTGGTGTTGTAGATGGGACTTTAGTATTTTCACTTCCCGGATTCCCAGCGGCTGCGCTAGTTGCTTTTGAAACCCTGTTAAAACCCGTTTTGAGAAAAATGTTAGGATTGAAACCTCTGGACTTTGGTTGGAATGTGGAGGGGGTTCTGGATAGGAAGATCAGTTCTTCTTTGGGTAGGGTCGATGTGGTCAGAGTTGAGTTGGAAGAACGGGAGGATGGCTATGTTGTTAAACCTCTGAGGGTTACTGGTTCGAGTGTTTTGAGGTCTATTTCGGAAGCTGATGGCGTTGTTATGGTTCCGGAGAATCAGGAGGGTTATTCTCGAGGAGAGCATGTCGATGTTCAGCTTATTGACCTGTAGTTGTTAACTGAAAACGATTAACAATGTCATCTTTTTTAACTAATATTCATTATATATAACTCGATTTCATGCATGAACCTCTTTCAGTTAGGACCTTAGAAGAAGCTCGGGAAGAGATAGATAAAAATTGGGATTCGAAGATTCAGACCGAAGGAAAAAGTTTAGAGGATGTAAAAGGTCAGATACTTGCCGAAAATGTTCAATCAAAAATAGATTTACCTCCTTTTGATAGAGCGGTATACGATGGATTTGCAGTCCGCGCAGAGGACACGTTTGGCGCAGAAGAAAACGACCCCGTAAAATTAACGAGGAAAGGTGAAGTCCATGCAGGTGAAAATCCCGAAATAAAAGTGTCCGAAGGAAGCTGTGTGGAAATAGCTACCGGAGCTGTAATACCCGAAGGCGCAGACGCCGTAGTAATGGTCGAAGACACTGATGAGAAAGGCCAAACAGTTGAGATCCGGAGGTCCGTATCCCCCGAAGAGAATATATCTCAAAAAGGTTCGGAGATAAAAAAAGGAGAAAAAATAGCTGAGAAAGGCCAAAAAATCGCACCACAGGTTAGAGGAGCCCTCTATGGAGCAGGTGTGAAAGAAGTTCAAGTGATTAGGAAACCGAAAGTTGCAGTTCTATCCACAGGGGAAGAAGTTGTGAAGCCAGAGAAAGATCTGGAAAGAGGAGAGCTTTACGACATAAATGGCCCTGCAGTTTGCGATGCGGTTGAATCAGCAGGTGGAAGGAGTAATTATTGTGGAATTGTGGGAGATAACATCCCAGATGTAAAGAGTAATATTAGAGATGCCCTCTCTCAAAATGATATAGTTATCACCTCCGGAGGCTCTTCAGCCGGATCAAAGGATTTGATTCCAAAGGCGATTGATGAACTAGGAGACCCGGGAGTAATAATTCATGGACTTGCTCAAAAACCGGGGAAGCCGACTCTCATGGCCATGGTTAAGGGAAAATCTATCTTTGGTCTTCCAGGATATCCCGTTTCCGCGCTCATGGTTTTCGATCAGTTAGTATCTCCCTACATTCGGGAATTAGCGGGATTTAGCAAACCTGAAAGGAAAAGTTTGGAAGCAGAACTCTCTAGGAAGATTTTATCTTCAAAAGGTCGGAGACAATTGGCTCCAGTAGAGGTCAATGAATTGGAGAATAAGTTTTTGGCCGAGCCTTTGAAGAAAGGCTCCGGAGCTATTACTGCTTTGGTGAAATCGGATGGTTATGCAGAGGTTCCAGTAGCGACGGAAATTTTAGAAAAAGGAGAAATTGTTGAAGTTAACTTGTTTGGAGGTGGAAGTTTTGGTTAAGTTCATAGCAATAACAGGCTTTAAGGAAAGCGGGAAGACGAAGGTTGTCGAAGGAGTTGTTGAAAGATTGAAAAAGAGAGGGTTTAGTGTTGGTACAGTGAAACATGTTTCTCAGGAAGGTTTTACGATTGATCGAGAGGGTACGGATACTTGGAGGCATGCTGAAGCGGGTGCGGAAGAGGTTTGTTTGCTGAGTCCTGATGAAACGGTTACCATGAAAAAAGGGGGATTTAGTTTAGAAAACTTTCTTGGGAATATGGAGGGTTTGGATTACGTTATAGTAGAAGGTTTTCGAGATTCTGAAATTATTCCTAAAGTGGCTATTGCGGATAATGACGATGAGGTGGAGAGGTTAGATGATATGTTTACTGTTGCATTTTTGAAAAACGGAATTAGAGATAAGCCCGTATTAGATTGCGATGATATGGATTCAATAGTTGAATTAGTAGAGGATAAAGCGATGCAACCGGTTGGGAATTTGGATTGTGGACAATGTGGCTTTGACACTTGTGGAGAATTTGTTCAAGCTGTCTCTGAAGAGAATGTCTCTCAAGACGAGTGTGTGGCTTTTGAAGGTCAAGTTACTCTGAAAGTCGATGGTAGGGAGATACCTCTCAAACCTTTCGTTAAGGACTTGATCAAAAACACCGTTTCTGGAATGGTTTCGTCTCTGAAAGAGGGGGACGGTGATAGAATTGTGCTGGAGTTGAATGAGGATGAAGGATGATTATGGTAGGCCGTTGACAAGTTTAAGGATTTCCGTAACTCAAGATTGTAATCTTGATTGCTTTTACTGTCACAAAGAAGGTTGCGAGATTCCTGAAAGAAAGATGACCCCTTCAGAAATAGAAAAATTAGTGGATATTGGCACGGAGTTCGGTATAGAAAAGATAAAGATTACAGGAGGAGAACCGCTAGTAAGAGATGACATAGTTGAGATAATAAAAGCCGTTTCCAATCCTAAAATTAAAGATGTTTCTTTGACTACAAATGGAGTACTTTTAGATGAAAAGGTGGATGAATTGGTGGATGCAGGTTTGGATAGGGTCAATATTAGTTTGGATACCCTCGATCATTCTATCTATGAGGAGATAACAGGCAAGGACGTTCTGGATGATGTCCTTGCTGGTATTGAGGCCTCAGTAGAGTCGAATCTCTATCCTGTGAAGCTGAATACGATAGTTTTAGATGGGGTTAACGATGGGGAAAACATCGAAAGTTTAATAGATTACTCCGTTGACACGGAAGCTATCCTGCAATTGATAGAGTTTGAAGAAGTCTTGCCAGAAAACAAACAATCTTATCAAGAGTATCATAAGGATTTAGATACTATAGAAGAGAGAATCAGAGAGAGAGCGGAAGATGTCGACACACGATGGATGATGCAAGCTAGACGAAAGTATAAAATTGATGGAGGGGAAGTAGAGGTCGTAAATCCGATGCATAACTCTGAATTTTGCGAATATTGTACTAGGTTAAGGATGACATCTGGAGGGTTTTTGAAGCCTTGTTTGATGAGAAATGATAATCTTGTGGATGCTCTCACTCCAGTAAGAGAAAAGGATCATGAAAAAGTTCGGAAGGCTTACAAAGAGGCTATAAGCAGAAGGGAACCTTATTTCAAAAAAGAAAAGATGAAAATTTCGTAAATTTTTCGAAAAAAGATTTTTTCTAATAATAAAAAAGAAAAAAAGAAAAGATGGCGGTATTAGGCTTCTGAAGGGTCGGAGATTAGAGCCTTTGTTACTAGATGCTTTAGACCTGGATTCTCTACGAGATAACCGTTTTCTTTACTCCATTCTATAATCTCTGGAATAGCATCGAGGAAACTTTCGTACTTCGGTTCCCAACCAATTTCTTTCAAACTTTTGTTGGAATATGTGAAATCATCGTCCCATTCAGGCATGTTATTTAGCAAGAGTTTTGCGTATGGTCCTGCATGGTTGTATTTCATCCAGACATCATCGTCATATCGGTCTTCCACTTGGTTTTGGTATTCTGGGTAAGCTTCGTCTAGAATATCTTCTACCAGTTCTCCCTTTGGAATTAATTTCCAAAGTTCACCCATAGAAGGAATATTAGGTAGGTTCTCTACTTCCATGTCCATGTAGTCAGCTACTTTGTAAACCATGTCCGATAGGATGTATTCCTGTTCGTCCACTATATTATAGGCCTCGCCTATAACTTCGTCTCCTTTTTCTGCGAGGAATTTAGCTGCTGAAGCTACATCTTCGACATGGACCAGCGGCCATCTAAAGTTGATATTGTCTGGGAATCTTCCGAGAGACGCAAGGTCAATGAAAAGATTCACCAGTCTTGCAAAGAACAATCCTGGTCCATAAACAGTTCCAAGTCTCATGTCTACAACTGGTAGATCTTCTTCCTCGTGTAGTTCCCAAATCTCTTCTTCTTGTAGTTTTTTGGTTTTTGCATAGGGAGCTTCACCAGGTGTTTTAGATTCTACTTCCTTGAAATGACCGTCTTCATCTAGTTCTTCGCTCTTTCCAAACATGTTGTATCCATAGATTTCTCCGGTGCTAACATGGACGAATATATCTAGGTCCTCGACGTTTTCAACCACAGCTTCTGCAAAGTTTCGTCCTCCTTCAACGTTTATTTTCTTCATCACCTGCATGGGCATCTCGTAATTAAATGCCGCAGCTGGGTTGAAAATAACGTCTATGTCTTCATCCAGTATCTCATCGATGGTCTCCGGTTTTGTAAAGTCAGCCGGTCTGAAGTCTACGTCTTTGTCTTCCAGATGACTAGTATCAGCTGACTCGAGATCTGTTGCAATCACATCTTCGTAGTCATCGTCCTCTACTAAAAGGTCAATAATATGCGAGCCTACGAAGCCACACGCACCTGTGACCAGAGCTTTCTTTTTTCCTGACATTTTTTATTCCTCTAAAAAGTCTTTAGAAATCATTAGTCGACTGGTTCACCCATAAGAGCGGTGTTGGCCTTCTCTGCCAAGGCACCACTATGAGAGATTAAAGCCATTAGATGTTCTTTTGCTTCTTCATCTTCAGATATGTCAGATAGAATTGCTCCTACAACCGATCCGATCACTGGTAGTAGAGTTCCCAATACTTCTGGGTCTATGATCGATAGGAATGAACCTATACCTTCCTTTACATCATCGTCTTGCACGAGTTCGTGCATCATGTCTACTACTTCTGGAGTCATTGCGTTGTTCAGAGCACTGATAGATGGTCCGGCCAAGGCAACTAAATTGGAGAAACCTTTAGCTATTTCATCGTCCTCCGACAATTCTTTCAAAATTGAACTGAAGGTTTTCAGTACTTCTGGGTTGTTTGCAAGAGCGTCAAGAATATCTCTGGAAGATTCGATTAACGTAACGGCTTCGTCTTGGTCCATTTGACTCATAAGTTCCGCCATTGCTCTCATTGAATTAAATCCTGTTGCCACAAATTTCACCTCCTTTATTATTTTGGAAGTTATTTCTTAGTTCTCCTGCTAGGAGGGTAATACAAATTATTCTGTTAACTGATAAGGAGAATCTGAGAAGTTTATCCCTTTTTCTAAAATGTCCCCTAGGTAAGTTAGAATTCTCATGAGGTATAGCGGAGATCTTCTAGGCTCTTTCATTGATTTCTTTAGTTCGGCGACTATAGGTACTATCTCGTCTATCTTAACCTCGATACATGGGTGGACAGTTCCATATTCCTCAGGAAGTTCGGAAACAGCTTCGCTCACTGCATTTGAACCTTCTATTTTAAATATTTCCTCTAGTTCACTTTTGTTTACTGTTTCAAGTTTAGGGACATCTTCCGTGAAGTCTGCTACTATTGATGTTACCAATTCTCTGTTTTCGTCCGTGACGAATATTCCCATAGGATGTTGGGATAGCGTTTTTTCCATTCCCACCATCACCATATCTAGAGGTAGATTAAGCTCTCTGATGTCATAATCCAACAATTCTTCCGCCCACTCCAAGATGTTGTTTAGATTAAGCCAGTTATCATTCATTTCAATCCAAACATCTTCTCCAAGTGAGTTTAACAGATTGCCCACATAGGTCCCTATTTTAGCGTATGTTTCTTCACTCATCGGAATGTCTGTCATTAGCTGACTTAGTAGATTCTTTAAGTCTTCATTGACGTTTAGGGAAAGAACTAAGTCCGCTTCGGGGAACTTGTCCCTGTAATTTTGAGCTAGTTTTTTCACATCGTCTGAATACAATTCCTCATTGACTTCTAAATCGACTGAAGTTATCACTATGTTATCGCTATCTTGCTTTATTCTGAGTGCGGAGGATTTCCCTCTGCTCTTGAGTGGTATGATTATGTCGAGTGGAGGTTCGTCGATGAACTTCCTGAGAATAGGTTCAAGCTCGTCTCCATCTAATTCCTTTATCATGGGTTCAAGTACTTCGTTTAAAAATTGGTAAAAATAGGGTTCAGGATAAAAATTGATATAATCTTCTTCAAAAATAGTGACTCCGAAATCCATTACTTGAGGAATCCATCCGATTAAGTCTTCCCCTTCTTCTGCAGCTTCAAAGGTTTTTTCTAATTCTATAAAGAATTGAGGTTTAGCTATTTTTATTAGTCCTAAATCAACTCCAAATTCTTCTTCAACCATCTTTTTGGTTTCTTCGTAGGCACCTTCATAATCTCCCTCTGATAATTTTTCATTCACTGGTTCTGCCCATTCGCCTTTAGGGTCAACTCTTTCAACCCATTTGTAAACTCCGCCTTCGGCATGCTCTACACCTGCCCATATGATATGGTCGCCTTCTTCGTCTGTAATTAGAGTTGTCATCGTTGGGTTGTCTATGAAGATTTGAGGTAGAAAATCTTTCATCAAGTTTGGAAGAATACCATGGTCAAGTTCAATGGGAGCTAATGCAACTCCTCCGAATCTTTCTTCAGCTGATGGAACTTCTCCCTTTTCAAGAGCTCCGGAGACTTCAACTATCTGCCACCATTCTGGTTGTACCCTGTCTGCACCTTTTTCCAATCCTTCCTTATCGATTTCCGAAAGCTCGAATTTTGGCATTTACTTCACCACTTCTTTGCAATTCTATCCATGCACTCACAAATTATTTAAACTTTTTTCTTTTTTTCTGGATAGTTCCTTTTTTTGCTTTTGGATTTTGCATCGTTGGGAATTGTTTGGAGGTTATATTTTTGCATTGTCTAGGAAGTTCTCTTCTGAGATAATGTGAAAGTATTATTCTTTTCACTCTCTAAACTCATTAGAATACATCCACGAATAGGTTGGTTCGTCAAAAATAGAAAAGTAATATTTTGGAAATAGAATCTTATCTAAAGTTTGTGAGGTAGTTAGTTTCTTCATCCTTCAGTTCTAGTTCCTTTACGATTTGTTCTGATTTTTCTTTGTCATTGCTGAATACTAATGAGAGATATGGAAAGAAATCGTTTATTGCTTTCTGTTCTGAAACGTGATAATTTTCAGAGATTTTATTGGCTAGATTGTCTCTTATTTTTCTCTTCTTCTTGGTTCTACCATATGTTTTTCTGGAACCAGGATAACTGAATCTTCCTTTTCCTCCTTTCCCCTTTTGCGCTAGAGCTACGCCGGCACTCATCAAATCTGCTGCGTATTTCCAATAATGGTAGTCTTGTTTTCTTCGAGTTCTTCCTAAGAAAATATCTGCTCTAGCAAGTTTTTCGTAAGCGTCTGCTAAATCAGGGATGTTACCCATCATTTTTGGAAGATTCTCTTCTATCCAATCTATAGCTTCTTCTGGAGTCTCGTCGAAATCCATTAGTACTTGTCTGGCCTCTTCGGCATCTCTTGTTTTCTTAATCTTGCCCAGGACTTTGAAAATGTCATAGGACCTATCTCTATCTTTTGTGGCAATGTCTTCTTTTTCGACTTTCTCTCTTCCTTCAGCTATAGCTTGAAAATCGTTTATAGCGGAACGCAGATCACCATTTGCTCTGTCCCCTAGTTCTTGCAAAACTTCTTCATCGGCATCTATACCTTCGTTTTTTGCGATTTGTCGTAATGCTTTGGCTATAGAGCTCTGTCTCAGTCTTCGGAAGTTTACCTCCTTGACTTTGTTTCGTATGCTTTTTGGCATCTCATATCGGTCGTTACCTATCAGTATTACAGGATTGTTGGTTTCTTTCAATAGACTGGAAATAGCTCTATTTCCTCCCCTGTCGGCGTTCCCATGGACATTATCGGCCTCGTCTAGAACGATTAATCTTTTTCTTCCTCCACCTGTTAGAGTTCCCATTTTTGCCGCCGACCCGCCGATTTTTTCGATTTCCTTTTTTGTCCGTTTATTGCTTGCATTCATCTCAATAAGGTCCCAATCCATTTTTTCGGCCAGAGCATGGGCCGTAGCGCTCTTCCCAGTTCCCGGAGGGCCGTAAAACAGTAAGGCTTTATTTTCCGGGTTTCCTTTTTCCCATTTTTTGGCCCATTTTCTTACGTCTTTTAGGGCTCGTCCTTGTGCTGCGACGTTTTCTAGTTTTTTTGGCCGGTATTTTTCTGTCCAGGATTTGATCATGATCTCTATTTATTGATATTTTTTGCTCGGTATTTCAGTCTTGGCTAAAACCGGGTAAGATTTTTCAAGCTCGATTTGTGGTAAAGATTTGGTTGGTGTATAGTTTTGAATCGGAAAAAGGTCAGTAAGACTTTGGCTTATATTTTGAGACATGATCCGTCAGGTTTGGAGATTTCAGATGAGGGGTGGGTTGGTTTGGACGGTTTATTGGAAGAGTTGCATGACCGATGGTCTGAAATAGATAGAGATGATGTCGAGGAGATAGTTGATGAAGACCCTAAGGGGAGATACGAGATAAAGGATGATAGGATTAGAGCTAGGTATGGTCATTCTATTGATGTCGATCCTACTTTGGAGCCCGTAAGCGTTGAGACTTTGTATCATGGGACCACTTCAGAATCGGCGGATAAGATTTTGAAAGAAGGATTGAAATCGAAAGGTCGACAAAAGGTGCATCTTTCCTCCAGCATTGAAGGTGCTCGAAGTGTAGGTAAGAGAAGGTCTTCTTCGCCCGTTATCTTGAAGATAGATGTTAGCGGGGCTAAGGAGGAAGGGGTTCAGATAGAAAGAGCTAGCGATAGGGTTTACGTTGCGGATGAGATTCCCCCCCGCTTTATCTCAAAAATTGATTAGTTATCTGAATTGAGGTTTTAGAATATTTTCTAAATAGCGGTAAGCAAAGGTTTATTTTTCTTTCTGCCGTATGTTTAATTGTTACTAAGTTTTTTATGGAGGTGAAATTTTTTTATGTCTGAAGAATCTTGTGAAGATGACTTGTTTTGTGGGGTGAACAAACCTTCTACTGACGACCCTGAAGATATGAATGCTTTAGAGAAGAAGCATACAGTAATTATAGATGCTCCGGATTCAGTAGAGGAAAATGAGCCTTTTGAAGTAGAGGTTAGAGTCGGGGAGTATAAAGAGCATCCTAATGAACCCGGGCATTTCATTGAATGGATGGAACTTTATTCTGGTGATACTTTTTTGGCACGACTATCTCTAACTCCTGAGAAGAGTGACTATGTTATGAAGACTACGGTTAAATTGGACCATTCCCATCCTTTGAGAGCTAAGGCCAAATGCAATCTGCACGGCGTTTGGGAATCTTCTAAAGAAATAAGATTGGAGTGAGAACGAAAATCTTAATTCTCTTTTTTTCTTTTTTCTAGTTATTCTAGTAGTTAGAATAAATAAAAAAAATAAAGAAGTGTAGGCTTTAGTAGTAGGCTTTCATTTCCTTTTTAGCTTCTTCAGCGATTTCTTTCCCGTGTTTACTTTTGAACTCTTTGTAGGTATCAGTTATCTCATCTGTAATCGATGGACCGACCGATTTCAAAGCTTCTTCGAATTCTTCTTTGGAGACGGTTTCTGTTTCTATATCTTCTCTTAGAGCGAGCATCCCTGCTTCTTTGCAAACAGCTGCGATATCTGCTCCGCTGTATCCAGCAGTTTCTTCAGCAAGTTCTTCTAGGTCGACATCTTCTGCTATTGGCATCTCTCTGGTGTGTATCTTGAAGATTTCTTCTCTCGCTTCTTTGTCTGGTCCTGGAACCATCATGACTCTGTCGAATCTTCCTGGTCTCAATAGAGCTGGATCTACGAGATCAGGCCTGTTTGTTGCACCGATAACTACTACGTTTTCTAGTTCCTCTAGACCGTCCATCTCTGTTAATAGTTGACTGATCACTCTTTCTCCTACTTGTGAACTACTTTGTCTCCGGCCTCTTTTTGGCACCATTGCGTCGATTTCGTCGAAAAATATTACGGTTGGTGCAGCTTGTCTTGCTTTTTTAAATGTTTCTCTTACCGCTTTTTCGGATTCTCCGACCCATTTAGATAGGAGTTCGGGTCCTTTTACAGAGATGAAATTAGAATCGCTTTCGGTGGCTACGGCTTTTGCGAGCATTGTCTTACCGGTTCCTGGTGGTCCGTATAGGAGTATACCGTGTGGGGCTTCTATACCGACTCTTTCGAACGCTTCGTCTTTCTTCAGCGGCCATTCAACTGCTTCTCTAAGTTGTTGTTTGGATTCTTCTAACCCTCCTACATCTTCCCATGGAGTGTCGGGAACTTGGACCAGCACTTCTCTCATTGCGGAAGGTTCTATTTGTTGTCTTGCTTTTCTGAAGTTTTCTCCGGATACCTCTAATCCTTCGAGAGTTTCGGATGGAATTCTCTTATCTTCTAAGTCGATCTCAGGCAATATCTCTCTCAAAGCGTTCATCGCCGATTCTCTTGACAAGGAAGCTAGGTCTGCACCGACGTAACCGTGAGTATTGTCGGCCAACCTATCTAAGTCGACGTCTTCTGAAAGGGGCATTCCTCGAGTGTGTATTTGCATGATCTCTTTACGTCCCTCTCGGTCTGGAACTCCGATTTCTATCTCCCTGTCGAAACGACCTGGTCTTCTTAGTGCGGGGTCGACGGCGTCCACTCGGTTGGTAGCTGCTATTACTATGACTTTTCCTCGAGATTCTAATCCATCCAGCAAGGATAGGAGTTGTGATACAACTCTTTTTTCCACATCTCCGCTTACCTCTTCTCTTTTTGAAGCTATGGCGTCTATTTCGTCGATGAATATTATGGAAGGTGCGTTTTTCTCTGCTTCTTCAAAAATGTTTCTTAGCTTCTTTTCTGATTCTCCGTAGAATTTTGACATTATCTCTGGCCCTGCTATTGATTGGAAGTGGGCGTCAGATTCGTTTGCCACTGCTTTTGCGGTTAGCGTTTTTCCAGTTCCTGGAGGTCCGTGTAGGAGTACTCCTTTCGGTGGTTCTATCCCTAGTTGGTCAAAGAGTTCTGGATGTCTTAATGGTAGTTCGACCATCTCTCGAACTCTCTGGATTTCTTTGTCTAGTCCACCGATATCTTCATAGGTTATAGACGGGGTGGATGCTTCTTCTATATCTGCTGTTTTTGAAGATAGGTTTACTGTCGTATTTTTTGTGATCAGCACTAGGTCGTCCGGATTTACGTTTGTCACCATGAATCTAAGTTCTCCCAGTCCAAAAGATGAAGATGGAGATGTACCTTGGAACATTCCTCCAAATATTTGGGAGAATATATCTCCTGGTTGTCCTGTTGGTGTAATGAGGTCGCCTTTGGTTGCCGGTCGTCCTAGGAGGCTCTGTTTTAGTGCTCTACCTCCTCCTTGTATCTGTATGTTTTGATCTGCAGGGGCTATAGTGATCTTGTCGGCTTCTTTCACTTCTGCTTCCCGTACTTTCACTTTTTCTCCAATTGAAGTACCAGTGTTTTTCCGTTCGAGACCGTCTAGTCTTATGATGTCCAATCCTTCGTCTTCTCTATAACTTGTCCTTACTATGGCGCCGGATTTTTTGTTACCTTCGATCTCTATGATGTCGCCTTGTTTGACTCCGAGTTCTTTCATCGCTTTTTTGCTTATCCTCGCGACATTTTTGCCTACATCTTTTTGCCTACGTGCTTCTGCTACTGTAAGTTCTAATTCTTTTTTCCCTTCTGACATGTTCTATTCCTCAATCTTGAATTGTTTATATACTCTATTAAACCTTTTGTTGTATATACAACAACTCTCATTTTTCATTTTCTTCAACCTTGAACTTTTTCCACTTTAGATGAGAATCATACTTTTTGAAGACTTGTTCTATCTCGTTTGCGTGCTTCTTCTCTATCAATAGTGCACTACGGCTGACAAAGTCCCAGACGTCTTGGGGAAGTTCATCTAATATTCCATCGCTATGTTTTTTCCCTGATTTTGTTTTGTAATCATAACCTTTCAAGTCTCGATAGAAGCATGTGGCTTTGGATCCTTTCGATTTGATGTCCCAGAGTATGAGTATTTTTACCATGGTCTATATTGTTGTATATATAACAAAAAATATAAGATTTTTACTTTTTATGAAGTTGTTATTTTGACCCCATTGATTAATAGAATAACTCGGGTTGCCCAGGTACTTCCAACGGTACAGACTGAGTTACTGCTTCCTGCTCTCCTATTTCCGGGGTAAATTAATACCCTGTTTAGCGTTCATCCAGCAGGAATGCCTTGAGAAAGAAGTGCTTGAATCCGGAGCTCTCTGGCACCAGGTCTTTTTCCTTCCAGTTCTCGAATATGTCTGGTAAGGCGTCCCTCACGTCCGGATACTTGAATTCAAAGCCGAGATCCTTTATCTTTCTGTTGGAATATTTGAAGTCCTCACAGTAATTCTCCATGCTCAGCATCTCTTCAAGATAGTGATCCTGGTAGTTCGAGTCCCACCAGATTGGTCCCTGTTCCCTTACTTCGTCCATCCAGGCCCTGTACGCCTTCTTGAACACCCTGATGGTGGGTTTTGGCAGTGGAAGTCCCTTCAACAGGGGCTTGAGATGTGCAGAAGGATTTTCTTGAATATCCCAGCCGAAATAGTCAAACATGAAACGAACGATGTCTTCCATGGTGTAATTTTGGTCGTCCACGATATTGAATGCCTCACCTATGGCATCCTCTTTGTTCTCGTAAAGGAATGCTGCCGCTCTGGCTGAATCCTCCGCGTGGACAAGCGGGTTTTTAAAGTTCAGAAGCCCTGGCCATCCTCCCATCATCTCTACTAAATCCCGCATTACCATGAAATACTTGGAGTATCTGAGCCACCTTCTGTCCTCGAATGATGGCTCCGGTCCATAAATCATGGATGGTCGCATTACTATCAATGGTAAATCCTCCTCCTCGTAGTACTGCCAACACTCTCGCTCACCTAGCAATTTCGTCTTCGGATAGGGAGCATCAGATGCAGTTTGAGGATGATCCTCTCTACTTTCTCCATTTTCATGGAGGAACCGCTCTTCAAACAAACCGCCCAGACCGTAAGTTTCTCCCGAAGCCCAGTGTATGAAGGCCTTAAGATCGTCATTGTTTTCCATGGTGGCCTCAAGTAAGTTCCTTTCCCCCTCTACATTGACCTTGTACATCTGGTCGTAAGAGATAAGGTTCGAGTAGGCCAGGAATGATACCGTGTTAAAAACCGCGTCCACGTCCTCGACAACGTCTTGTAAAGTTTCTGGTTTCGTGATGTCCCCGGGAACGAACTCCACATCAAGGTCCCCTAAAAGCTCCTTACTCGCATCCTCCAGGTCGCTAGCCCTTACATCGTATCCGTTATCCAGCAGAATCCTCACTAACTTCGAGCCGACGTTACCACACGCTCCCATGACTAGGACTTTATCAGAATTACTCATAGATATTCTCCCACTTAGGCTTTGTCTCGTACTTTGGCTTACCGTGCTCGTCTAATACCCTCCAGAGGCAGTCAGAACACACGTGATGCTCCGACCCCATGGCTTCTATCTCCTTAAGGTCTTCCTTCTCTTCTCGACATATCCAACATTTCATCTTGAACCACTCTTATTTTTCGTCTCTTTATGCTCCAACAAATATTTATGATTTAACAAATCTTAATAAATTCTTCCCTTGATTCGGCATTGTTACAAAATTAACTCATTCTTTTTCGCCTTCTTCGAGCACGATGACTAATGCTTTTTGCATGCTTGTACGGGCTGAATTTCCGTGCGATTTGATTTCGGTTTCGTAGAATGTTTTTACTTCGTTTGTGAGCTTTATAGAGTATGCTTCGATTAATTCGTGATGTGGGGTGAGCGTCCGAGAGCTCACGGGTTCAAGAACGGTTGAAATGTTTTTTGAAAGTGCTTCAAGTATTTGGGAGTGGGAAGTCTCGACCTTTGTCGATTCCAGTCCTAGTCTGAAAACTTTCAATAATTTCTGGTAGAGGTAAATATCCTCCTCCAAAAATTTTCCGTACACCGAATCTCTAACTAACACGGGCACGAATGGGAATCTAAAAAGATATAGGCAAAATCTCCCCATCCCTCAAAACTCGGGGAAGATTTTACCAAAAAAGACAAAGGGATTTTTACCTACGTGAATACTGCGCTACTAAAAAATCTATAATGTGCGGACCTACAAAGTCACACGCACCTGTGACCAGAGCTTTCTTTTTCACTGGCATTTTTTATTCCTCTAAAAAGTCTTTAGAAATCATTAGTCGACTGATTCACCCATAAAAGCGGTGTTGGCTTTCTTAGCCAATGGACCACTATGAGAGATTAAACCAATCAAGTGTTCTTTTGCTTCTTCATTTTTGGATATTTCAGATAGGACTGCTCCTATAATTGATCCGATCACTGGTAGTAGAGCCCCTAACATTTCGGGGTCTATAATTGATAGGAAAGAACCTATGCCTTCCTTCACATCATCGTTCTGTGCTAGTTCGTGCATCATGTCTACTGCTTCGGGAGTCATTGTGTTGTTCAGAGCATCGATAGATGGTCCGGCTAAGGAAACTAAATTGGATAAACCTTTAGCGATTTCTTCATCTTCTGCTAATTCTTTCAGGATAGAACTGAATGTTTTCAATACTTCAGGGTTTTCTGCAAGAGCGTCAAGAATATCTCTGGAAGACTCAATCAACGTAACGGTTTCATCTTTGTCCATTTGACTCATGAGTTCCGCCATTGCTCTCATTGAATTAAATCCTGCTGCCACAAATCTCACCTCCTTTGTTATTTTAGAGGTTATTTCTTAGTTCTCTTGTTCGGATGACAAATTATTTAAATTTTTTTGGCTCTTCTGAAATCCTTTTTTTGCTGAGTTTGTATTGCAAGTGATGTGGTTGAAAAGGAGTACACCTCTTCCGGAGGGTGGATCGAGAGGAGGTGTATTTCCTGCACATTCAAAAGTAGGGTAGGACAAGCATTTTAGATTTTACGGAATCAGGTCTCGATAGAAGCAGAGAACAATCCGTTATAGGAAAGCGAAAAGCAAGATTAACAAGTATATCTCTAATCTTAAAGAACTTCAAAATAAGGTTTTTGAACAGGGTAAAGAGGCCGCGAGTCTGAATGATAAGAAATTTTTGAAAAGACAGGCGAAAAAGTATCTCACTCTTCAGGAAAGAATTCAGAGAGGTAAGAAGCTTTTGATGGTAATGGAAGAAGCTCAGATACAGAGAGAATTAGTAAAACTTTCCGGAAATTTTGTAGAATTCGCTCAAGATGTTGCGGAATCCATCGGTGAGGGTGCGGAGATTGAAGATATAGCTTCAACCCAGAAGGAGATGGAAAAGGCCATGCTTAAAGCTGAATCTATGGACGAAGCATTGTCTACGGCAGTTGATATAACCAGTGAAGGAATTTTGACGAACGAGGAGTTCAGTGGTGAGAAGGTTGAAGAGATGATAGATTCTATGACAGGTGAGGCTGCGGAAGATGAAGAGATTGAGCTTGATACAGAAATTTCAGATGGTCTTGAAGAAGTAGAAGAAGAGATGAAAAAGGACGAATAGTTTTCGATTTGACTTCGTTGAGATGTGCATAATGTCTACGGATAACTTTGTATTATGTATTCCATTAATGCTTTTGAATAATCTATAGATTTGAGTAGGTAATGGCTCAAAAATAATCATAAGTTATGAGTTATTTTTATTGTAATGGTGGAAAGATGAGCAAGGTTTATCTTTTAAGGACGGATAAGGAATCTTTTGATTTTAAAGAAGACTTGAAGAAATTATCGGATGTTTTTTTAGATTATTTGGACCCTGAAGACGAGGTAGCCATAAAACTTCACTTTGGGGAAAGGAAGAGTGAAACTCATTTGAGTCCAGACTTGGTGGAGTCGATTTATGGTGAAGTGAATGATGAGGTTAAAAAAACGGTTCTTATGGATTGTAATGTTCTATATAACAGTGAGAGGTCTCTTGGATCTTCCCATAGAAAACTTGCTAAAGATAATGGGTTTGATTTCGCTCCTATTGAGATTGCGGATGGGGAGAAAAGTGGAGAAGAGATGGTCGTTCCGGTCGATTTGAATCACTTTGACAAGGCGAAACTCGGTGAGGCTTTGGGAAATTATAACGTTCTGTTTGCTCTCTCCCATCTCACGGGTCACAACCCTGCGGGTTTCGGTGGAGCGTTGAAGAATATAGGTATGGGATTGGGAACTAGGGAGGGAAAAATGGCGATGCATCAGGTCTTCAACTTAGAGATAGCTTCTTCCGACTGTATAGCTTGTGGAAAGTGTGTACAGGAATGTCCAGTCGATGCGATTAGCATTAACGGAGGGGCTGCGAGCATTGATCAGGATAAATGTATTGGGTGCGGTATGTGCATAGCTGTTTGTCCAGAAGACGCGGTTGAGATTCCTTGGGAAGATGGGTCTGCTCAGAAGTTGGATGAGAGAATCGTGGAATACGCTTACGCTGCCCTCAAGGATAGAAGATCCTACTTCATGACAGTTTTGATGGATGTGACGCCTGATTGTGATTGTATGAACGAGAAACAGGAGCCTGTGATGGAAGATGTCGGTATACTTTTGTCTGATGATATAGTGTCGATAGATCAGGCTGGATTGGACTTGTCCGACACCGATAAGTTTGATGGTGATACCGATCCGGAGATCCAGGTGAGATATGCTGAGAAACTGGGTATGGGTGAGAGGGATTACGAGTTAGTAGAGATTTGACTGAAGTAGAACTATTTTGATTTTTGAGTATATTTTTGGTTGAAGATTGTTAAGCATTGAATTGGTAATAAATTCATAACAGATTATTTGAGGTTCTTCCGGTGGAATTTGGGTCAAATAATTTAACGTTAGAACTCATTTTTATTATGGAGCTAAGATGACTTATCGTGTAACCGTTTCAAATCAGAAGGGTGGTGTTGGAAAGACCACTATAGCGCTGCATCTTGCAGTGGCTTTGGCTAAGAAAGACAAGGACGTATTGATAGTGGATCTTGATCCTTCCGCTTACCTTTCGGCCCATTTAGGTTTTGATCGGGAGTATTATGATGAAAATAAGGACAGTTTAGCATATCACTTGATTAAAGGAACTAAAGGCGATCCAGAAGATACAATCATTACTACAGAGGAAGGAGTTGATTTGGTTCCTTCTAATTATGATATGAGAGGGGTGGAGGAGAGGCTAAGTTCTGAGAGGAATCGAGAAATGAGATTAAAAATGTTTTTGGAAGAGGTTGAAGACCCTTACGATTATGTAGTGGTAGACTCGCCTCCGACCGTAGGTATACTTTACGATAATGCCATACTTGCTGCGGGGAGAGTGGTTGTTCCGATAAAAGATGAAGACATGAGTGTTGTGTCCGTTCACAGAGCTCTCGATGAGATTGAGGAGATAGAGAACGCTTTTGGGATAAATGTGGAGATACTTGCAATCGTACCTAATCTGGTGAGGCCGGACAATGTGGCTTCCTCTACGCTGGATAAGTTGCGAGAGATGGATGGTTTGAAAGAATATTTGACGCCTTTCGAGCTTCGTCAAAGGGTTGCGATTAGGAGAGCTATGAAGAAGAGGACTACTCTTTATAATCATGATCCTTCTTGTGATCAGGTGGAAAATTTCATGAGCCTTGCTGATTTAGTTATATCAAAATGTGAGGGGGATAATGATGAGTGAAGAAAATGAGAAAAGTGAGAGTGAGGAGTCCGAAGTACTTGCCCAAAGGTTAGGCGAGCGTTTTGAAAAGAAGAAAGAAGAGGGGGAGGATGTGAGTAGACTTGGAGAGAGGTTTTTGAAGAGGGAAGAGGATACGTCGGAGGAACCGTTGGATACTTCTGAGGTCTCTTCGAAAGAGATGGAAGCTGAAGCTAAGGATTTCTTCAACGAAATTGTAGGAATCTCCGAGAACCACCCTGAACTGGAAAATATTAAGATTAGTGAGTTGAAGAAGATTCTAGCGGAAATTGGAATGGAGCACCCTGAAGAAGTTATAAAGAAACTAAAAAAAGAGAATAAGTCGATTGAAAGAAGAGAAATCAAAGAAGAGTATACCACTTATTAGTTTTTATTGGAGAATGGGATTTTTCTTCGTTTTTGTTATTTAATCGATATTTGAGAGGGTTTAATTGTTCCATTACTTTTTTGAGAGCGTATAAGTATAGTTTAAAAAGGACTTAGGGGAGATTATGGATTGGGATGAGATAAGTCGTGGAGACACGAACGTCATTATGCACGTTTACCGTGGAGAGCTTCAACGTATTAATACTTGGAGAACCCGTATGGATAGGACTACGAATTGGGCTATCGTCATGACAGTAGGTGTTTTGACCTTTGCTCTTGGTACCAAGACCGCTCCGCATTGGACGATGTTACCAGGTTTGTTTTTGACATATGTTCTACTTTTCGCTGAGGCTAGAAGATATAGATATTACGATGCTTGGCGAGGAAGAGTTAGAGCCTTAGAGGAAATGTTCCTGTCAAGATTTTTTGATTCGAATGTAGAGGTGGATGAGGGATGGCAAGATTTAATTTCACGAGACTTTCGAGAACCAGAGTTTAAAGTAACTTGGCCAGAAGCAGTAAAGAGAAGACTGAAGAGGATGTATATATGGATAATCTTCATTTTCACGCTAGCATGGATAGGGAAAATACTTATCCATCCTAGTAGAGCTACTACTGTAACTGAATTCTTTAGCAATGTAGGAGGCAGTTTGGGAGTATGGGGTGGTGTAGGGGTATTCACTTTTGTAATGGGATTGATTCTCGGTTCCACTATATACTTCTTTGCAAAGGCCCCTGAAAGAGAGGCTAAAGGCAAAATAAGGGAAAAGGAAGACGTAGAGTTTGAAGTAGACGAGTTTTTAGATGATGAAGACTGCAAAGATGAAGTTAGAAAAGATGAAAGTTAAGATTTGATCGGCGTCCGTTTTCAGATATGATTTAGACCAGTGTGCCTGCAAAGACCTGCCAAGCTAGCAATGATTTCGCGATGAGGCTGAGGGCTATGTAGACCTTTTCTCCGAAAAGATAGTTCTCCCACGGCCCTACTTCTTTGTATTGTAAGGCTTGGTTAACTGCAAAGATATTGAAAAAGATAGCTATCGATACAAATATCCAGATAACGAAACTTGGAATAGGAACGGAAGTGAAGGAGAAAGCTGTTGCTAGCCGGATGGCTATTGCAATCCAGGGAGCAATCCCGGCGATGCATCCGAATACGAAAGGTGACCAAGCAACATCTTCAGTGTTTTGATTATATGATTCCATTAGCCAACCGAACAAGATCATGGATCCGTTTACAACAAACAAGGCTACCAAAGCTGCTAAATCGGTGATTCCAACCAGCATAGCTATGATAACGATCATGAGAGAACTGCTGAAGAAATACTCTATCCATCGAGCCTTATTTATATGATTTTTTAGATTTTCTTTGTACCAATCAAAACCTACAGATGAGAGATAGAAATGGGCCACCGCTGAGAGCAATAGGAACAATGCGATTGCAGGTCCTAATTTTATATCGAATAGAACCTCTCTTGCTACTTCTACAGTACCTGGTGGTCCCTGCATGTAGGTACTCGTCACTGATATCGCGAAGTCTGTGCTAAGAAATATCATTAACATGGACTGAATCAGATGGAAAAATCCCATCGAAAGATTAAATATTCTCAGATTTCTGAATTTATCGTCATCAAACATAGAATTCGTCCACTTTATTTTACTAACAGACGCTTTTATATTTTTTTATAAATGGAATGAGTAAATTTAAGCGTTTATCACCACTGTATCCGCTACTCTATCTCCGAATCTCTGATTTTTGTCAGAACGAGCTATTAATACTGCGCCAACTATGTAGGCAAAGATTATATCTACAATCCTAAGTATATTCCTGACGAAGGATGCTTCGAAATCGCAAGGGTCACCGTTTGTTTTCACTACTTTTATTCCGGTTATGAGTTTACCTATTGTTTGACCCATTAAACCTTCTAGGATGATGAAGTAAGCTAGAGAGATTATAGCAGTACTATTGAATATTAGAAATGCGCCTCTTCCATACACTTCATATGGGAAGTACCCGGTGTGGGTGTATCCTAATGGAAAGAAGAATATTGATAGAATTATGGAATCCAAGATTATAGATAGAGCTCTAATTCCTATTCCTTCATATTCCATATCCAATTTAATCTCCTCTTAGATATTATCTGTTGAGTGTATATTCTGTTTGGTCCGAAGGCTCTTTTGAAAAGTGCTCTCTATTCAGAACTCAATCCGAGATTTTTTCTTCTGAAAGATCCAGATGGTCTGATTCTATTTCGACAATAGCTTCGAATACTTCTTTGACCTTTGGATTTTCTGCTTCTTTGGCGAATTTCGAATAGGACTTTATCGCTCGGTCTTCTCTATCGTGAGCATCCTTGTAGTTTTCTTCTGCATCTTCTGAACATTCTTCGTAGTCAGGTATTTCTTTTTCTGGAACGTCTATTATCTCTGCTAAAAGTTCTGCGTGTTCTGCTTCTATCTTTCTCAACCTTTTGAATATTGCAGCGTCATCCTCGTTCTCCGTTTTTTCGTAGGCGCAATTGTAGAATTTAGCGTTGTCTATTTCGAGCTTTATTGCCTCTTTGATGTTTTCTCGAGATTTTTCCGTTATTTTTTCCGGCATCAGTCTTTCGTAATTTTCTATCTTCTTCAGGTATTCTTCTTGTGCTCCGCAATATGGACAGTTTTCAGGTTTTCCTTTACCTAGATAGGTTTCTCCACAAATTTCACATCTATATGCTCTAAACATTTTGTTCACGTTTCCAATTTGTTTTGTAACTATTTTACGCTTTTTGTGAAGTCGTCTTAACCAGTTTTACTTTCACCTACCCCTCTACTTCCTCCTTAAAAAGACTGAGCCCTCTTTACGAAATGGTGCCTGATCCGATGATACCGGTAGATGATTCCATTAACTTATCGAATCATAAGAATTTGGAAAATAAAATTGGTACGATAGCCGATAAAATAAAGACACAAGGTGAGAAGAGAAAGGTTCTATCAGACTTGATTAGGGATGTAAAGACCGATGTAGAAATCCCTCACGGGGAAAACGATTGCCCTGTAGAACCAAAACTTGTCTATCCTGTAGAAGAAAAATCCTTGGAAGATTTGAAGGTCGCTGGAGTAGACGGCGGTGTTCTTACGAAACCACTACATGGTTTAGATCTTATTCTCGTCAGAGCAGTTGTTTCGATGTTTCAATATAAGGAGGGTGATTTAAAGAATGTGGATTATCATCCTAGCGAAGTACCCGCTCCTCAACTGGTTAATGTTCACGAACCTCTGGACGCTAAGGAGCTGGACTTGTTGACAGGACTGAAAAGGCAGCTTACAGAGCTTCAAAGAGCTTACGAAGTTTTGAAAGGGGTTGATCTTGATGTAATGGTTTTAGATGGGTCGATAGTTCCACAATATATCCATAAGTCCTCAGAGGAAAGGACGGAAGAACTTTACGAAGAAGTAATTGAAACTTATAGCAAAATATACAAAACCGCTACGAGAAATGATGTTCTGTTGATAGGGGCTGTGGAGGACAGCAGGAGTACAAGATTAACAAGTATTTTCGAAGAGAAGATATTTCCTGAAATTTTGGAAAACGCTGATATGTCTGAGAAAAATCGTGCACGGTTCAACGATAATAAAAACATAGTTATGAAATCCAGAGATACAGCATTTCTAGATTACCTTCTTGGAGCGGGGGAGAGAAGCTTCACATTCAAATATTCCAAAACACCCTCAAGTCTATTATCAGAGCTTCGTCCCTGGAGCAAGAGGGTTCGAGCTTTCTATATGAAACCAGTTGAATATGATAGACCTACTAGAGTGGAATTTTTGACAAATCCTAAACGCCCGAAGAAAACAATTGAAAAAACTGCATCGCTTATCAATTCCCTATCGGCTTCTCACGATGCTTGTGCCCTCCCATCAGTACTTATAGAAGCCGATGCCAGAGCATCGCTCTCCCAGGAAGAAATCACAATCCTGAGGGACAATATCGCTGACCAGTTAGAACCGTCAACTATGATGGACCTCAGAAGAGAGAGGAGGCCGTTCAAATGACAGAAGAGTTAGGCACAGTAATTTGCACTCCTGACGGACCATCTTCAGGAGATTTCTCTTTCGTAGTTACAAACAAGAATGGGGGGATTCCAGTTCGTAGGAGTCAATTTGTAGAGTTGGAATCGAAAGAGGGTAAGGTGATTGCCCAGGTTCAGAACGTTAAGAAGACCAACCGTTATTTTATGCGACCTGAGTCGGTGAAAGAATACGAAAAAGGGGAGGAGTCTCTGACTTCGATTTTTCCGGCTGGCAGGTGGGAATATATCGTTGCAGAAGCGAAGTCCTCAGGGATAAAATCCGATGATGGGTTGAAACAGGTAAGTTTTCCAGTTTCCCCGGGAGATAAGGTTTTCAAAATCGATGAAGATTCGCTTTGCGATTTTTTAGGGATTGATAAGGATGGCGGTGTGGATTTAGGAGAGATTCGTTATCACGATCTTAGGGCCAAATTTGACCTAACTAAACTTTTGCGCAAACATGCCGCCATTCTTGCTATGAGCGGTGCCGGTAAGAGCTACACGGCCTCCGTCCTCATCGAAGAACTGTTAGAACGGGATAGAGATGATGGTAGGATTGCTTCGGTTATTGTCGATGTCCATGGAGAATACACTTCCTTAGCGGAGTCTAATGGGTCGGAAGGAGTCGATTATTCCGATCAGGTGTCTTTGATAGGCGGTGAAAATGTGAAAATTGGAGTTCCAAGCATGTCGGCCTATCAGTTCAAGGAGTTTGCTCCTGACATGAGCAGTAGTCAAGCGAGAGAGCTCAGTAGAGTGATAAGTAACTTGAGATCCGAGATGAGGAATGGTAAGGGAAGATATGATCTTGATGATGTTATAGCTCGAGTGGAGGACAACGGTAAGTCCAATAAACAGCTCCGTAAAGCATTGCTTGACAGGTTGTACGATCTCAAAAAACTTGGAATATTTGGAAAGAATGACTATCCGACATGGAAAGAACTTGTGAAACCGGGAAAAGCAGCGATTTTAGATCTGAGTAGGGTATTCAGTCTCAGAGAGAAGAGGGTGATTCTCACATATTTTGCTAGAAAATTGTTCAACAAGAGAAAATCGGGAAAAGCTCCTCCTTTCGCTATGTTGGTGGAGGAAGCTCACCAGTTTGCTCCCTCGCAGAATTCTTCGATTTCATCAGGGATTTTGAAAAAGGTGGCTCGAGAGGGTAGGAAATTTTACGCCTCATTAATCCTCATAAGTCAAAGACCTAAGAGGCTGTCTACCACCGTACTCTCCCAGGCAAACACGAATATAATTCTCAGAGTGACGAATCCGTACGATTTGGACCATATAAAGAAATCTTCCGAAAAGATTACGAAGGACACTTCAAGCATTATATCTTCCCTCCCTGTTGGACAGGCTCTTGTTGTAGGTGAGGCTGTGAATCATCCAGTTTTTGTAAATGTAAGAGAAAGAAAATCAAAAGAAGCAAATCACGATGTTGGTCTGGAGGAAATAGCCAAAGACTACGAAGATGATAGAGCACAGGACAAACAAGACGTAAAAGCCTTCATGTGATATTAAGCAATCTTTTTCAGTTCAACAGATTTATCTTTGGGTATGGGTTTTTCTGCCTTGAATCTAAATTTATCGACTTTTTGTTTGTTTTCGATTTCTCGAGAAAGTGTTACTGAGACAGAGTATTGGATTGGGATAACAGTATGATTTGTATTGGGTCCATCGGTAGTTCCAATAATTTTTGATGAAATATTGCCTTTTTGATCCTCAAGGGTTACCTCGTCTGTTTTTTCTTTTTGAACTGAAAATTTTACTTCAATTAGTATACTTTCGTGTTCATAAATTGCTCCTCCAGGTCCTTTTTTTCTAAAAGCTTCAGTGAAACCACCCCCCGATGATTGAACTGTAATTTTTTTACCATGATTTTCCGGATTAGAGAGGAAGGGTTTTTTGGAGAATATTGCGTCTTGTCGTGGGTCAATTAATTTTCCATAATTTCCATTTTCTATTTGAACTTGTGTTATATTCTCATCGTTTTCTTTATAATTGGCCAAGAGCTGAACGGTACTATTTTCAATTTTGTGATTATATGGACCTAGGTTCACTGCAGGATTATTCTCTATCATTGGTGTTGGAAAGGAGAAGAAAACAGTACCGTCTAATAATATATCGTTTTCTGTTCCAAGGTGATTGTATTTTGCAGTATACGTGAAGGTCACTTTTTTGTTCTCGTCTTGTATGTTTGAGTTGTCTTTTTTGCTCAAGTTTTTGTTATCATAACTTTCGACAAATTTACTGTCAGCTAATTCTTCGGATAGTATATCTCCTAAAGGCGTTATTGCTAAAGAAGTTCCGATTATGAATATTACTACGAGTAAAGCTATTAGGTAGGTGAAAGCGGAACTATTATCCTGATTAGTACCTTTTTTGTTTTCTCCCATGGTTTCACATTCCTTTCCTTTTTCTAGATTTAGTTTATAAAATTAGAATTGGGTTTTAATTCGAAGTCCTGGTTAGCCCATCCATGGTCATCGGTAGAATCCGTTACTTGAGCAGTTTCTCTATAGTAACCATCTGCGGTAGCTCTTAGTTTCATTTCCCAGGTTTTGTCTTGATATGTGTGATTTTTGTGAATATATTGTGTTGATGTGGTCCATGAGGCTGTTCCGGAAAAACCATCTCTTTCGATGTGGACTTTTACTCCATCTGAGTATTCTATTAGTTTGTCACCTGTTTTACTGGAGTAAACTGTTCCTCCTACTCCAACCCATTCTTTTTGTTCACCCTCCTTAGAATCTCCTTTCTCATCCGGTTTTTTATCGGATACTTCTTCGTTTATTTTTCTATGTTTGTTTTCAGGGACACTTCCTTTTTTGAGGTTTAATTTGTATTTTGATGTGTCAATTTTCTCATTTTCAGAGGTGTATGCTTCTAAAAAGATGGGATACTTCCCTTTTTTCATTTTATTTGTAGGTTGAATACTAAGGTGTATTACAGAAGATTTTGAGTCTAAGATATTATTATCTAGTTTTACGTTTAGTCCGTTAGGCTTGACTTTAGATTTCAAATAAATATTGTCTTCGATATAGCTGGGAGGGGTATATTCTGAAAGTTCCACTTCTATTTCCGCTTTTTTCCATCCTTCTGCTTCGTATTCTATGTTTTCGAAAGTTTTAGTACGCCAACGGGTGTATTTTTCATCTTTATAAATTGGAACTTGGTATTTTCCTTCCTCTTTTAAGTATCTATAAGTTCTAGGAATGGGGATATGATAGTAGGTTCCGAACCTTCCTCTGATTCTAAAATCTCTCCAATTTATGAATCCTTGAAAATTTTGGAATCCATATTCGAATTTTTGCTTTTCATTAGGTTCTAAACTAAAATTTCGAGGTCTACCGTAAGAAACTGATTCAAAATAGTTTAACCACCAATCCTCGTCTTTTGTAGATTCCAGATAACTTAGAGTGTCTTCGTCCATTTCGGAAAGATCCGCTTCTACTTGGATTCTTGAGGTATAGGAGTCTGCGGACCACACTCCGTACTTTGGTTTTTCTTCATAATGGTCAACAACTTTTCTAGTATCTTGAAAGTTTTCAACTTCTTCGTATGTGTATTTGTTTTCTGACCATATCTTTGTCGATAGACCTGAGTTTTCCGACATTTTGATGATTGGAGGATTATAATTTTCTGGTTCGGTTTTGTATTGAACGTAATCTCTTTCGGCGTAGTTCTGTACTACAAAATTGCTACTAGGTAGTAGGATTAGGAATGAAAGTATTAGAAGTACAGCTGTAATCTTCTTTTTCATTTTGATCCGCCGTTTTAATCATTTTCAGAGTTTTTGTTTTTCCGTTTATTTTATTAATTTTCTCCGTGTATTCGAACTATTTACCTATATTTTTCGTTTTTTCGAAATTTTCAGGGGTAGCTATAAGAAGAGTTGTTCTTTCACATATTCTTTCTATCATCTGAGATGGTAGTATTTTTTGAGCATGGTATTCTCTGAGACTGGGTAATATATCCCAGGTCAGAAAGTGAAACTTTATTTTTTTACCAGCTTTTTGATTTTCCTGAATTCCATTTATTGCGTTTAACGTTCTCTTAATCTCTTCTTTTTGTGATTCTTCAATTTCTTGAGTTATTTGAGGAAAAGTTTGATTTTTTTCAATATTTTTGTGAAATTCTGCTCCTGCTTTGAAGAGCATTTCTCTGTATAGTCTGAGTATCTCTTTGAGTTTTTTCCAGTGAGAGTTCACTTTAATCTCTTTCATTGTTATCATCCCTATTTCTTTTGAAATGCGTTCCAACATTTCCGGGTCAAATGTGAGAGTGGGAATTTGAAGATGAGTGCTCAGTAATAGACTTCTTATGTCGGTTAGGGGAATATTATGATCTGTGTCAAATAGGATTTGTCTGCTGAGTTCGTCATATATCTCCGGGAAGTGGATAGGGTATATTTTCCTTTTCTGTACTTCTTTTCGGATTAGGCTGTATTTCACTGGTTGGTTTCGGACTTCTATAAGCTTAGATCTGGAAAGCCAGGAATATGTGGGGGAAGGGAGGTATAGACCGGAGTTTTTGAAGTAACGATGTGCTTTTTCTAATGAGTTCTTATCTGTCAGCGTACTTATGTCGCATACCGCGCCGAAATCTTGTATTGGCATTCTAATCCTGTTAGGGGTTTTGTGCCGGTGTTTTTTAAAGAGAAAATTTTCATGTCCATCAGTTTTATTTGGCAAATCAATCAAGACTAACTGAGGATAATATGACTAAGAGAATTAAGATATCAGGTGACGATTTCGAAGCGACAGCTAAACTCCTCGAAGACGAGAGGCCTGAGACTTGCAAAGCCGTTTGGGAGTCTTTACCCTTTGAAGGAAAAGCTTCTGTCTTCAAGGAAGAGGTCTACTTCACAATCCCTGTGAATATTGAGCCGGAGGAAGGAAGTGCTAATACAGAGAAAGGCGACGTTTCGTATTGGCCCAAGGGCCCTGCTTTTTGTGTATTCTATGGAGATTCTCAGCCGGTTAGCCCTGTTAGCACTTTCGCTAAGATAGAGGACGGTGTTGACAGCTTTCGAGAGGTCGCGGAAAGAGATTCTATTTCAGTAACCAAAGTAAAGTCCTGATTCGATGTATGGGTTTAATTTTTAGGTAATTAAAGAAATAGTTAAACTAGAGTGTTAAGTATTTGAGGTGAATAATTTGGCTGATGTTGAAGATTTGGATGATGTTAAAGATTTTGATGTAGATATTGATGAGGAGGAAATGGAGCCGGAGGAGGCCAGTCCTGATGATATCAAAAGGAAACTTAGCGTTATTGAAGATGAATTGGAAAATCTTTCAAGTGTACAATGGGTGTATGCTAAGAGATTGTTAAAATACGGAATTGGGGCTTGGATATTTGGAATAGCAGCTTTTGCAGCCACTATGGCGATTTTTTGGGGGCCAGAAGTGATATTTGAAGCTTCTCCTATGATCTACTTTTTACTGATTATTGCAGGTGTGGCTCCTATACTTGTCTCCGTAGTTTTCATCAGGAGATTTAGGAAGAAAAGTGATAAATTGGAGAATCTTCGAAATAATCTTTTGAATAACTACGAATCGGCTTTGTTGGACAAAGTTGAAGACAATATATCGGAATAGTGAAACTACACTATTCTTGTAGGTGATTTTTTGGCAGAGCTGAAGAGTTTGAAAGAGGTTCTTAAGAGTAAGTTGGACGATGACGAGAAGGAGGACATCCCCACTTCTTTCGATGTAGTAGGTGATATAGCTGTTATCAAGATTCCCGATTCGTTGGTTGACAAGAAACATTTGATTGGAGAGTCTCTTTTGGAAGTGCAGGGAAATGTCAACACAGTTCTACGACAGAAGAGTCCTGTCAGCGGGGAGTTCAGGACTAGAGATCTGGAAGTGATAGCCGGTGAGGATAAGACGGAGACCACCCACAAAGAGTACGGCTGTTCTTTCGATGTTGATCTGGAAGAGATGTATTTCTCTCCTCGGTTGGCTCATGAGAGAAATAGGATAACTGAGAAGATTGAGGATGGCGAAGTTGTCACTAACATGTTTGCCGGTGTAGGTTGTTATTCTATTCTTGCCGCTGTTAATTCAGATCCTGAAAAGGTCTATTCTATAGATAAGAATGAAAAGGCGGTTGAGTATATGGAGAAGAATATCAGAAAGAACAAGGTGGGAGATAAAGTGATTCCTGTCAGAGGAGATGCTCGTGAAGTCATTGATGAGTACCTGGTTGGAAAATCAGACCGTGTTTTGATGCCACTCCCTGAGTTTGCGAGGGATTTCATTGAGCCCGCTTTCAAGACGGTTAAGCCCGAGGGGGGTATTATTCATTTTTATGATTACGGAGAGGAGCCGGAAGTGTTTGGACCTTCTTTTGAGTTCATAAAAAATTTGGATATTGATAGGTCTGTTGAGTTGAAAGACAAGGCGATAGTTCGGTCATATGCTCCCAATTTGTACCATGTGGTTCTTGATTTGTTGGTAGAATAATTTCAGATGTTCAATTTTTTGTTAACGCTCGATTTGGTTTAATTTATATTTAGTTATTCTTGAGTAGAGACTTCTTTTTGTATTGCAGAGAGTTATATTTTTAAACCTCGGACGCAGAAGAAAGTACGGAGGAACAAAAGATGTCAAGAATCTTGGCTAGTAGTCTAAGAGACATGCGAGTCCTAACGGACAAAGGTCTCAGAGTTGGAAATATTTATGATTTGGAAGTTGACGAGGAGACAGGAGACGTAGAAACTTTAGTTATCAAACCTGAATCTGAAGAAATAGCTCAAAGCCTTACAACGAACGAAGAAGGTTATGCTATGGTGCCCTTCGGAGCAGTAGCATCTGTTAAGGATTACATTGTAGTAAACGAGAACAGTTTGGCAATACAACAACTGAAGACTCGCTAATTACCAACCGAACTCAAGTCTGATACCAAGTTTTTCCGGAAGATCGAAGTCCTCTATTTTTTTCTTAGTTTTTTCTATATCGTAAGATACTCGGTATTGTTCTCCCTCTATTTCATCACCTAGTTCTATGACGCTGTAGCTTGCCTTTGGATTTCTGTCTCTAGGTTGACCAACGGATCCAGGATTTAGAATACGTTTGCTTTGAATAGTTCGTTTTAATGGGACGTGTGTATGACCTAGAACTATTACGTCTGTGTCTACTTTTTTTGTCATTTTCATTAGCGCTCGGTTAGAAGTTCCAGGGTAGAGATATTCTTTCAAAGGTTTTCTGGGAGTTCCGTGAGCGATAAATATTTCGTAATCCTCTTCCTCTAATCTTTCCGTTTTTGATAAGTCTTTTAGAAAATTGAGGTTGTCCTTAGTGAGTTCTTCTCGAGTCCATTTTAGAGATTCCGCGACTTCCTCGTTGAATGAGCTAGCATCGTTTTCTATTACAGCATGGTCGTGGTTTCCTAAGACGGTAAGTATGTCTTCGTTTTTTATCAAATCTATTACTTCGTTTGGTTGTGGTCCGAGATTTACTAAATCCCCTGCACAGATTATTTTATCGACATCCGGCATATCCTCTAGAACGGTTCTAAGCGCTTCTAGATTTGCATGAGGGTCTGAAATTACCCCTATTTTTTTCATAATAAAATCAGCTCAAATTATTTTGTACGACTCATTGAGAGTTCGAATTTTTCGTCCATTATATTCCATTCTTTCATGTATCTTTGCTCTTTCACTTTCTTTGGAGCTCCGATCAGAAGAGTATGGACTCTGACCTCTTCTTCGATATAGTCCTGCTCTTTCTTCAAATAGTTCTTGAACTTTTCGTTTTGGACTCCGATTGAAACGTTTATCTCCTCCTCCATTTCCAACTCCATATCTTTTCTCATCTCTTGAAGTCTTCTTACTATGTCCCGGGTCAGCCTTTCAGCCTCTAGCTCGGGTGTAGTACTTTCGTCGATTATTACTTCTCCATACTCGGATTCTGCACTGGTGAGGTTTTCTGGTAGTTTATCCATGGTGAGCTCATTTAGACCAACCTTGATTTTCTGTCCTTCTACAGTAAGTCCAATAAACCCTTGAGATTCTCCTTGTTTTTTCACTTGGTCTGAATCCATGTCTTTGATGATTCTCTCGATTTTGTAGGCTAAATCTCCGAAACGATCTTTTAGAGATTCAGTATTGACATCGCAAATCAAATCTACTTCTTCTTGGAACTCTTCCTCGGTCATAGCTTCCAATTCCTTACAGTTTAACTGATCAACAAGAATGCTTTCTAGTTCGTTAATTGCTTCTTTAGTGTCTTCAGATTCAGCACTGACAATCACTTTTTGAACCGGCCATCTACCTTTTATCCCGGCTCTTTGTCTGGCTTTGGCTCCGGTTTCAACTATATCTCTCACTTTTTCCATGTTTTCTTCCAGTTTTCTTTTTGATGTTTTATGAATTTCTTCTGTCTTTCTTTCCATTTTTTCTTCCAGTTGTTCGTCTATTCTTTCTTCTCTGGTTTTAGGCCATGAAAGCTGATGAACACTTTCCGGCATTTCTTCGTCTCCGGCTCTTATCATTTTCTGATACATTTCTTCTGAGAGGTGTGGTAGTAATGGGGATATTATTCTGAGAAGCTTGTCGAATGTGCGGTAAAGAGTTTGATAGGCAACTTTCTTTCGAGGATCGTCTTCTTCGATCCAGGTCCTTTTTCTGACCAGTTTTATGTACCATCTGCTAAGGTCTTCTAGGATGAAGGATTCTAAAGCTCTGGTTGCTTTGTGAAACTTTCTGTTTTCTAAGTGTTCTGATACTTGGGCTATGGTTTGATTGATTCTGGAAAGTATCCATTTATCCTCTATTTGTAGGTTTTCTTCTATTTCTTCTTCATTCATCTCTTTCGGGTCGAAATCGTCTAGACTCATGTAAGTGGTTCCGAAGACAAAACTGTTCCAGAGCACGTTCATTAATCTTTCAGCGACTTCTAACTCGTCCCAGCTAAACTTCAAGTCTTCCCAAATCGGGCTTGTATGTAGCATATAGAATCTTAAAGCATCGGCTCCGTATTCTTCAACAACTTCGGAAGGTTCGACGACATTTCCGAGAGATTTGGACATCTTTCTACCTTCGTCGTCGAGAGTGAATCCATGCATACCTGCTTCCCTGTAAGGTATATCGTCGAAAGCAATCATTGAGGCTGCTTGTTGACTGTAGAACCATTTGGTAACTTGATCTTCACCTTCGGTGACAAAGTCCACAGGCCACATCTCGTCTAAAAGTTCTTCATCTTGAGGGAATCCTAGACTTGCCCATGGTGCGATTCCAGAGTCGAACCAGACATCTAAAACATCTTCAACTCGTGACATCTCACCGCTACAATTGGGACAATTGAATTTTACATCGTCAACTCCAGGTCTATGCAGGTCGATATCTTCATCGAGTTCGTATATGGACTTTTCAAATAGTTCTTCTCTACTTCCAATCATCTCGGAGTTTTCACAATTTTCACATTCCCAAATCGGAATCGGTATACCCCAATACCTTTGTCTAGAAATACACCAATCTCCAACTGATTCAACTCCATCGTTGTATCTATCTTCAGCCCATTCTGGGGTCCATTTGACTTTTTCAGTGTTTTCTGCTATGATTTTAGGTTTCAATTCGCTTATGTCTAGGAACAATTGATCTGTAGCTCGGAATATGAGTGGAGAATCACAACGCCAACAGTGAGGATAAGAGTGTCGGATTACACCTCTTTTCATGAGGATATCTTTTTCTTCCAATTCATCAAGGATTACCTCATCAGCATCTTTTACATCCATACCTTCGTATTTGCCAGCTTCCTCTGTGAATTTTCCATCGCCTCCGACCGGGCTGAATACAGGCAAATCATATTCCTGCCCGATTTCAAAGTCCTCTACACCATGACCAGGGGCAGTATGGACACAACCTGTACCATCTTCAATTGTAACATGCTCTCCAGTGATGACCTTGTGATGATTTTTATACTCATTTTGTTTGGGAACTTCATCCAGTAGAGGATGTTCATATCTCAGACCTTCCAACTCTTCACCTTTTACAAGTCCCACCCGCTTGTAATCATAGACGCCAAGTTTGTTCATCACGTCAGAAACGAGAGCCTCAGCCATTATGTAAATATCTCCATCAATCTCGATTTTCGCATAATAGAGATCGGGATCAACTGTTACGGCCATATTCGCTGGAATTGTCCAGGGGGTGGTAGTCCAAACAAGTAAGTATTCATCTGAGGAATAAGTGAGTTTGAATCGAGCATACATAGAGGGGTCTTTAACCTGTTTATATTCGCCACGAACTTCGTGTTCTGCTAGAGCTGTTTCGCAACGGGGGCACCATTGTATGACTTGGAGTCTTTGCTCCATCAAATCCTTTTCTGCAGCTTTTTTCAGAGTCCACCAAGCTGATTCTAGGTAGTCATTTTCATAAGTAACGTAAGGTTCGTCCCAATCCATCCAGATACCTAATCGTTGAAACTGTTCGCTCATCATGTCGATGTGTTCAGTTGCCCACTTTTTGCACTCGTCGATGAAATTGTCTATTCCATATTCTTCCTCGATATCTTTTTTGGAATTTACACCTAGTTCTTCCTCCACCTTTACCTCGATTGGTAGTCCATGAGTATCCCATCCTGGTTGTCTCCTCACATCATAGCCTTTCATTGTCTGAAAACGCAAAACTGTGTCCTTGATTAATTTGTTCCAAGCTGTGCCTAGATGTATTCTTCCACTTGCATAGGGTGGTCCATCCAGGAAGTACCAGTCAGGGTCATTTTCATGATCTTCTTTTACCTTTTCGAAAATACCCTCCGAATCCCACCATTCCTGAATCTCTTCTTCTTTTTCCGGAGCTTCGTAATTTTTAGGAGCTTCTTGAATCATATTATCCACCGAACTAACGGTTAAATTATGAGCCTTTATAATTTAAGGACATTAGTAAGGGGTATTACATCTTATTTCAAACTTTACCTGGAGCTCTAGATAATTTATTATTATCTTTTTTCGGTGATTTTTTCGTGTTAGCTTAGATAATTGATTCTCTATTTCCAGATTATTTGGTTTTCATCAGGTATTGAATGAATTTTTATCTTATGTTAGGGAAAAATGAAATGATGTCCCAGAAAAGTTATGTTTATTCTTTGATATGCCTCGGAATCTTAGTTTTTCTTCTTTTCGGACTAGTGACTCCTAAAAGCCAAGGTTCTCCAGGAACCGATATTCACATAACACGAGTTGAAGGTGAAATAGATGCAGGGACTGCTAATCATTTGGAAAGAGCGATAAAAATTTCTGAAAAGAACGGAACTCCATTGATAATTGAGCTTGATACTCCAGGTGGTTTGATAGCGCCTACAAAAGATATAGTTGACCAGATTCTTGGATCGGAAGTGCCTGTTGTTACCTGGGTGAAACCGGAAGGAGCTTATGCCTATTCGGCCGGCACATTCATTTTGATGGCTTCTGACGTGGCCGTTATGTATCCAAATTCGACAATAGGGGCGGCAGAACCGAGGCCTAAGGAAGAGAAATTGGTAAATGCGATGTCTGAGTGGATGGGACAAATTGCAGAAAATCAGAACCGTCCCAAAGAGAAGGCAAAAATGTTTGTGGAGAACAATCAGACGTATGGCTCTGAGAATGCGAAAAAAGAGAATATGGTGGACTTGGTTACAGATGATAGGGAAGATATTGAAAATTATTTGGGGATGAGTGGAGCCAGTTATGATACTTTGAGTGTAGATTTTACGAGCAAATTCCTTGGTATTTTAAGCAATCCTCAGTTAGCTAGCATATTGTTCTTGCTTGGTTTGTTGGGTGTAGCGACTGAGATAACGACAGGTGGAGTTGGAGGGCCTGGGGTGGTGGGAGCTATATTTTTATTATTGGGATTTTTCGGATTGCAGATTTTGGAGATAAGCCTATTGGGATTAGCTCTGACTTCTTTAGGCGCTGTTTTAATTGCGGCTGAAATATATGAGCCGGGATTTGGAATTTTTGGAATAGGTGGAATCACTTCCATCATTTTGGGACTTTTTATCATTGGTCCTGGTGGAGAGCCTTGGATGAGTGTCCCGAGAGGTGTTTTATGGGGTGGCACGGCAGTTCTGGTAGTGATTGTCCTCCTTCTCATTAAGGCAGTTCGAGGTTCTATGAAGAAAGAACCGGCGACCGGTATGGAGACCTTCATAGATGCAAAAGGGGCAGTTGTTAAGGAAATTGATCCAGATGGCGTTGTTCGAGTAAAAGGTGAGAGATGGTCTGCTTTTTCGGAGGAAAAAATAGAGAAGGGAGAAGAAGTGATTGTCGAAGACATCATCGAGAAAAACGGCCAAACTACTCTTCTTGTGAGCACGCTTTCAGAAGACTAATCTTTTTCTTCTTCTATTTCCTCTAGATCTAAGTCCTCGGAGTTGTTCAGGGCGGCCGAAATACCTGTGATCTCACCGATATCGGATCCCATCTGAGAAGGTGTGACTACTATCAGATTTCTCTCTGTGGCTATCTCTACGAGTGTTTGTAGCTCTCTTAGACGCATTGCTTCTTTGCTCTCTCCGTATTTTTCAGCTGCATCTGCCATTCTCTCTGCAGCTTCTTCTTCTCCTTGGGCTTTTTTCACTCGAGCTCTGCGATTTCTTTCTGCTTCAGCCTGGCTGGCTATGGCTCTCACCATATCTTTAGGTAAGTTTACATTTCTTATTGTGACGTTCGTCACTTTGACACCCCAAGGGTCTGTCTCCTCGTCTATTATCTGCCTTATATCCTCCGCTAACTCTTCTCTTCTGCTCAGAAGTTCGTCGAGTTCTACTTTACCCAGTACGTCTCTAAGGGTTGTTTGTGCGAGTCGACTTGTGGCTCTGTAGTGGTTCTCCACTTCGAGAGTTGCTTTTTCCGGATCGAAAACTTTCATATATGCTACGGCGTCCACGTTCGCGCTAACGTTGTCCTTGGTTATTACGTTCTGCTTGGAAACGTCCATATCTCTAACTCGAAGATCTTTCCACTGTAAAGAGTCCACGAAAGGAATTATCAGCACTATACCCGGACCTTTTATCCCGATAAATCTTCCGAATCTAAAGTGGGCTACTCGTTTGTACTCTTCGACCATGTTCACCGATTGAGGTATTATGGCTAACAAAAGAATTACTATCAGAACAATCAGACCGATTAAAAACTGAGACATTTTTGACCAATTATACTCTGTGTTTTTTCTTTAAACATGTTTTGTAAGGATTTCACTTGATTGTAGCTATTGTTTACTTTCAGAGTGATTCTTGAATTATGGAGTTTTATTAAGTTTTCAATAGCTAAAATGAGGGATTTAAAATATTCTATCAGTGTTTGAAGTTTTCTCATTGTCTGGAAAATCTCTGTTGTGAAGTTTGGAAAATCTAAAGACTAAAAACATAACAACCCAATCAAAAAAATAGAAAGTGGTGGAAACTTGACCGATCAACATAGTGTATGGGTGGAAAAATATCGTCCACAAAGCCTTGAAGAAATCGTGGGTCAGGAAGAAATAACGGAACGTCTTCAGAAATTTGTAGAAAAGGATTCACTTCCCCACTTGCTTTTTGCTGGCCCTCCCGGAAATGGAAAGACGACAGCTGCTCTGGCTATTGCCAAAGAACTTTTCGGAGATCAGTGGAATCAAAACTTTCTTGAACTCAATGCTTCGGACGAGAGAGGTATAGACACCATTAGAAATAGAGTGAAGGACTACGCCAGAACTAGACCGGTAGGCGATGCCTCATACAAGATTATATATCTGGACGAGGCTGACGCTTTGACTTCTGAAGCCCAACATGCTCTTAGAAGGACCATGGAGATGTATTCCGATACTTGTAGATTTGTTCTAGCTTGCAATTATTCAAGTAAGATTATAGAACCTATACAGTCGAGGTGTGCGGTCTTCCGTTTCAAAAGACTTTCTGAAGATGGAATTAGAGAAGTTTTGAAGGGTATAAGCGAAGAGGAGGATCTGAATTTGACTGATGGTGGTATAGAGGCAATAATTTATGCTTCCGAAGGAGATATGAGAAGAGCAATAAATATTCTCCAAGCAGCTTCAGCATTAGGGGAGGAGATTACGAAAGATATTGTCTATCAAGTGAGTGCAACGGCTAGTCCGGGAGAAGTTAAAGATATGATAAAAGTTGCTTTCGATGGAGAGTTTGAAGAAGCTCGGAAAAAACTCAGAGATTTGACTATAAATCAAGGTTTGGCAGGTGATGATATTTTGCAACAGATTCATAGAGAGATTTATGATTTAGACATTCCGGATGCTATGAAAGTTAAGTTAGTAGACAAAATAGGTGAGTACGATTTTCGAATGGTTGAAGGTGCTAATGAGAGGATACAACTAGAGGCAGCTTTGGCTCATTTCGCTAGATTGGGAAAGAGATTGAATTCTTAAATTATTAATTAAGGTTTACTACTTCGTATTCGTCTTCTTCTAAACCTGCTGCTTTTCTTGCAGATTCTATAGAGTCTTTTTGGCTTACGTAATTGTCGATTAGATTTAATTCGAGGGCTTCGTATCCTCTAATAGTTAGTCCATTTTGGATGTCGTTATCTTCAAGTTTTGCTTCTGGTCTGTTCCATTCTATTCTTCTGTAGAGTTCGTTGTCTAGTTGTTCAATTAGATTTTGTATGTATTCTTTGTCGTTCTCGGTCGGCTTACTTAGCGGGTCAAAAAGTGTTTTTTGATCTCTTGATTCCCATCGATAAATATGAATGCCTAAATTTTCGTAATAGTCCTTGTAACTGATCCACTCTGCTCTTACTCCGAGGCCGCCTGTTGTGGTATATTCATGTGCATAGATCTTGTCTGAAGCTGATGCGATTATATAGGCGCCTGAAGCAGCATATTCCTCAAGTCTAGTTATTATAGGTTTCTCTTCTGAAAATTTTCTTATTGCCTCTTCTGTTTGGAAGCTGCTATATACTCCGCCTCCTGGACTGTTTATTCTTAAAACCACAGCTTTAATTTGAGGGTCTTCTCGTGCTTCGTTGATTAGATTGGCATATTCAAATCCATTAATTGGCCCGGCGACATTTATTACGCCGATTTGGGGTTTATCTCTCATTCTTTGATAGGTGACAGCTCCTCCTACACCGGCTATTAATAAGATTGGGATTATGAATGCTGCAATTTCCTTTGCTTTAATCTTGTTTTCTTCAGTGACCATGTTTTTAATTCTCCTTATGAATAGGTAAATAATTTTGCAAATTTGAAAGATTTTAACTTGCATCCCTCTGATATTTACTTGGTTGGCAAAATGCGTGGGTTACTACTAGATAGTGATTATTTGAAATATAGAAGCCCCCCTTGTATGAGGCTATTTATAAAGAGTGAGGGGGAAATTTTCACCGTTTTAGATCCTAATTTTCGTCATTATTTTTTCGCTTCTTCTCAGAATCCTCATGAATTAGCGGAATCTTTGGAAGATGTTGAAGGTGATTGGAGGGGTGAGGATGTTAAACCCCGTTCTACTGAAGTTGTTGAGAAGAAGCATTTAGGAGAGTTGGAAGAAGTAGTTAAAATCACTGTGAATAATCCTCTACATATCACACCTCTGAGAAAGGAGATTTGGAATCGTCCTGATGTCGAGGATGTGTTTGAACATGACATACCTCCGGCTCGAAGATATCTTATCGACCATGGTTTGACTTCTATGAGTGGGGTAGAGGTCGAAGGGGAGTTTAAGGGTGATGAAGATGACCGGAAACTCATTGCTACAAAACCTCCGGAATCTGTAGAAAAAGTCGATGAAGACTTAAACATTATGAGTTTCGATATCGAAGCCTACAATCCTGAAGGTGAACCTAGATCGGAAGAAGACCCTGTGATAATGTTAAGCATAGTGAGCAATCAGGGTTATGAAAAAGTTTTGACATGGAAAGATTTCGATTCTGATGAAGATTTTGTAGAGGTAGTTAGAGACGAGAGGAAACTTTTAGAAAGATTTGTGCAAATCGTGGAGGATCAGAATTTTGACGTTATAACAGGGTACAATACGGACCTTTTTGATTTTCCTTATTTGGAAGATAGGGCCGAAGAGTTGGGCGTGAAGCTAACCTTAGGCCGCAATGGCGGGGAGATATCTTCGAGAAGGAGAAGGTTTGAGACCGTAACTCGAGTTCCGGGACGTCCCCATATAGATGTTTATGCTATGGTTGATTTTCTCTCAAGGATAGGTGCAATTCGTCTGATAGATTATGATCTTGAAAATGTTTACGAACACATGTTGGATAAAACGAAACCCGATATAAAGAAAGACGATATTTCTTTGGCATGGGATGAGGAAGGTGAGAAAGGTAGGAAATTACTAAAGTATTCTTTGTCGGATTCTCAAGCTTCCTTAGACATAGGGATGGAAATATTCCCACTTGTTTCTGAACTAAGTAGGACTGTTAAACAGTCTCTGTTCGATGTCAGCCGGATGACTCCAGGACAGTTAGTGGAATGGTTGTTGGTTTTCAGGGCCCACGAAGATGGAGAACTTGTTCCGGCCCGTCCTATAGGTGATGAATACAAGCGTAGGAGAGGGAATAGTTACGTTGGAGGATATGTTAAGGAACCGGATACAGGATTGCATGAGGATTTAGCTGTCTTCGATTTTCGTTCTCTATATCCTACCATAATTGTCACCCATAACATAGATCCCGCGACTATAGACTGTGATTGTTGCGATTCGGAAGATGCTGTTCAGGCACCCAATCTGGATTACGAGTTCTGTCAGAACAAGACCGGTTTTATCCCTGAAGCCTTGAGGTCGATAATAAGTGAAAGAGCAGATTTGAAGGAAGAAATGGCGGATATGGATGAGGATAGTGGAGATTATCAATCTATAAACAATAGGCAGTGGGCTTTGAAGATAATAGCGAACTCTTTTTACGGCATGTTGGGTTATTCTCGAGCCAGGTGGTATTCTAAGGAGTGTGCGGAAAGTGTCACTAGTTTCGGCCGCCACTATATAAAGGAAACCATAGAACAGGCGGAAGAGGACGGTTTCGATGTGGTGTATGGTGATACGGACAGTTTGTTGTGTAAGGTGGGAGATAAGGACGAGGGTCAAGTCCAAGACTTCTTGAAAAAGATCAATGATGACATGCCGGGCATAATGGAGCTGGAGTTTGAAGGTTTCTACAAGCGTGGGGTCTTTGTTTCTAAGAAAAGATACGCTATGGTCGACGAAGATGGTAAGATGGAGGTTAAGGGCCTCGAGTTCGTCAGACGAGACTGGGCCGAGCTCGCGAAAGATACTCAAGAAAGGGTGCTGAAAGCTGTATTAGATGAGGGTTCTCCAGAAAAGGCTGCTGAGATAGTTCAAGAGGTGACTAAGAAGGTTGAGAAAGGAGATGTGGACCCGGAGAGGTTGGTGATCCACACTCGTTTGAAAAAGCCTATAGAGGAGTATGAATCTGAGGGCCCTCATGTGGTTGCGGCTAAGAGGTTACGTGATGCCGGTGAAGAGATTGAGCCTGAGATGACTATTAGGTATATTGTGGAGAAAGGCTCAGGTAATGTGGGTGATAAGTCTATACCTGTCTCTCTTTTTGGGGATAGAGAATACGACCCGGACTACTATATTGAGAATCAGATTTTACCTGCGGTTATGAGGGTGATGGAGGTTTTGGGTTATTCGGAAGAAGAGTTGAGATATGAGGATACTAGGCAGACTTCTTTGAGTTCTTTCGGGAACTGATTTACGAAACTAGTACTTTGCCGTTTGGAGATAAGTATAGTTCGATTTCTTTGATGGCTCTTCTACCTTCCAGTTTGCCTTCTGCTTCGTTTCTAATTTTAGAGATCAGTTCTGGCATGTCTGAAGAAACATGTATTTCTTTTTCGTCGGCTTTTGAAAGGAGCTTTTTTGACCCTTCCATAATGTCTTCATTAATTTTGATTTTCACCATTACTGGTGATTTTATCTTCTTGGAAATCTTCAATGTGTTTTCTGCTTTTTCTATATTTTCTTTAGCTCTTTTTTCGATAGAGTGGATGTTTGATCTGGATGTTTGAAGTTCTCTAGCTATCTCAGCTTGGGTCTTTCCCCTTGCTCGTAGCTTCAGTACTTCGATTTGTTTTTCCGTCAGAAATGATTTTTCTATATCCATGTATTGTTTCAATATTTAGTTCTCCTGTTAGGTAATAATTAGGGTCATGATTTCCTAATGCGAACCGTATCTTTTTTATCAAATTGGGTTTAAACACTCATCGATGTCAAAAGAACTAGATGAGGATGAAATCGGTAAGTATCGTGAAGCTGGGGAAATAGCTTCAGAAGTTATGGAAGAAGCTAAAGAAATGGTAGAACCCGGCGTAAAACTTCTCGATATAGCGGAGACTGTTGAAGAGCGAATAGAAGAGGAAGATGCAAAACCGGCTTTCCCTTGCAATATATCGATAAATGAAAAAGCTGCTCATTACACTCCTTCCGAAGAAGATGATACGGTTATAGAAGATGGAGATGTCGTTAAAGTCGATTTAGGTGTCCATGTTAATGGATATATAGCTGATATGGCTACGACTACTCTAGCGACAAAAGATGAAGAAGAGGATGAAGAGGAAGAAGATGAAGAAATCTCAGAAGAAGATGAAGCAAGTGAAGATGAGCAGGAAGAGGAAAATCAGGAAGAACAGGAAGACGAGGAAGAGGAGTTGAGCGAGGAAGAAAAATTGTTGAGAAAGAAAGAGGATATGATTGAAACGATTGATGAAATTTTGGAGGAATTGATTGACTTTATTGAACCCGGTGTCAACATAGGAGAGATAGGAAGAATTGTAGAAGAAAAAGCCGAAGAGAATGGGTATAATTCTATTGAAAACTTGACCGGCCATAATTTGAAGCAGTATTCACTTCACGGCGGTATTTCAATACCTAACGTTGAGAAAGATACGGATGTGGAGTTGGAGGAAGGAGAAGTTATTGCTGTAGAACCTTTCATAACAGATGGTGAAGGAGAGGTGGAGGATATGCAAGAGATTTACATTTTCAAGACAGTAGGCGGAGGATCTGTATCTGGAAGGATGGCTCAACAAACCCTTAGGAAAATTAAAGGTAAATATAAGGGCTTGCCATTTGCAGAGAGATGGTTGACTCAGGATCTTTCAAGAATTCGACTACAAATGACACTGAGAGAGATGGTGGCTTCAGAAGCAATTAAACCTTATTACGTTTTGAAAGAAGTTGATGACGGAATAGTAGCCCAAGCAGAACACACTATGATAGTTACTGAAGACGGCGTTGAAGTAACAACAAGATAAATTTTTTTCTAAAAAAATTATTTTTCCGAAATTACTAGCGCATGGTCCTCTTCATACGGATCCAAGAGCTTTGATTCGATTATTTCCATCTTTTCTTCTATTTTTTCCATTTCGTTTCTGAATATCTCTCTAGGATCTTTTGTAACATCTATGCTTCTAGCTTTGAGGGCAATAATCGCTTTTCCATTATCTTTGAGGAAAGTTCTCGTATTCTCAAGAGCTATATTGGTCTGTTCAGGATGAGCCACATCTTGGTAAACCAGGTCCACTTCTTCAATAGTAGCTCTATATTTCTCTGTTTTTTGAGCATCAGAAAGTATTGGAGCCATATTAGGCCTCTGTTCTGAAGTTACTAGCAAGTCTCTCAGGGGTCTTGATGATATTTCTACGCAGTAAACCATCCCGCTTTCGCCTACAATGTCTGAGATATGGCTGGCGGTTGTTCCGTTGGCTGCACCTAGATATAGTACTTTGTCCCCTTCAGAAATGGGCAGATTTTCTATATCTCTCAGTATCCCGGCTCCTAATTTGCTACGATATGGGTTCCAAACTCTGTATTCGTCCCCTCGATACTCGACTAATTTTTCTTCATAAACTTGATTTCCTGGAGAGAGGTTTTTTGTTGCAAGGTTCTTTTTCCCTTCTTCGAATTCTATCCAATATACACCTTCAAAATCTTTATGTTCTTCAACTATCATTTGAAACACCTATTCCTCCTTGATTGATTCTATCCTGTCTTTCAACTCTTTATTGAGTTTGTCCCCTACAAATTTTCCGGACATTGAGTCCACTCTGGCAGCTATCGTGATTTTCCCGGCTAAGGCTCTGGCTATTTTTCCTCTTTTTCTCTCAGGAGCTCCTCTAATATCCGGGTATTGGAAAATTATCCCGTGTTTAGGTGGTTTGGCACCTTCGTTAAGAGATCTGAAGAGAGCTTTTTCGGCACCTAGGACTTGAATAGTGCTTGACGGTTTTTTTGCTAGTTCTTTCAACCCTCCTGCAAGAGAAATCAGTCTAGCGCCTAGAGGCCCCCCAACGAGTGTTTTGATATTTGGAGCTACTTGTTCCATCAAACCGTCTAGATACTCAACTGTTTCTTTTCTGGATTCTTCGAGTCCTCGGACCTTTTGCACATTTTCTTGTATTGCTCCGATATCTTTTTCGTCAAATTCAGCTCCTATAGAGTTATTAGAATCGTTTTCTATCCTTTCTGCTTTTTTTTCAGGTAAATCTAAATCTATTAGTTCTTCTTTAGTGAATTTTTCTCTATTTCCTAGCTCTGATATTAATTGAAGGTATTTTGAGTTTTCAGAAATATGTCTTTCTAATTCAGGGAAGTGTATTCCATACCATTCTTCTATCCGTCCGTATAGAGAGTTTATTGTTTCATCTAGCTCGTCTATGATGTCTATGGTTTCTATTATTATCTTATCTCGCTCGGATGCTTCTCTTTTTAGAGCTTTCCTAGTCATTAGGATGTTAACATCTCGAATTAGCTGATGTACGTCGTCAAACTCTAAATCTTTACCAATTTCTCTCATCGAAGATCTTAATTTTTCATTCGCCGGATTTGGGACTTCTATCTCAATTTCGACATTTTCAAACTTTTTCTGTATTTCAGACGCGATTTGTTTCGATTCCAGCGAAAAGCTTTCACCGTTTTCTTCCATCAGTTTTTCAAAAAGCTGAAAATGTTCTTTAGTAGGTTCGTCCTCCTGTATTTTGTACATCTTATTGGCGATTTCCCTAGTATCATTTGAGAATGGTTCAGATTCTATCAAATTGAGCTGATTATCGAAAGCAAATACGCCTAATGGACATTCTCCGATGTAAACCGTCAATCTATATTCACCTAGTAAAATGTTAAACACTAAGTCGTTTTAAACTATGCCCGTCTTTACACTCATTCAGACACTTTTTCAGATCTCAAATCTATCGTGTCTTCCGTTTCTGGGCCTGTAGAAATCAGTGTGACAGGGATATCGAGTTTTTCCTCAACTTCTCCAATGAACTCTTTGGCTTCTGAAGTGAGTTCTTCATAATCTGTAACTCCTTCATTTCCATCAAATAGTCTATCTATATTTGTCAAAGCTATCTGCGTCGCACTATTGATCATAGCGGACCTTTTTGCGAAATCGAAGTCGAACTTTCCTATACGACGTTTTCTGCCCGTAACGGTGGCATATTCTGTTAAGCCCATCTCTTCAGCCTCTTCTGTGGATATTTCAGTTGGGAAAGGTCCCTCTCCAACTCTACTAATAAACGCTTTTAGAACAAGGATTACTTCATCAACATTTGTTGGTCCTACTCCAACATCCGCAGCTAGCGAACTAGCGGTAATGTCTTTACTGGTGACATATGGATAGGTTCCGAAGTAAAGGGAAAGTCCAAATCCTTGTGATCCTTCTATAAGAACATCTTCTCCTGATTCTATTGCTTCATTCATTCTTTTAGGAACATCAGTTATGAACTCATCTAGTTCATCTACCTCTTCCGCTAATTTGATGGATCGGTTAGCTCTTTCCGAATTAGCTGGTCCACATCCGGTACCAGTGCTTCCGATTTCGTCATTCAAATGATCAGAACTTTTATCTTCTTCAATATGTTTTTCTTCGATAATAGGACATTTAGGGTCTACACCAATTCTGTCTTCGATACCCGTTTTTTCCACTTCATCGAGAAATACTTCAGGATTTACCAAAACTCCAGGTCCAATTAGAACTTCACTTTTCTCTTGGATAAATCCACATGAGATTTCTCTTAGACCAAATTCTTTACCATCCCATTCAAGGGAATGTCCTGCGTTTGGTCCTACTCCACTTCGTCCCACTACAGAAGGTTCATCTTCTAGAGCTAAATAAGAAGCTATTTTGCCTTTTCCCTCATCGCCCCATTGTCCACCGGTGACTATTCTACAAGTCATTGTATCTGCACATGGTCGTAAGTTTAGAAAGTTTATAACTTTTTACCAAGTTTTACTCAAGGGCTTTAGAATTTTTTATGAAATTGGGTTGTGAATCTTTTTTCTGTTGGACCATTTTAGTTATTTTGTAAATCGATTTGGAATGTTACAGTTAATATTTTTAGTCGGTTTTCATCAATTGTTTAGATGGAAGTATGGAAGAGAACAATTCTAATTCGATGGGTATACCTCGACTGTTCAATGTTTTTGATATGCCTGAGATAAAATCTGTACGTGGGGTCTCTTCTCTCAGACAAGAGGTTGATCATGACGAGATTGTAGGTAAAGTAGATAATGCTCGGAACGTTAGGACATCGGGAAAAGAAGTAGTGAAATTCGAGGAAGGCAAGGGAAAATATCTTCTTTTATTCCCCTCTGGCTATGTTCAAATTTATGCTCCTAGTGAAGATGAAATTAGAGAAGTTTTGAGATCTTTTAGAGATTCTTTGTTTGACATGGGATTGATAACTTAAATTTGCCTTTGAGATAGTTCTAACTTAGTTTGATTTGAGAATAGTTCTACTATTGACTTATTCAAGTTTGCTTTCAATTTTCTCTTCTAGCAATTTGTGAACTGTTTCTCCATCTGCTTTGCCTTTCACTCGACCCATTGCGACACCCATTAAAGCGTTAGCCGCTTTTTCACCTTTTTCCTTGATTAACTCTTGTTTCTCGTCCACTACATTTTCAATAATCTCTGATACTTCTTCTTCACCCATCTTACTTATTCCGAGAGAGTCTACAGCTTCTTCTACAGAGATACCCTTACTGGTCTCTTCTAGAAGAGATGATATTGCGTCTTTGGAAATCTTATCTTTATCTACTAGTTCGAAAATTTTCTCCAAGTTTTTCTCTGTGATGTTTTCAACTTGTACACCTTCCCCCTCTAGCTTGGTCAACTTTTCGACGAGTACTGAAGCGGCGAGAGTCGGGTCTATATCGTATTTTTCTATCATTTCATCAAAGAAAGGAGATTTATTAGAGGTGCTTAGTTGTCTAGCCAGTTCCTTGCTCAACCCGATTTCATCTTCGTATCTCTCTTTTTTCTGAGATGGTTTTTCCGGTAGATTATTTTCTATTTTTGATATTTTCTCTTCAGTTATCTTAACAGGTGGGACGTCTGTTTCTACATACATTCTAGCTGATCCTGGAAGCGGGCGCATGTATTCAGTGTTTCCGTCGGAAAGGGCACGCCTTGTTTCCTCAGGCACTCCCTCAAAGGCTTTTTTAGCTCTATCTATAACTGCTTCTAATCCCTTTCTGGCCTTATTTTCCTCATCAGCTATGATGACTATGGCGTCTTCTTTGCCCCCGTCCATTTCATTTTCTAAATCTTGAACCTCTTCTTCAGTTATTCCAAATTTTGGAAGTTCGTCAGTATGAAAAATCCCGTTGACCTTTCCAAAAGTCTTAGCGTATTGGGAGAGTTCGGTTCCGAATCTGTGGTCGGGAATCAGTTCTTTACCCAATAATCCATTGAATCCTTCTAATTTTATCGCATAAACACCTTTTTTGCCCGAAATACTCTTTTTGATTATTTTAGAATCAGTATCTTCAAAAACCCTTGTGACTTCGCGAATGTTTTCTTCTGGTTTTGGAGGGCTTCTTTTCTCCAACTCCTCTTTTATCTCCAACAATCTTACCTGTCTTTGAACCTCTCTTTCGATTACAGTCTCTATCAGAGAAAGTTCTTGCACGCCTTTAATCTCCTGTCTGGATCCATCTTCAATAGATACGTTAACATCTTGCCTTATCGTTCCAATACCCCTCTTCATTTTTCCGGTAGCTCTTAGGATCTTTCCGATTTTCTCTGCAGCTTTTGCAGGTGTTTTAGGATCGCTGAAATCGGGTGCCGTTGCTATCTCCAGTAAGGGTATTCCTAACCGGTCCAGTCTAAATTTCACGTATTCGTCTTCTTCCTCAACCTTTCTAGCTGCATCCTCCTCAAGACAGAGAGTATCCAGTCCGATTTCTGAGCCTTCAATTTCTATAGTGCCGTCTGTAGCTAGTAAAACTGTTCTCTGAAATCCTGTGGTGTTACTTCCGTCAATTACAGTTTTTCTCATTACGTGAGCTTCGTCAGCTGGATCTGCATTTAATAATAGAGCTGCTTCTAGAGCTATCTCCGTTGCGTCTTCGTTTAGAGGATGAGGAGGTTCTTCATCGAGTTCCACCAGACAGGTCGATTCCGGATGGACTTCATATTTGAATTTTTTACTTTTCGCTGCTTCGGCTAGGGCTGCAGGGTCAATTTCACCCATCTCACTTTCTGTGGGCCGTAGTTCACGTTTTATAATTATGTCTGGGTCTTCATCTCTCAACTTTGAAGGGCATTCGCAGAAGAGTTTGTGTGTATCTAATTCTTGATGAATTTCAAATCCTACCATGAGTCCGAGCTCTTCATAATCCAATTCCATTTTATCTGTCCTCGAAGGGAAGATCGGGTTTTAGGAAATCTTCAGGCAAAGTTCTGGAAGATATCTCTCCCGCTATATTCGTCTTCATGAGCTCTTCAACCTTCTCTTTATCTTGAGTTTTATTCAATACCCACATCAGTTTAACATAAGCAGTTTCGGGCAACATGTCTTCGAGCGAATAAACGCCGAGGTCTAAAAGATTTCTTCCCGTGGAATATACTTTCATATTTGTTCTCCCCCAGATACATTGGGAGCTCATTCCCACTGAGATGCCGTTTTCTATTGCTCTATCTATCTCCGAATTGAGTGCTTCAGGGACATGTCCCAGCCCTGTTCCCTCTAAAATAATTCCTTTGTAATCTTCTTCTATAAGATGGCTAATTTGAGTAGGTTCTATTCCAGGATGTATTTTTACCATTGCTACCTTTTCTTCAAAACCTCCTTCCACCTCCACCTCCTTTTCAGACGTTTCCTTCTCAACATCTTGGAAAAATTCCACATTTTGATCTTTCACTACTCCGATAGGTTTTTCGTTTATGGTCTGGAATGCATCTCTTCGACTCGTATGACATTTTCTAACTTTTGAACCCTTGTGAACAAGGCAAAAATCATCCTCAGTACTTCCGTGCATTACGACCCCTACTTTTGGAAAGTTAGTTGTGGCCACTGAAACAGCGCTCGCCAGATTTAACGGAGCGTCGCTACTGGGACGGTCCGAGGACCTTTGTGAACCAACTAATATGACTGGATTTGAGAGATTTTTCAAGATGAAGCTTAGCGCTGAGGCAGTATATCCCATAGTGTCTGTACCATGAGCTATTACGACTCCATCGGCCCCGGAATTAAGTTCATTTGCTACTTCTTGAGCTATCTCTTCCCAGAGTTCAGGAGACATATTTTCACTTAGCACGTTACAGATTGTTTTCGCTTTTATATCGGCAATATTTGCAATCTCCGGAGCTGCGCTATATATCTCACTTGCTGAAAAAGTAGGTTTAACTGCTCCTGTTTTATAATCAACTCTTGAAGCAACAGTTCCTCCAGTTCCCAGAATAGAGATATTAGGATTGTTTTCATCGGGTTCTATATTATCATTTTTTCTGTCTATTTCGGGTTCTCTTCCTTCATTTATTTTTTCGAATTCTAAATCTTCTGTTATTTTTATTCCAGTATTGTAACCATTTTCTAACTTTAAGATAATGTGCTTATCTTTTTCTTTGCCTGTTTGAGGCATCAATAAACCCTTGAACGTCTTCCCCTCTTTTTTTACCTTTACTTCATCCCCTATACTGGCCTCAGTGGATTTTATTAGTTTTTTAGCTTTCCTGGTATAATCTCCCATTTTATTACCACAATGGAAATAGCACTAATCTGGTTTAAAATTTCATATTTTGGTAAGGTAAACTGAAAAGTTTAGGATTTTATTCTAGTTCAAAAGGAGAAACATAATCTCCGTATTCTTCTTGTGTTTCTTTCAATCTCTTTCTTTGGGCTTCAAGTTCTTCGAAGAGTTTCTCTGGTGTGTTTTGAATGTCCTCTTCGTAGATATTTTTCATCCTTTCGATTTTGTTAAGATGTTTGGGTATTCTTATTTTGAATTGTTCTTTGTATTCCTCTTTGGAGTACTCTTTGTCGAGTACTTCTTCAAATAATCTCTTCAGATCTTCATACTTTGGAATATAACCGGTAGGTGTTTCTATTGCGTCGACATCTCCATTTGCTCTTAATTCCATCCACTTCAACCATACTCCTTTGTCATGCATGTCGTTCAGGTATTCTCCTTCTTCGTTTCTGAGGAAGTAGTTTACTGAGAATATTGAAGGTGTATTCTCTGCTTTTTTGCCAAAATCTAGTTGATTTTTGATATATTGACCGATTGGTATCGATAGAAAGTCTAAGTTTGACATTGGGTTGAACCTTCTCTCACCCGATTTTCCAAGCGTGGCAGCGGTAGTTTCGGACTCTAGAGTAGCTCCTTTTGTTAATATTCCGTGATTCCAATTATAGGATTCTTCAACCGGTACACATGTGTCAGAATCTCTACCACCATAAATTATCCCTTCTATTTTTGCTCCTTCAGGGTCTTCTAGTTTCGAATCTTCATTTTCCAGATCTGATATTCTTAAAGTGTATCTAGCATTTCGATGAGAAGGTGTTAGTTCATTTCCTTCTTCGTCGGTTTTTCCTTCCCACCATTCTCCTGAGTAATTAATTCCTTCGTCTGGCAGTACTCTTCCCATCCCCATCCAGTAGGAATAACCCTCATGTACGAGAACGTTTGAGAATATTACTTCGCCGGGAGTGGTTATCGCTTTCCATATCAATGGGTCATCTTGTGGGTTCACATCACGGATTATCCCAAATATTCCGTTTTCGGGGTTTGCTGCCCTTATCTCTCCGTCGATATTTCTTAGATATGCGATGTCATCTCCTACTAAGCTCTCCCTTTCTATCATTGCTGTGGAAGTTTTTCCACAACCTGATGGGAAAGCACCAGTGAAATATGATTTTCTATCACCAGGTCCATCTACACCCATTATAAACATGTGTTCTGTGAGCCAACCTTCTTCTGAGGCTTCTTTTATTGCCAGTCTCATTGCCAGTTTTTTTGCACCTAGGGTGTTTCCTCCGTATTGGGTATTTGTAGAGAAAACTATGTTGGAGTTTAAATCGGTGTAAACTCTTCTTTCGTCAATGTTTTTGGATATCCCATCTTCTAGTTTCCCAGCGGAATGGACAAATTTAAAGAAATCATTTTCACTCTCAAAGTCCTCATTCTTGAAAAGGTCGTAACCATTTCTGTAGAGTATATCTTCTGAATGACTTACGTAAGTTGAATCAGTTATTTGAAGTGCGGGAACAGAAAATTTGGAATTTTTTGGCCCGAGGCATAAGAAGATGATATAGGCTTCTTTTCCTTCCATAATATTTTCTAAATATTCTTGGACTTCTTTCAGCCCTTTCTCTTTATCCATAGAGTTAAATTGTGGTCCCAAGTCTTCTTCAGGGTTTAGCAAAAATTTTGTTTTTTCTTTATCTCGAGCTTGGTCTTCTATACCATCGTAGTGAACTGTATGCCCTCTGACCTTCAACTCTTTTTCTTCCCCCTTTTCTATAGATCTTTCTTTGATGTAGTTTTCGTCTTCTTCACTAGCTCCTCTTACGAAAGCTGATTTTGGATTGCAATGATTAAGATATCTGGCTAAAAAGTCAGTTACTTTTGGGTTATCAAGCGCTGCTATCTTTTCGTATCCTTCTTCGCCGCATTTTTCTTTCAGAGTCTTTTCCTTGTCCTCAACTTCTGGTAGAAAATCTCTCATTTTTATTTCGTTTTCGACCATTTTAACTCCGTCACCTAATAGTTTCCTCATTTCACTTTTTAGTAAAGTTTTTAAACTTTACTATTAACATTATGTTAAGTGAGATTCATGAAAGAGTTAGATAAGAAGATACTTCTTCAACTTTTGAAAGATGCGGATAGACCGGTTGTGGACATAGCTGAAGAAGTAGGCGCCACGAGACAGACTGTTTCTAAAAAAATAAAGAATTTTAAAGAGGACAATTTGATAGACGACTCAATAAATGTCCTAGATCCTGAAAGAATAGGTTTATCAGTCAGGGCTTTTGTCTTTCTTCAAGAAGATCCCGAGATTGAGATTAGAGAAAAAGATGAAGAAGAGATAAATAATTATCCACAAGTATCTAATTTTTTCCGTCTTTTCGGTCGATATAGTGGCTTATTAGAAGTGTGGACTGAAAGTAGAGATGAATTAACTGATTTTGTTAAGAAGATTCACGATTTAGATGGAATTAAGGAAACTGAAACCTTCATAGTTCATAGTAAAGTTAAGGACAAAATGGAAGAACCCTTTATTAATATCTTGAAAGAAGATATAGAATCTTAAATATTTTTAACCATGTAGGGACTTTCTAGTTCGTAATCTAGTTTTCTATAATATTCTCTTGCTCCGATTCCGGCCAGGATAGACATCTTGTTAACATCATATTCTTCTTGGGCTATTTTCTCTCCTCTTTTCAACATCTTTTTTCCTATTCCCGAGTGTTGCCAACTGTTTGATTTGTTTTCATTTCCTACGGATACTAGCTTTCCAAAAACGTGAAGCAAACGGACTAGGCCGGTTTTGTTATTGATTTCTTTTCTATGTGCGTTTTCTGAGGGTATTCTCACTCTAAGATGGCCGAAAATAATGTCCTTTTTTGTATCCTCGTAGGAGATAAATATTTCATTTCCCTTTGAAGCTTCGTATTCTCTGACTAATATTTCTCCATTTTCTACTTTTGGATTAATATTTTCATTTTTTGTTTTATGACCTACTTCTCGACATCTTATACAGTTGCATTTTCTTCCTTCCCTCTTCATTTTCCTTTGAACAATAGCTCGTAAATTTCCTTTCTGAACGCCAGCTTCGATTTCTCCGGAAGGTATGTCTCTTTGTATACGTTGGATCCTAACCCACTCAGGGGTTTTCTCTTTCATGTCTGCGATTAGATCGTAAGCTTCTTCTTCTGTGAGAGGTTGATAATTATCTTTTTTCCACATCTCGTGGAGTTCAGTGTCTTCAATCACTAAGCACGGATAAATTTTCAACATGTCGGGTCTGAATTTCGGATTGTCAAAAAGCTTCTCAAAGTTTTCCAAGTCCTTCTCTGGAGTTGAACCCGGTAGACCAGGCATGATATGGTGGACTACGGCTAGCCCGGCATCTTTAGCTTCTTGAGTAGAATTAATCACATCTTGTAATGTATGTTCACGATTCGTCTTCCGATAAATTTCGTTATCTAAAGTTTGTACTCCTATTTCTACTCTGGTACCTCCAAAATTCAGAATATTATCTATTTGTTCTTTTCGGCAATAATCCGGTCTGGTTTCGAAAGTTATTCCTATTACTCTGGTATCGGAAGTTTCGGCTCTTTTTTTTGCAGTTTTTAGGTCTGAAGAATCATTTTCAGAAATAGTATCTATACAATTGCGGACGAATTCTTTCTGATAATTGATTGGTTGAGATAAGAATGTTCCTCCAAATATAATTAGCTCCACTTTGTCTACTACATGCCCGATTGCTTTGAGCTGTTTTTTTCTACGATTTATCTGTTTTACTGGATCGTAAGAGGCCTGTTTTGCTCTGGCAGAAGCAGGTTCTTTACCGGTATAGCTCTGAGGGGTGTCCTCTTCAGGACCTCCGGGGCAGTAAATACATGGATCGTCCTTCGGGCATCCTTTTGGTTCCGGCATAACTGTTATGACAGTAACTCCAGAAATAGAACGGACTGGTTTTTTTCTTAGTAAAGGAATTAGTTCGTCTCTTTTCTCTTTCCCTGCGGTTTTCAATATTTCGGCGTTGCTTGGTACTCCGGAAAGTCCGAATTTTTTGCTTATTTCTCTTTTTTTCTTTTCTAGATTTTTTTTGTCTGAGATCTCGCCCTTTACTATTCTTTCTATAATCTCTTTTTGAGCTCTCTTATTTTCCGTTGACATGTTTTCATTTTCTCGATGATTGTTTAATACGATTTTCAAATTTGCCGGGGCAGACAAATTATTTGAACTAATCTTTTTGCATGTAAGTATTTGGAATTCATTTTTTCTTGGTAAATTTTTACGATTTTTAGCGTGATTAAAAGGAAACTTTTTAAGCAAATTATGTTATTAGGTCTTTGGAAAAGAGTGAGAACGAATTTGAGGTTAAAATGATGAAGAGATTGATGGATTATAGGAAGTTCGTAGGGGATGCGAAAGTTTCTGAACTTTATAGAAAAGCAACTCACTTATCTGATACGCATATTGTAAACATAAATTCTACATATTATGGTGGCGGTGTGGCTGAAATTATGCGTAATATGACTTTGTTAATGAACGAAATAGGTATAGACGTTGGCTGGAGGGCTATGATCGGGAATCCTGACTTTTTCAAGATAACTAAGAAGTTTCATAACGCTTTGCAAGGGGATGAAATTAATCTTACAGAAATGAAGAAGGATGTTTTTGAGCAAACTAGTAAAGATTTTGCTTCTTTCACCCATCTGGATCATGATATCGTTGTGGTTCATGATCCTCAACCTTTGCCTTTAATAAATTGTTATCCTAAGCGTAAGCCATGGATTTGGCGTTGCCATATCGACTTATCAGATCCTTATGAAGAGGTATGGGACTATTTGAAATCCTTTGCTCTGGCTTACGACAAGTATGTTTTCCAAATGCAGGATTTTGCAGCTAAGGGTTTCTCTAATGGTCATAAAATTATAAGGCCGTCTATAGATCCTTTGACGACCAAAAATACGGATATAGGTCAGTCAACTATGGATAAGTACCTTGAGGATGCCGGTGTTAATCGGGATAAGCCGATTATTGCTCAGATATCAAGATTTGACAAGTGGAAAGACCCTTCTGGTGTAATAGATGTTTATAGGAGAGTGAATGAGGAAATTGATTGTCAATTAGTTCTATGTGGGTCAATGGCGACTGATGATCCTGAAGGGCAGGAGGTCTATGACCGGATTCATAAGAAGGTAAATGGAGACGATGATATTCACCTTATTGTAGATGCTCCGGATATAATGGTTAATTCTATCCAAAGGGCGGCTGATGTTGTTCTTCAAAAGTCGTTGAAGGAAGGATTTGCTTTAACGGTTTCTGAGGCTTTGTGGAAGGAAACTCCTGTTGTTGGATCCAATATTGGTGGAATTCCTACTCAGATTGTGGACGGAGAAAATGGTTATTTAGTTAATCCGAATGATTACGAGGAAGTGGCTAAGAAAGTGATGGATATATTGTCTGATGAGCAAATGAAAGATGAGATGGGTAAGAAAGGAAGAGAGAGAGTTAAGAATAAGTTTTTGATAACACGTCATATCGAAGATTGGATGGATGTTTGGTTAGAAGTGAAGAGTAACGAGATGTAAACCTAATCTTTTTCGGGTGATTTGATAACAGTCTCCATTCCGAAAATAGTTGAAAATGATAAACTTGTAGAACTTGATGAGAGATCGTCTGCTATTTTTGTTGGAGATACACATGGGGACTTAGAGGCCTCTCGATTAATTTGGAAAAAGTATGGATCTGATGTGGTTAATGGAGATGCTTATCTCGTTTTTTTAGGTGATTATGTTGATCGTGGAAAAAAATCCAAAGAAAATATTGATTTTTTACTCTCTAAGAAGAAGGAGAACCCGTCCGGCCTGATACTATTATTAGGTAACCACGATGCGTACCATAAGAAAAAACTGAGGCCCGTTAACTTTTGGCCCAATCTTTCAGAAGAAGAGTATGAGTATTACAAAGAATTGATGCATTTGCCATGGGTTGTAAAAGCCGATGGACTTATTGCTTCTCACGGTTCTCTCCCTTTCGTATCTGATTTGGAACGTCTAGAGGGGTTGGATGATCCTTTTAATCAGGAAAACGATTTGGAAATCCCTATTTGGAGGTCTGTTACTTGGGGTGATTTGAACTCTAGGATTACGGGGGCTCAGGTTGATGGTCTTACTGGTAGGCCACAGTTCGGGAAAGAGAAGGTTATGGAATATCTGCAAAAGCATAATTGTAATTTGTTGATTAGAGCTCATCAACCTAAGATGCAGGGATGGTCTTTCTCTGATTATGCTCTTACTATTTTTACGTCTCAGGCTTACGTAGACAATAATCGGGCTTATGAAAGGAATATAGCTATCGTGGATTTGGAAAATGGTGTTGAAGGTAAGGAAGACGTTGAGGTTTTGGGATTGGAGGAGCTGTAGTTCGGGGAATGTTTATTGGGTTTGATTTTTAACCATTAGAGATGGTGTTAGTTTGAAACTTTCAGATTTACAAGAAAAGTACAATATTTCTGAAGATGTTTTGGAAGTTTTGAAGGATCAGGGAATCGATGAGCTTTATCCTCCACAGGTTGAAGCTTTAGAGGAGGGTGTTTTGGATGGTGAAAATTTGGTTCTGGCTATCCCTACGGCTGCGGGGAAGACTTTAGTCTCCGAGCTAGCCATGTTGAAATCTATATTTGAAGAAGGGGGGATGTGTGTCTACATTGTTCCATTACGAGCTCTTGCTAGTGAAAAATATGAGGATTTTAAGGAAAAATATGAACCCTTAGGTGTCGACGTTGGTATAGCTACTGGGGATTACGAGATAGATGGATCAAACGTTTCCAAGCACGATATTTTGATAGCGACTTCAGAGAAAGTAGATTCTTTATTGCGGAATGAAGCGAAATGGTTAGCAGACATTAGTACTGTTGCAGTTTTTGATGAAATCCACTTGATAGATGACCAAGGCAGAGGCCCCACCCAAGAGATTTTGGCTGCAAGGCTGCGGCAGTTAAATCCTGATATTCAGATTTTAGGCCTCAGTGCTACCATTAGTAATTCTGGTGCGATGGCGGACTGGTTAGATGCTAAGCATCTAAAAAGCGAATGGCGTCCTGTGCCCTTAAAGGAGGGTGTTTATCATAACGATAGGATAGTTTTTAGCGATCGTTCGGAAAGAGAGATTTCTGTTTCTTCTAATAACAAGGTTTCTAAATTAGTTGTAGACACTATTAAGAACGAAGATGGACAGTCTCTTGTTTTCGTCAATACTAGGCGGTCTACTCAAGCAGAAGCTAGAAGAGTTTCAAAAGAGGTAGGTAAGTTATTGGATTCGGAGGAAAAGGAGAAACTTGAGGAGTATGCTGAAACAATTGAAAATGCATTAGGCGAATCAACTGAAACTTGTGAGAACCTTGCCGAGTATGTAAGGAATGGCGCCGCTTTTCATCATGCTGGTTTACATCATGATCAGAGAAGTGCTGTGGAGGAAGCTTTTCGGAAAGATTTGGTCAAGGTGATTTGTGCTACACCTACGCTTGCGGCTGGTGTTAGTTTACCTTCTCAGAGGTCAATAATTAGAGATTATAAAAGATATTCTCCTCCGGAGGGGATGAAACCAATTCCGGTTTTGGAATATAAGCAGATGGCAGGTCGGGCAGGACGTCCTGAATATGATGATTATGGGGAAGCGATAATGGTTGGTAGTTCAGAAGAGGAGAGAGAAGCCTTGTTGGATAAATATGTAAGTGCTGAGCCTGAGAGAATAGAGTCGAAGCTGTCTTCCGAACCAGCTATTAGAACTCATGTTTTAGGTTCTATTGCGGCTGGATATGTCAATAGTTTTGAGTCCATGATGGATTTCATTGACGGGACTTTTTTCGCTTATCAGAGTTCAACTAGCATGGTTGAGGGGACTATTGAAAAAGTATTAGATTTTCTTGGAACTGAAGATATGGTTTCTTCTGAAGGTAAGTGGTTGAGTGCTACAAAGTATGGTGAGAGAGTTTCCCAACTTTATATAGATCCTCTATCTGGAGTAAAGTTACGGGAAGGCATTGAGAATGTTGAATCGAAAAATCCATCCGATATAGGATTTTTGCAGATGATTTGTGCTACTCCGGATATGGACACTTTGTATCTGAAGAAAGGGGATAAGAGAGAACTAGAATCGATTGTTTCAGATTATCAGAAAGAAGACAAATTACTGTTGGAACCACCGGAAGAGTGGCGATATCCTGAAAAGTTTGAATATTTCCTAACCCAAGTGAAAACGGCTGAAATGCTGATAGACTGGATAAATGAGGTGCCGGAGGAGACCATCCATGACAAATATGGTGTTGGCGCTGGAGATATCAGGAGGAAGGTGAGCACGGCTGAATGGTTGTTATATGCAGGTTACGAGCTGGCTAAGCTTTTTAATGTTAGAGAAGCTATGAGTTCCCTCCAAAAGCTTCGTGATCGTGTTAAATATGGAATAAAAAAAGAATTGTTAGATTTGATAGATATCAAAGGCGTAGGTCGAGTAAGAGCAAGGAGTTTGTACGATAGCGGTTACGATAAGTCAGATTTGAGAAAGGCTAGTTTGGAAGAATTGAGTAATGTAAAAAGTATAGGGAAAGGCACTGCTAAGAGAATTAAGGGTCAATTAGATAGAGAGAGCTAATCAAATTGTTCTTATTGGTCCATTAGCTTTTTTTGAATTATTTCAGTCTTGGGTCTTGTTTAGGAATATTTTTCAAATTATTTCTTTGGGAAAGCCTTAAGAATATAGAATTTTAGAAGGCCTAAGGTAGGTTCCATGTTTTCACCAGAATTAGAAGATGCACGAGTTGCTTATTTCACTATGGAGATTGGAATAGAATCAGATATGAATACCTATAGTGGTGGATTGGGTGTTTTGGCCGGTGACACCATTAAGACTTTTGCAGATTCGAATATTCCTGCGGTAGGTGTGACACAGCTTAACAAGATGGGATATTGCAAACAAGAGTTGGATGAGGAAGGAAATCAGGTTGATGGACCGGAGCCTTGGGATCCCGATCAGTTTTTGGAAAAGTTACCTGTGAAGACCTCTGTGAAGATAAATGGCGATGAGGTTAAGGTGGGGGCTTGGAAGAAAGAGGTTCAAGGGTATAAGGATAGTTCTGTACCTGTTATTTTTCTGGATACGGATATTGAAGAAAATGACGAGGAATATCGAGATATAACTAATTCTCTTTATAAGAGCAGTGACTATAAATATAGATTATATCAGGAAATTGTTTTGGGTATTGGGGGAGCTCGGATTCTTGATGAAATGGGATATGAAATAGGGAAATACCATATGAATGAAAGTCATTCGAGTCTACTTACTTTGGAACTTCTTGATAGGTTTGAGGGGGATCGTGAGAAGGTTAGGGAAAAGTGTGTTTTTACTACTCATACGCCTGTTAAAGCAGGTCATGATGAGTTTTCTTATGATATTGTAGAAGAGGTCATAAGAGATGATTATTTACCGATTTCGGAGCTTAAAGAACTTAGTCAGGAAGAGAGTTTGCACATGACTTTACTCGCTATGAATCTGAGTAGCTATATAAATGCTGTATCGAAGCGTCATGAAGATGTTACAAAGTCCGTTTTTTCTGATTATTCTATAGATTCAATTACAAATGGTATTCATATTCCTACTTGGGTTTCAGATAGTTTTGAAGAGTTGTATGATGAGAATGTTCCAGGTTGGAGGAAAGATCCGTATAAGTTGAAGCATTGTGTAGGAATTCCTGGCGAAGAAATTTGGAATAGTCATCTAAAAGAGAAGGAGAGGCTCATTGAAGAGGTTAATAATGTTTCAGAAGTTGATATGAATAGTCGTGTTTTCACTATTGGGTTTGCTCGTAGAGCTGCACCTTACAAAAGAGCGGATCTCATCTTCCATAATAAGGAAAAACTTATAGATATCTCACAAAATATTGGAGATTTTCAGATTATTTTTGCAGGAAAAGCTCATCCTCAGGCTGGAGCCAGTAAAGATATGATAAGGAGTGTTTATGATCACATGAAAGATGTGAAAGAGGATATAAAAATTACATATATCGAAGATTACGATATGAGATGGGGTGATTTGCTTACTTCCGGTGTGGACCTTTGGCTGAATAATCCTAAGAGAGGTAGAGAGGCTTGTGGAACGTCGGGAATGAAAGCGGCGTGTAATGGAGTTCCTCAGCTTAGTACTTTAGATGGATGGTGGATAGAGGGTCATTTGGAAGATGTTACAGGTTGGAAGATTGGTTCGAATGCGGATGAAGATTCTGAAGAAGATATGGATGAATTGGACTCCTCTGATATTTATAAAAGTCTTGAAGAAGAGATACTTCCTAAATTCTATACTAATAGGAAGGGATGGACTCGTGTAATGAAAAATGCTATAGCGTTTAATGCTTCTTATTTCAACACTCATAGAATGGTTAGAGAATATATATTGAACGCGTATTCATAGTAGGTAAAGAATCTGAGAAAATTTCTTTATTATTTTTGTATTGAATAGGAATAAAAATTTCAATTTTCCTTATCGGATTTTTTACAGAGGATTTATTTGTTTGAATGAGAACCTTTGATTGATGGGAATGAAAATTTTGTACTATTCATTTGAGTTTCCACCTTTTCAAGCAGGTGGATTAGGTACTTATGCTCAAGAAATGGCTAAGAGATTTGTCAGAAAGGACCATAGTGTCACAGTTTTTTCAAAAAATCCGGGAGATGCTACAACCTCGGAGACATGGAGAGGAGTGGAGGTTCATAGACCTTTGTTGGCTGACATGATAGATTTGCTTCCGATAATTATGCCTGGAGACGTCGCTAATTGGGCAGAATCCTCTCAAAATTATTTTGCTGAAGTTTTGATGTATAATATTCTTTCAGCTACTAAAACGGTGAATGAACTTGTAGGAAAAGACGATAGAGATTTTGATATTATTGTTGGGCATGATTGGTTATCTGGAATTGCTGGAATATCTGCTCAGAGATCCTTAGAGAAACCGTTTGTTTTTCATATCCACTCTACTGAACAAGGAAGGACGAATAACGGTTCTGATACTGTTAAGAGTTTGGAAAGAACTGCTGGTAGGAAAGCTGATATCATTATTACGGTCAGTGATGCTATGAAGGGTCATTTGATTTCTCTTGGTTACGAACCTTCTAAGATTAGAGCAGTTCCGAATGGGGTGGACCATGAGAAGTATGATCCTAATCGAGAAGAGTTTTCGGATGAGAAAGTGAAGGAATTCAGAGAAAAGTTAGGTGTAGGGGATGATCCAATGATTCTTTTCGTAGGTAGATTAACTTGGGTAAAAGGTGTCGTTCCTCTTGTGAAAGCTATGCCTGAAATTTTAGAAGAGGTTCCGGATGCCAAGTTGGTTATTTTGGGGGTTGGCGATCAAGAAGAGTCTATTAACAATATTATAGATAAGAATGACCTTCATGATAATGTAATTACTAACTACGAGTTTGTTGATGAAGAGGAGAGACTTATGTATTATGCTTCTTGCGACCTTTCTGTTTTTCCTTCGAAATATGAACCTTTTGGCCTCGTTTGCACCGAAGCTATGAGTATGGGAAAACCCGTTGTAGTTGGAGCGAAAGGAATTAGTGGTTTTAAGGAACAGGTGGTTCCTACTGGTCCAAACAGATGTGGAGCCCATGTTGACCCTGAAAGCCCTGATGATATTGCCAACTTTGTAAAAGAGATTCTTTTAGATGATGATTTAAGAGAGAAGATGGGCAAGAATGCGAGAGAAAGAGTATTGGAGAACTACACTTTGGACACTATAGCAGAGCAAACATTGGATATTTATAGTGATTTGATTGAGTCAGAATGATGATTTTATTGAGGCTTGCTTGAACTTTAGAAATTTAGATTATAGGAGAGGCTTGTGGAATGATTTCTTTTCATGATAATTTTTTGAATGATTACAGTGAATCTTCTTCTAAAGAGTGGTTATTGTCGAATGGTTTAGGAGGCTATTCATCCTCCACTATTGTTGGAGCTAATACCAGGAAGTATCATGGACTTTTGATTGCTTCCTTTAACCCCCCGTGGGAAAGGAAACTTCTCCTCTCGAAATTGGAAGAGGAAGTTATTTTGGGTGGAGATAGTTTCAATATTTCAACCAATCAATATCCTGATAGTATTCATCCGAAGGGATATCGACACTTGAAGTGGTTTAGGTTGGATCCACATCCTAAGTTTATCTACTCCCTTCCCGATTTCAGTATAGAAAAAACTATTTGTGTCCCCCATGAGACAAATTCTGTTTTACTGAATTATCGAATAAGTAATGAGACAGATAAATCTTGTAAAATAAGGGTTCGTCCTCTAGTAAATTATAGAGATATCGATAGAGTTTCTAATTTTGAGGAAAACGAATTTTTCCAGGAACATGAAGAAAAACGCGTAAAGATGTTTGAGTCTTCTAAAGATAATCATTTTCTTTCTATTGGGTCTGATCAAGCGCATTACCGCGAATCAGGATTGTCAGAGGAGGAGAGGTGGTATCGTAACATGGAATATGAAGTGGAGAGAAAAAGAGGGTTTAGTTTTAGAGAGGATCACTATAATCCCGGTTACTTTGAGCTGAAAATAGATTCAGGTGAGAATATTTTCAATATTTTGGCGAGCGGTGGTTATGGTGTTGAAAGAGATTTTGATAGGCTCTATTCTGAGAATCCTAGAGACTATAAGAAAATGATTCAGAAATCAAAAGAAAGATTTGAAGAGTTGAGATCACCTTTCCGGGAGAAAAACGATAAGGAAGTGGAAGAGAATTTAGAATATTTGCTTAATTCTGCAGATTCGTTCATTGTAGAAGACCGCATGTTGCTTGCAGGGTATCATTGGTTTACGGCCTGGGGAAGAGATTCTCTAATAGCATTGCCGGGCTTGACCATGGTTCAAGGAAGGGATGAAATTGCTAAAAATGTTTTATTGACTCTGGCGGATAATCAGCAGGAAGGTTTTATTCCGAATAGGATAACAGGCGGTGAAAGTGAGTTGAACAGTGCAGACGCTTCTCTGCTATTCTTTCATACCCTTTACAAATATTTGACATATACCAACGATCTGGATATAGTGGATGAACTTTGGGATGTCTTGAATAAGATTTTGACTACTTATGCTGGTGGTGAAACTGAGAAGGTTAGGATGGGCAGTGATAATTTAATTTGGACCTCTGGCGGTCTAACTTGGATGGATGCAAGAGTGGATGGGAATTGTGTAACCCCTAGAGAAGGGAAGACGGTTGAGATAAACGCTTTGTGGTATAATGCCTTGAAAATTATGGAATTGATTTCTCGAAAAACGGGGAAAAAAGTCGATGTTGGAGTGGACTCCAAAAAGGTGAAGAATAGTTTTCAAGAAAGATTTTGGGACCATGAAAGGAAATGTTTGCGTGATTTAGTAGATGGGCCAAATTCCGATAAGCTTCGTCCGAATCAAATTTTTGCCCTTAGTTTGCCCTTTCCTTTATTTGAAGGAAAAAAAGCGGAAAATATCTTGGTGAGTGTTAGAGAAAAGCTGCTGACTCCTTATGGACTCAGAAGTTTAGAGGTTGAAGATGAGGATTATATAGGTAGGTATGAGGGGGATATTCGGAGTAAGGATAGAGCTTATCATCAAGGGACAGTTTGGAGTTGGTTGATTGGCCCTTATGTGAGCGCTGTTTCTGAATTTGGGGGTGGAAATGAGGATTTGGAAAATATAATTGAGAATCTAATTAATTCTCATATCTTTGAGGCTGGTCTTGGAACCGTTTCCGAAATATTTGATGGGGATGAGCCTCACTATCCTAGAGGCTGTATTTCTCAAGCTTGGAGTGTTGGAGAAATATTAAGATGTTATGTGGAGGATATTTTAGAGAAAGAACCTCCTTTTAAGAATATGTATAGGGGTGATGATTCGTGACAGATATCTGCTTAGGATTTGAAGTTCATCAACCGTTGAGATTGGATAGAGAGTTCGATTCTTCTAAAGGCACGAAGACCGAAGATTTGTTAGAGCTTTATTTTGATAATGAATGGAACGAAGAGATTCTCAAAAGAGTTGCTGAAAAATGTTATTTACCGGCTAATGAAAAAATCTTTGAAAATATAAAGAGATTTTCTGACAAAGATAAGGATTTCAAAGTAACTTTTAGTATTTCTGGCGTTTTTTTATGGCAGTGTAAGAGATGGTGCCCTGAGGTTATCGAATCTTTTCAAAGATTGAATGAGACAGGCAATGTTGAGTTTTTGAATCAAACATTTCATCATTCTCTAGCTAGTCTTTATTCGGAAGAGAGGAGTGAGTTCAAGGAACAGGTTAGGATGCATAGAGAAATTATGGAAGATTTTTTTGATCAAGATACGGTAGTTTTTGAAAATACTGAGTTTATCTACAATGATTCCATTGCAGAAACTTTGGGTGAGATGGGATATAAGGGTATTTTTACTGAGGGTATGGAAAATCTTCTCGGTGGAAATTCACCTAATCAGATATACAAAGCTACTGGAACGGATGTAAAGGTATTTCCCAGGAATTATAAGCTCTCTGATGATATTGGTTTTAGATTTTCAAATTCGGATTGGGAAGAATATCCATTGACAGCGGATAAATATGCAGCATGGCTTTCCGAAGTAGAGGGTCAAGCAGTCAATATATTTGTGGACTATGAAACGTTTGGAGAGCACCAATGGGTGGAAACCGGGATATTTGATTTTTTGTCCTGGCTTCCTCGTGAGATTTTGAATTATGAAGGAGTTAGTTTTGTTAAGGCCTCTCAATTGGTCGAGAAAGAAGGAGCGGGAAATGTTCATGTTTCCGATTTTGGGACGATATCTTGGGCCGACCAAGCGAGAAATACTGATGCTTGGTTAGGTAATTCTATGCAAAGAGAGTGTTATGCTAAATTGAAAGAGCTTGGCCCCAAAGTCAAGAAGACAAATGATGAGGATTTGTTGGAGGTTTGGCGATTTTTACAGACTAGCGATCATCTCTACTATATGTATACTGCTCCAGGAGAGTCTAAAGAAGTTCATAACTATTTCAGTCAGCAGTCTCCGTATGAGGCTTACAAGACTATGAAAAATATTCTTCTTGATTTTGAGAAGCGCGTAGAAGACTGATTAGTTGTTTTTCGAATTTAATTAGTTATATTTTTTTTATTCTGGCAACTTTTGAGTTTGAAGGGAGATATTCTTTTTTAAAGATTAAAAAGAAACACCAACTGGTCTTGCCGGTGATTATTGTTCTCACTGGTCAATTTTTAGATCGTGTAGGAGGATAAAATGCCAGATGAAAATGAGGAAGAAAATTTGAGGATAGGAATTTTTTCTTGGGAGTCATTGAACTCGATAAGAATTGGCGGTCTTGCTGCGGCCGTGACTAATTTGACCGAAGCTTTGGCTGAGAAGGGTAATGAAGTTCATCTATTTACTAGGATTGATGATAATCAGTCAGAATACGATCAGATTAACGGTGTACATATACACAGGTGTGCTTTTCCTTTAACTGATGATATTATCGAGTTGGCTCATGAAATGTGTGAGTCGATGGTAGAGAGGTTCCATCATGCTGAAGATCAGTTTGGAGAATTTGATTTGGTCCATGGACATGATTGGGTGACGGTCGATGCTATACATAAGCTTAAGAATGAAGGGTATCCGACTGTGTTGACTTATCATTCTTCCGAGTATGGTCGTAATGGTGGTGTTTTTGGTGATTGGTGGGAATTTGATGAAATTTCAGGTAAGGAGTGGTATGGAGGATATGTTTCGGACAGGGTTACAGCAGTCTCAAGTACTTTGAAGGAAGAGCTAGCTTGGCTTTACGATATTCCTGATTATAAGTTAGATGTGGTTCCTAATGGCGGAGAAATTGGAAAATACAATAGGGACTTGGATCCTGGGAGGGTGAAGGAGGAATATGGGATTAATCCTCTAGCTCCTGTCGTTTTGTTTATCGGTAGAATGGAATACCAGAAAGGTCCGGATATCTTGATCCGAGCTATCCCTCATGTTTTGGGAAACAGGGACGATGTTAACTTTATTTTCATAGGTAAGGGAGGTATGAGAGGTACTTTAGAGGAAATGGCGAACTATTTGAATATTCAAGATTCTGTTCATTTTTTGGGCTATGTTTCGGATGATGAACTGAAGAATGTGTTGAACGCTAGTGATCTGGTTTGTATACCTAGTAGAAATGAACCGTTTGGCCTTGTTCTTTATGAAGCCTGGGATGCTGAGAAGGCAGTTGTGGGAACGAATGTTGGTGGATTGGATGAGAATATCGATAATTTTGAGAATGGTATTAAGGTCTATCCGTATCCGGAATCGGTTGCTTGGGGTATAAATTACATCATAGATGATGCTGAAGGGGTCAAAGAGATAGGAAGAAAAGGGAAAGAGAAATTGAAGGATTCGACTTGGGGAGTAATAGCTGATAGGTATAAAAAAGAGATTTATCTTGATCTCTTGGATGAGTCTGAATAGAAATTTGTTATTCCTATTATTTTCAAAGCAAGGTACTGATTTTAGGGTTATATTTTATGTAAAAAGCATTTCTGATTTTAGCCTACTGAGTTTTAGATAAAAAATTTAATGGTTTAAAATAAAATACAAAAAGAAATGCGAAAAACACAAATCGTTTAAGTGAATTAGGGATTTCATTGAGACTTCCAAGAAATTTAGAAAGGTCATTAGGGCCACTCGGTCGCCTTCTTTTAGTCATTGGGCTTGTGATGTTAATACCAATATTTTTTGCTATTTATTATTCGGAACTGCAAATGTATGGCCCCGATATCTATTTGGGGTATTTCTTACCGTCTTTTTTGTCTATTGGATTGGGATTTGTACTTGACAAAAAGTTTGATCAGAAGAGTCTCAATCTGGTTCAAGGTTTATATCTGACGGGAATAGCTTGGATTATAATCTCCTTTTTCTGTTCTCTGCCTTTTACTATAATTTCAGAAATGACCTTTTTGAATTCTTATTTTGAAGCTGTAAGTGGTTTTACGACGACAGGGATTACGATGATAAAGGATGTAAATTTGATTCCGCACTCTTTACTCTTTTTTAGAGCTTTAATTCAGTGGATCGGAGGATTAGGAATTATAACCTTCTTTCTCTTCATCGGTAAGAAGGGAATTTCTGAACATATTCTTTATAGAGGGGAGTCTCATAAGGCCAAATCACCGAATCCGGTTCCGAATTTAGAACGCACTGTCAAATATTTGTGGATGATATATGCCGGATTTACGGTCGTTCTTATCTCTTTGTTATGGTTGGAGGGGATGACACCATTTGACTCTATTGCTCATGCTTTTACCACAGTTTCAACAGGGGGATTTTCAACTCACAATGCTAGCATTGGATTTTATAGTGGATCTGGAAATTATAGGCTGATTGAATATACAATCATAGTTTTCATGTTTTTAGGCGGTACTAATTTTGTGGTCCATTATCGTTTTCTAAAGGGTAAGATTCGAGAGATATGGGATAATATGGAGATGAAGTTATGGTGGTCTATAGTAGTAGCTGCTACTGTCCTTGTCATGATTTCAGTGGGGTTGTTTGGGGGGTCCATAGAAAAGTTGTTTAGGACCTCTCTATTTCAGGTGGTGTCCATTGCTACTACCACTGGTTATGGAACTAAGTTTATTGGTAGTGAGTATTTTGGGGCTCTGGCGAAACAAATCTTTCTTATATTGATGGTTATAGGGGGGTGTGTTGGTTCTACAGCAGGTGGGATCAAGGTCAAAAGGGTGGGTATTATGGTAAAGGGGATTTGGAATCATATAAAGAAGGCTTCTCGTCCTCGGGAGATGATTACCAACTTGACAGTTGATGGTGAAAGGGTTTCTGATACGGAGCTCATGAGAGTATTTACTATATTTGCTTCTTGGATACTTCTTTTAGTTATAGGAGGGATGGTGACTGCTCTTCTTTCAGGGTATGGACCGTTCGCTTGTTTTTCAGGAATGTTTTCGGCTTTGGGAAATATAGGACCTAGTTTTATAGAGGGTGGAATGTTCTCTTTAAATCCGATTATAAAGATTTTTTACATTTTTGCAATGCTTGTGGGAAGACTTGAAATACTTCCAATATTTATTTTATTAAATAGAGAGGTTTGGTCGAAATAGGAGGTTATGAACTTGTATATAATTGTGGCAGGTGCAGGTCAATCAGGACGTCGTGTAGCTGAAGGCCTTGAGGATAATGGACATGATGTGGTTCTTATTGATAAAGATTCTGATGTTTGTGAGTCTGTTAGTATGGACACGAGTGCGAAGGTAATTTGTGGTGATGCTTCTAAAATAAATATTTTGAAGAAGGCTCGGATTGATAAGGCTGATGTTTGTTTGGGTTTGGTTGGTGAAGATTCGGCTAATTTGGCTTTCACTATACTCGCTAGTTCTTTTAATGTTCCGAATATTTTGGCGAGAGCTAGAAATCCTTCGTATGAGACCGCCTATCTTGAAGCCGGAGCGGACAGAGCGGTGAACACTGTAGATATTTATATGGATACCTTCCTTCTGGAAATTGAACATCCCTCTTTCAAGCGAGTGGCAGATTTGGGAGCGGGAGAAGCCTCTATCGTTATCACTGAAATCCCAGAAGAATCTCCTGTTGAGGATATGCGTATTTCCGAGATTATACTGGAGATGGATTTCCCGACCAACTGTGTTTTTTCCGGCATATTCAGAGAAGGGGAGTTCACTGTACCTAGAGGCAATGAGAAAATAGAGGCTGGTGATAGAGTCTTCCTTTCCGGAGATCTTGAAAGTATTCGAGAAGCCGCCAAGACTATGGGTATAGAGAAAGAGGATTAAACTAATAATATGGTTTTATCAGTATGATTTCACATATTTAATAACAAGTTGAGGGTGTAATAAGATTCCTGAATGTGGTTTGTGTGGAAAAGAGGTTGATGAGGTGCCTAAAATCACTGAAGATGGTAAATGTTCTGAATGTGGTGCTGAGTTGACGGTGTTGGCGCGTGGTGAAGATTCGGATGATTGAACTTGAATATTTCCACTAATTCAAAGGTCTAAAGTTATAATCTTGAGAGATATTCCAGATGATTTTTTAAATTAGAGAATAATTGAGAAGTGGTGGTATCATTGCCGAGGACTTTCATATCCATTGACGTAAACGATGAGGTTATAAACTCATTGAAACCGATTCAAGATGATTTGAAAGATACTGGTGCAGATTTGAAGCTCGTGAGACCTCAAAATATCCATATGACGTTACGTTTTTTGGGTGATGTTTCTGAAAGTAGATTAGAAGTTATTGAAGAAGCTATAGAGGGAATCACTGATTTTGAACAGTTCGAAATTAATTTAGAAGGTCTGGGAGTTTTTCCAGAACCAAGTTATATACGAGTGGTGTGGGCTGGAGTTTCTAAAGGGTCTGATAAGCTTTGTGAAGTCAAAGAGAGTTTAGAATCGAACCTTTTGGATCATGGATTTTCAGAGGACGACAAAGATTTTACCCCTCACTTCACGATAGCGAGGGTTAAATCGGGAAAAGCGAAGGACAAGCTAAATTCTATTGTTGAAGAAAATTCAGATGAATTTTTTGGTTCTGTTATTGTAGATAGTGTCGAGCTTAGGAAAAGTGAACTAACT